>RDZP01000009.1 GCA_004294005.1 Cytophagia bacterium
AAAGACTTTTATTGAGGTTTAGAATTCAAAATTAGTCTTTTCTTTTTTTATTTCAAAAAAAAAATTTAAAAAAACCTAAAAAATAGTAGGGTAGAGTAAAAATTTAGTAAATATATATATATTAATTTTTTATTTACATGTAGATATTATAAAAAGGGTTAGTGTAAAATTTTTGTATATTAGTTAAAACGGCAAAATATTTAATATGTAACAGCGAGGATTATCCTCACTTGTTTGTATAAAGGGCGAGGACAAGCCTCGTCCTTGCAATCATATTTTTCACAAAAAAACATCATTTTTTTACGTAGATACATATTTTTCTTAAAATTTCAAACATATACAAAATTTTTACACAGAAGATTATTATGCAGTTTCTAAAATCTGGTATGCTTGTGATAGTTTTAGGTTTTTTAGACTTAAATCAATTAGAGAGAAAAATATAAATATTCATTTTTTTCATTATTTTCTATCTATCATATTAGGTTTTGAAAAATAAATTCCTTATCTTTGTTGAATAAAAATTTTAGATGTATGGAAAAAGATAAAATTGACTATGTAATTTTAGAAAGTTCAGAAGGACAAATCGAACTGCACAGAGGTCGAGGTGGTTATAATTGGAAAGGACAAAAAGGCAAAAAAGTTGAATGGATTTTACCAATAAAAGTGCAAGACAATGCAGACGAAGTTTTAAAAGAAATTTATAATTTGTCTGAATGGAACCTTGTAGGCAAAGGCAAAGAATGTAGCTATGATAGCAAAGATTTACGCTCTGTTATTTGGCAAAAAATATTTCCTTTAATTTCAGTTGCTGATTTACCACAAGTGAATGAAAAAAGTAATTTGACAGATTTAGAGCGACTCAATAAAACAAGAACCAAACGAAGATATAATGATGACGAAGATATGGTTTCGATAGAAAGCGATGAATGTTATACTTTTTATGATGATGTAGATACAATCGTAAATCATTTTGGAATGGATTATTGGAAAAACAAAGTCGTGTATATGAATTGTGATGATGCAGGACAATCAGGCTTTTGGATTTATTTTTATAATAATTTTGAAAAATTACAATTAAAACAAATCATTTCAACCCATTTTGATGGCTCAAAATTAGACTTTTCTGGTTCTCTTTTTAGTAATCAATACAGTGAATATGACGGATTTATTGTAAAATATGATGGTAAAAAGATTTTAAGAATGCCACCGATTGGTGAAAAATCAAAATTTCACGGTTCGTATAATGATAATGAATGTATGCGTATTGCCAAAAACGAAGCAGATGTTATTATTACCAATCCACCTTTTTCAAAATTTGAACATTTTTATAAATGTATGTTATCAACAAAAAAAGATATTATTTGTATTGGAAATGGTGCGGCAGTTCAATATACTTGGACAAAAGAACTATGGAACAACAAAAAAATATCAGTTTTAACTTCTGAATTTCATTGGTTTTTAACACCAACATATAAAAAGAAAAGAGCACTTACTTATGTTTTTACAAATATTTACCAAAACCACACAACAGACAAAATAAAAACATTAAACGAAATTCTAAATCAATATTATGATGATAAAGGTATGCTTGTTGTAGATAATTTTGTGCCAAACGATTATTACAAGCCATTTGCCATTTCTGTCAGTCCAATCAAAAATGGTGTGTTAAATAGCGGTTACAAATTATTACAATCCAGTTATCGCCCTGTTGTAGATAATAAATATAAATTTAAAAGAACAATCATCATCAAAGAACTCAATGAGAAAGGAGAGCCAAATATTGAGTTTGATAATATAAAGTTTGAAGAAGCAAAGATTAAAAAAGAAAAAAAAGATAATTTATTTGATGAGAAAGATAAAAAAACGTAACAACGGGCTTTAGCCTTTTGACCACAATAGGCTAAACTCCATTGGTACATACTTTCATAGAAAGTCTAATATTTTTTAACATCATATTAGGTTTTGAAAAATAAATTCCTTATCTTTGTTGAATAAAAAATTTAGATGTATGGAAAAAGATAAAATTGACTATGTGATTTTAGAAAGTTCAGAAGGACAAATAGAATTACACAGAGGTCGTGGCGGTTACAAGTGGAAAGGACAAAAAGGCAAAAAAGTTGAATGGATATTACCCATAAAAGTCGAAGATAATGCTGATGAAATTCTAAAAATTATTTATGGATTACCTGAATGGAATTCTGTGGGTAAAGGTAGAGAATGTAGTTTGGATAGCAAAGATTTACGTGCTGCTATTTGGCAAAAAATATTTCCTTTGATTTCTCTATTCGCTTTGCTACAAGTAAATGAAAAAAGTAGTCTAACTGGACAGGTACGAATGAATAAAACGCAAAGTAAAGGAAGATACAACGATGATGAAGATATGGTTTCTATTGAAAGCGATGAGTGTTATACTTTTTATGATGATGTAGATACAATCGTAAATCATTTTGGAGCAGATTATTGGAAAAATAAAGTCGTGTACATGAATTGTGATGATGCAGGACAATCAGGCTTTTGGATTTACTTTTATAATAACTTTGAAAAACTGCAATTAAAACAAATTATTTCGACACATTTTGACGGCTCTAAATTGGATTTTTCGGGTTCTCTTTTTAGTAATCAATACAATGACTATGATGGATTTATTGTAAAATATGACGGCAAAAAGATTATAAGAATACCACCGATTGGTGAAAAATCAAAATTTCACGGTTCGTATAATGATAATGAGTGTATGCGTATTGCCAAAAACGAAGCAGACGTTATTATTACCAATCCTCCTTTTTCAAAGTTTGAACATTTTTGGAAATGTATGCAATCCACAGGAAAAGATGTAATTTGTTTAGGAAATAAAACAGCAGCTCAATATACTTGGACAAAAGATTTATGGAACAATAATAAAATATTTGTTCTTCCACATAGATTTGATTGGTTTTTAACACCAACATACAAGAAAAAAAATGCTATAGCATTGGTATATACTAACATACTACAGACACATAAAACAGAAAAAATAAAACCATTGAGTAAAATTTCAAAACAATATTATGATGATAAAGGTATGCTTGTCGTAGATAATTTTGTTCCCGACGATTATTACAAACCTTTTGCGATTTCTGTTAGTCCAATACAACGGGGAGTATTAAATAGCGGTTACAAATTACTACAATGTATGTATAATCCTTATGTGAATGGAAAACGTAAATTTACAAGAACAATAATCGTAAAAGAACTCAATGAGAAAGGAGAGCCAAATATTGAGTTTGATAATATGAAATTTGAAGAAGCAAAGATTAAAAAAGAAAAAAAAGATAATTTATTTGATGAGAAAGATAAAAAAACCACAACTACGTTAAGTGTTTCAAAAAAACAAAAAGAATAAAACTTGTACGTTTGTACACTGCCATTAAATCAAGAAAAAACGTACCAACGGACTTCAGTCTGTTGATGGCAAGAGGCTAAAGCCCGTTGGTACATTCATTTTTTATAGCCTACGAACATCAAAATATTACTTTATGTAACTTTTATTTTTTATTTATGTCCAATTTTTGTTAAAATGATATATTTATTGCATCATTTAAGACTGCAATGCAAATTTTATCATTTGTTCAGTAGAAATATCTGCCCCATGTTTTTTGATAACTGCATCAATATTTTTTTCTGCGATTGTTTTTGAAATGCCCAATGCCATCAAAGCCGCCAAGCTGTCTGCTTTTGTTTTCATAATACGTGCAGTATGTCCACCTCCAGAGGTAGAACTGATAGCGGTAATTTCCAAATAATCTTTTTTGATTTTATCTTTCAATTCTAAAATCAATCTTTGTGCAGTTTTCAAACCAATGCCTTTTATTTTTTGAATTGCCGCCACGTTTTCTTGCACGATTGCGTTTTTTATTTCCGCTATTGTCATTGAAGAGAGAATTATCATTGCTGTATTAGCACCCACTCCTGATACTTCTATAAGATGTAAAAACAAAAATTTTTCTTGAATATCCAAAAAACCATACAAACTATGTGCATCTTCCTTGATTTGTAAGTGTGTATGTAATTGACAATCTGTATTTTCGACCAACAACTCAGAAGTAGGCACCGAAACACGCACAAAATAACCTACGCCTTGCACTTCTATCAACACAAAAGTTGTTTCTTTTTGTGTTATTTTTCCTTTCAAATATGCTATCATTTTTTATAAAATAAATTTCTTTTTTTTGCTATACAAATACACTAACACACTCACCATTGTTCCTAATAATGCCCCAAAATAAGTATCAATCCAAAAATGTTGTAATAAATATACTCTTGACAATGCCACCAAAAAAGCCAAAAATATCCAAAAAATTGTATATTTTTCAGTTTTCCCCCACAAGCAAAATACAATCAATAAAGCAAAAGTAGTCGTTGTATGCCCTGATGGAAAACTATTACTAAAACTAATTTCTGATTGTTTTGATAATACATAATAAATATTTTGTATCTTTAATTCATCAAAAAATGCGGCAGGTCTTGGTGCTATCGGAAAAACAATTTGTTTTAAAAATAAAGACAAAAGACCTGAAATTGCAAAAGTTATTCCAATCAAAACTGCAATTCTCCAACGATAAAAAAGCATTAAAATTACCATTAAAATAGAAAAAAGTCCATCACCTATAAAAGTAATATAATAAAAAAGAAAATCAAAAAATGAATGATGTTGTTGATTGAGCCACAATTCAAATTGACCTTTTTTAAAAAAAATAATCAACAAAGCACCCAAAAAAAAATAAATAAAAAGAGTAATCAATAGTGTTTTTTTCATTTCTGTATGATAAATATGTGCAAAATTAAGTTTTTTTATGGAGATTCTTAAAATTTATAGGGAAAAATATGAAAAATTCATAAAAAATTCATACTTTTGCAAAAAATTACACGTATAACTTGGTAAGTACAACGACAAAAAACACTACCAAATGTTCTTTCTAAATCAAAAATATTTAAAAAAAATACTTCCTTTTGTATTTTTTTTATTGGTACTCAATACACATTATTTTCTATCTGCACAATGTTTCAGGTTGGATAGTTTACGTACTGCACTCACAACGTTAAAAGCAAAGCCTGATACCGCTTGGGTAAATACTTCTAATCTTTTATCTAACGAATATTTTATTAACAAACAATATGGACAAGCAGAATTTTATGCCTCACAAGCTTATCGAATTGCTTTACAAATCAAATATCAAATAGGACAAGGTGATGCTTTGGTTTGTTTGGGTAATATTTATTTTAAAGATGAGGTAAAAAGAAAAACATTTTGTATTGAAAGCTATAAAAAAGCCTTAGAAATCTATCAAGCAACTAAAAATGATGAAAAAATATCTAATGCTCATAAAATAATTGCTGATTATTATTATAATCAATCTTATTTAGAAAACGAATTTTATAAACTATCACTCGAAAATTATATCAAAGCACTCAATTACATAGAAAAATCTGATAAATTAAAAGCAGGTGAGATTTGTGTTAATCTTGGTATTTTATATGATAAATTAGGTGATGAAGCAAAAAGTACACAATTTTTTTTAAAAGCGGTCAATCTAAGAAGTGAAGTAGAAGACAAAGATGTTGATAATCCTCACCTTTTTTCAAAGGCACAAAAATTTTATGACTTACAAATCAAACAAAGAGAAAATTATCTTTATGTTTTTGTTGGTGGTGCTATTTTTTTAACTTTAGTCATTATTTTGTTGATAATAATTGTAGTGCAAAGGCAAAAAAGTAACAAAGCATTGGAAACACAAAAAAATGAAATAGAAATACAAAAAAATGAAATAGAACAAAGTCACGAAGAAATAGAAGCACAAAGAGATGAACTATTGGCAAAAAATGAAATCATAGAACATGCACAAAAAGAAATAAAAAAAGCAAATGATACTTTGACAGATATGAACGAACATCTCAACGAATTAGTAAGACATAGAACAGATGAGATTTTTAAGACAAATACAGAATTGATGAAAGTAAACGAAGAATTAGATGTACTTATCTATCGTGCTTCACACGATTTTAAAGGGCCTGTTGCTACTTTAGTTGGTTTATCTCAATTAGCCACAATGACTTCTACACCTGATAATCCTACTATGGAATATATCCAAAAAATAGAAGAAACTTCTCATAAAATGGATAGAATGTTAGATAAATTACATCAAATTAGTTATTTAAGAGAAAAAGAAATAGAATTATCACGTATTGATTTTGAAGAATTGATACAAGCTATTCAAGATAAATTTGAAACAATTATCATAGAAAATAAAATTACTTTTGAAACTAATATAGAAACATATGGCTTTGAAAGTGATTATGAAATTTTAGAAATTGTAATACAAAATTTGATAGAAAATGCTATTAATTTTCGTACACAAGACCCTGAAAAAGCGCCTCATATTTCTTTGAAAGTAAAAGAACATTTTGATTGGTTGTATATTATGATTAGAGATAATGGCACAGGGATTTCAATTGAACATCTCCCCCAAATTTATGATATGTTTTTTAGGGGTTCCGAACTTTCAAAAGGCAATGGATTAGGTTTATATGTTGTAAAAAGTGCTTTGGATAGACTTAAAATAGAGGTAGAAGTAACCTCATTAGAAAATTCTTATACTGATTTTCATATCAAAATTCCGAAATAATTTACCTTCTTTCAATTGAAATAATACTTCCACTTCAAAATATTGTTCTTTTTCTTTTATTTTTTTGTTATAAATGATTGCCAAGCCTTTTTTAAACCTTCCTCTATTTTTATTCTTGGTTGATAATTTAACAATTTTTGTGCTTTTGAAATATCTGCTAAAGAATCTCTCACATCTCCCCTCCTATTCTCTCTGTAAGTAGGCTCAATTTTTACATTGGCTAATTGTTGAATAATTTGAAACAATGAATTCAAAGAAGTTCTATCACCCACTGCTACATTATAGACTTGATTGATTGCATCAACGTTTTGTGTAAATCCTGCCAAAATATTTGCTTGTACTGCATTTTCAACAAAAGTAAAATCCCTTGTTTGTTCTCCATCACCATTGATAAAAGGCGATTTTTGTTCGGTCAATGCTTTCATAAAAATAGGAATCACTGCGGCATATTCTCCTTGATGACTTTGTCTTTGTCCAAATACATTAAAATAACGTAACCCAATGAGTTCCATATTATAGGTTTTAGCAAAAACATCAGCATATAATTCATTGACATATTTTGTAACCGCATAAGGTGAAAGTGGTTTTCCGATAATATCTTCTTGTTTGGGCAATGTTTGACTATCACCATAAGTAGAAGAGGAAGCAGCATAAACCATTCTTTTGATATTGTTATCACGCACTGCCACCAACATATTCAAAAAACCATCAATATTCACTTGATTAGTGGTAATAGGGTCATTAATACTTCGTGGAACAGAGCCTAATGCTGCTTGATGCAATACAATATCAATGTCTTTACAAGCCTCTTGACAAGTGTTCAAATCTCTAATATCACCTTTTATGAAGTTACAATTAGGTTGTTGGATAAATGTTTCAATATTTTCAAAAAAACCTGTTGCCAAATTATCCAAAATTCTTACTTCTTTTGCATTGTATTTTAATAAATATTCGACAATATTAGAACCGATGAAGCCTGCACCACCCGTTACTAAAAAACGATAATTGGCTAAATCTTGAGAATGAAAAGGAATTTCGTACATTTTTTATTGTGTCAATGAATTGATTAAATCTATATAGTTTTGTTGTGCTTCTTCTTTTGATTTACCTTTTTGTTCTTCCCAAGCCTTGTATTTTGCTTGCCCAACCATATCAAAAAAACCCGGTTTATCGCCTTTTACATCTCCTTCGGTGGATTGTTTAAATAAGGCGTAAATTTTCAAAAGAATATCATTACTTGGTTTGGTAGCGATTGTTTTTGATTTAATTTTTGCTTCTTCGAATTGTTGCTCTAATGACATCATCTATTTTTTTGTTTTGAGTAATCGTTATAAAGTGCAAAGTTAAAAAAAATATTCTAAATAAAAAAATATGTTAAAAAAATATTACATTATGATAAAAAAACGTAACTTTGCACCTTAATCTAAAAATAATTTATTATTTATCTAAAAACATTATCCAAAAATTATGCGTCTTTTGAACTTAATCACTTTATTAACTATTATTGCTCTCTTTTTTGCGTGTGGAAACAACGAAAACAAAGAAAATAATGACACTAACAAAAATACGGAAAACCAAAAACCAAAAGAAGAACCAAGACCAAAAATCAACGAAGAACTCACTGCATTATCTCAAATTATGGCAGGTGCAGAAGTTACTTACAAAACACCTTTGACCGATTCTATCACAAAATCAGTACAAGGAAAACAACACTTCAAAGAATTTAATGATGGCTTTAATAAATTAGATAAAGAACGTCTTTCTAAAATGAGAGAATGGTCTAAAACTGAATTAAGTGATTTTAATGCAGGTGGAAAAACTTTATTTTATCCATTTAGCGGTCCAGATATTTTGATTGCTTATGAATTTTTCCCAAATTGTGATAATTATTTGATGTTTGGATTAGAGAAAGATGGCAATTTACCAAATTTGAATAAATTACCTAATAATTATTTAGGTGGATTGAGAACTGCCTTGAGAGATTTATTTACAAGAGGTTATTTTATTACAAGCCACATGGGAGGATTATGGGGACAAGGTGTATTACCTTTTTTAAATATTTTCTTGGTGCGTACAGGCAATGAAATTATTGATGCAAAACGTTTTTATGTAGATGAAAGTGGCAAACCCGTATTGATGAATCTCGAAGACCCTAACGCAAAAATAGACCCAAAAGCACCAAAAGACAACAGAGTGAAAGGTGTAATGGTTGAATTTTTGAATAAAAACCGTAAAAAAAGCCAAAAAGTATATTATATCGGTGGTGATGTGAGTGATAGAGCAATGAAAGGTAATAACTCAGTTGTTAAATTTATTCAAGGTTTTTCTGATAAAGTTACTTTTATTAAATCTGCTTCTTATATTTTGCATAACTCTGATTTTGCAGTATTTCGTAATTTGATATTGAACGAAACTTCTGCGGTTTTGCAAGATGATACTGGCGTTAGATACTCTGTTTATCAAGAAAATGGTTGGAGCGTAAAAATGTATGGTAATTATGATTTTCCTGTAGCAGATTTTGGTCGTTATACTTATCAATCTGATGTCGCAAAAATCTATAAAGAAGACAAAAGCATTCCAAAATTGAACTTTACTTATGGTTATCATTGGAAAACTGATAAATCAAGCGTATTTGTAGCACGCAAAGGCAATGGCGAAAAACAAGTAGCAAAAGATGAAAAAGAAACACCTAAAAAAGATGAAAAAGAAACAACTAAAGGTGATAAAGTAAAAGAGAAAAAATAATTTTTCTATTGAAAATACAACTAAAAAACACAAGAAAAATATATTTTTCTTGTGTTTTTTTATTGCTTTTTTTTAGATACCTAAAAAAATTATTTCACTTCAAAATCAAACATTTCTTTTTGTTCAATAAACCCTTTTAATCTATCTCCAATTTTAACTGCACCCACACCTGCGGGAGTTCCTGTAAAAATCAAATCACCCGTTTTCAAAGTAAAATATTTGGATAAATGATGTATTATTTGATTAAAATCAAACAACACCAAACCTGTATTCCCTTTTTGTTTTATTTCTCCATTGATTTCTAAATGAAAATTAATATTTTTTAAGTCTGCAAATTCATTCACAGCAATAAAATGATTAGAAATAGGTGCAGAACCATTAAAAGCCTTTGCGATTTCCCAAGGCAATCCTTTTTCTTTTGCTTTTGTTTGTAAATCACGTGCAGTAAAATCTATACCCAATCCAATGGCATCAAAATATTTATGAGCAAACTCAACAGCAATATTTTTACCTTCTTTACAAACTCTTAATACCAATTCCACTTCGTGATGAATATCTTGACTAAACGAAGGCAAATAAAAAGCCTCATTATTGCGTAAAATTGCAGTATCAGGTTTCAAAAAAATGACAGGTTCATCAGGAATTTCATTATTTAATTCTTGAATATGGGCTACATAATTACGACCAATCGCTAATATTTTCATTTTATTTATTTTTTTAATTATAAACGCAAAGGTAAATAAAAATTTATAAATACAAACCAAGCAATTTTATTTTTTATAAAAAAATGATAGTATCATGTTTGTATGATTATCATTTATCAAAAGATAAATTAAAAATTTTACAAATACAATACTATCAAAATTGATAAAGAAGTAAAAATAAAAATTATTTGATAACTACTTTTTTAGTGGTTATTTTTCCATTTTGTTCGATATTCACAATATAAACACCTGCTTGATTATCAGTTTTTAGGTTGATTTGTTGTGAATATTTTCCTGAAAATTCTTTTGTGGTATGTTCAAAAACTACTTTTCCTATTGGATTAATAATCGTAATTCTCGCAGTTGTTTTTTCTTTTGAATCAATTTGCAAAGAAAAATTACCATCATTAGGATTAGGAAAAATGTTAATATTATCTGCTATTGTTTCATTATTACTTTCTTTCTTTTTATCTTTTGTGATAACAACAGTACGTTTTGTAGTGATAGTTGCTTTTTTTCCGTCTCCCAAGTCTACTTCTTTTGTTTTTTCAGTAGTCCCTTCTTTCATACCATCAAAATTTTCAAAACCTTCAAAGTTTTCAAAAATGTGTATTTTATCAAAGTTTTTTAATTCATCAAGTTTACTTAATTCTTTTAAATCTCCAAAAACTTTAATTTCACAATTTTTTCTTGCTGAATCAGAAAAGAAATAAAAATTTTGACCATTTTTAAGATTTTTTTGTATTTCTTGTTTGATTCCGTCCATATCTATTTTGATAGATTGGTCAAAATTTTCATTTTTATCATCGAAATTAAATTTTTTGATAGTGATTTTTGGTTTTGTTTGACCGTCTTTTTTGCTATCAAACAAGATTACATTGCCATCTTTACTATTTTCGATGTTCATTTCAAAGTTTTTGATATCAATGTCTTTTCCTAATGCTTCTAATTCTTTTTTAACACTTTCAGGCATTTCTTCATTATCTTTGCCGTTCCATTCAAAGTTTTTTTCTTTTCCATCTTTTGATGATTTGACTTTGATTTTAATTTTTTTAGAAGATTTTGTTTTTGTTTCGCTTTCTTGTGCGAATGTAGTTTGGCTAAACAATCCAAGTAGGAGAGCCAAAACAATAAATGGAATAAAAAGAAGATTTTTCATGAGAATATGATTTTTTTATGTTTATGAATTTTAACACTGCAAAGTTAATCATCTATTGAATAGGTTGAGGTTAAAGCACCGTTAAAAAAAGTTAAAAGATGTTAAAGGATTTTTTAAAGCAAGAAATTCAAAAAAAATAACATTTAAATTGTATTAAGCCATATAGGCATAAATACTTCAATTTCTTTCTTAAAATTGTAACTTTTTTTGCAATTCTCAAAAAAAATAACTAATTTTGCTATTTAATGCTATAAAAATGGAACAAAAAAAACCACTTTTTAAAATTTATAGTTCTTCTGCTGGCTCAGGAAAAACTTATACATTGACCAAAGAATATCTTAAATTAGCACTCGTAAAAGATAGTGCTGATTATTTTAGACATATCTTAGCCATCACTTTCACAAATGATGCAACCAACGAAATGAAAGAACGAATCGTCAAAGATTTGTTTAATTTTGCTTATTTTGATAAATTAGAAAAAAATACACTCAAAAAAAGTGAAGATAAACTTGAGCAAATTGCAAAAGAACTTCAACAAGACAAAGAAATTTTGAGAGAAAGAGCAAGAAAAATATTTGGAAAAATTTTGTATAATTATGCTGATTTTTCAGTCAGTACTATCGATAAATTTGTCAATAAAGTTACAAATGCTTTTACAAGAGAATTAGAATTGCCTTATAATTATGAAATAGAACTCGACCACGAAACCTTAGTCAAAAATGCAACAGACAGAGTTTTAGAAAAAATAGGACAAGAACAAAATAAAACTATTTCTGACTTTGTGATGGGCTGGATAAAAGAAAAAATAGGCGGCGGAGAAGACTGGTCAACCGTTGGAGAAGAACTCGTCAGTGTTGCAAGGCAATTATCCAACGAAAAAGCCTATCAATCTATCCAAAATTTGATGCTATTCGAAATCGAAGACTTTGAAAATCTAAGAAAACATATCAAAGATTATATCAAAAATACAGAAAAAAAAATAAAAGAATTAGGAAAAAAAGCATTAGACATCATCGATTTGCACCAAATCCCTCACGAATTCTTTTCAAGTGGTGCTATCCCAAAGTATTTTCAAAAAGCAACCTCAAAATTGAAAGATTTATTGGCAGGAACAGGAATAGACAGCGCATTAAAAATGTTCGAAAACGATAAATGGACTCCACAAAAACCAAAAAAAGAACTTGCCGACTTCTCTGATGCTCTCGAAAGCATCAAACCTGCTATCAAACAAATCGCAGACGAAATAGAAAGCATAAGAACAGGAGAATCAAAACAAAGATTGTATCTCTACGAACTAATAGACGAAAATTTACCCAAACTCGCCTTGCTCAAAGAGATTGAAAAGGAATTGGAAGACATCAAAAAAGAAAATAATTCTATTCATATCTCGGACTCAACCAAAAAAATTGCAGAAATTATCGCCACAGAGCCTGTTCCTTATATTTACGAAAGAGTAGGCGAAAAATATAACCATATTTTGATAGATGAATTTCAAGATACTTCGGTTTTACAATGGCATAATTTACTTCCTTTGGTCGAAAATGGACTGAGCGAAGGTAATTTTAACTTAATCGTTGGTGATGCAAAACAAGCCATTTATCGTTGGAGAGGTGGAGAAATGGAACAATTAGTCTATTTATACAATGGCGACTTCGATAATTTATCCCAATTCGCAGATAAAAACAAAAATGAGTTTTCACAAGATAGATACAGCACTTTAGCACAATATTTTACGCCTGAAAACCTCAATTCCAATTATAGAAGCACAAAAGAAATCATTAGTTTTAATAATCATTTCTTTGAAACCCTTAAAAATACTCCATTTGGAGAGATGTTTCCTTTGTTACCAAAAGTATATGACAAAGATTTTGCACAAATATTCCCTGAAAGAGATGATATGAAAGGTGGACGTGTCGAAATTGAGTTTTTAGAAGGAAAAAACAAAGAAGAAACGACATTAGAAGCCCTTAACAAAACTTATCAAATTATAATAAACCTCAAAAATGAAGGTTGGAGTCTTGGTGATATTACTCTTTTGGTCAGAAGAAACAAAGAAGGAAGTAGTTTAGCGGTCTTTTTGAAAGAAAAAGGCATTAACATTGTATCAGCAGAAGCACTTTTGTTGAGTAATGATGATAGAGTGGTCTTTATGGTCGCAATGTTGAAAGTTTTGTATCGCCCCGATGACAAAATGTCCAAACACATCGCACTTACTTGGTTTTATAAGATTGTTAAAAAACATATTCTTACGCCTGAAGAAAATAATTTGATTGGTGAAATCACTGAAAAGTCTATTTTATTCTTTTACGATAAATTTAGAGAAGAAGGTTTTGAACTTAATTTTATCAAACTTGCTACTTTAAACCTTTACGAATTGGCTGAAAAGATAATAGGTATATTCGGACTCTTAGAAAACCAACCTAAATTAGAATACTTGTTTCGTTTCTTAGATGTTTTATTGCAATTTAACCAACAAAAGCAAGCTACTTTGGGTGATTTTGTTGAATATTGGGACAAAAAGAAAGATTCATTGAGTATCAACGCCAATGCAAGCGAAGATGCCGTCATTATTACTACAATTCATAAGTCTAAAGGACTCGAATATCCAATTGTGATAATGCCTTTTGTAGATTGGGACTTGTATCCACGCCATACAAGTACGCTTTGGATAGATTTGAAAGAAAATGACATCTGTTTTGAATCAAAAGGTAAAACAAAAAGATTAGACACTTCATTAGTATATTATGATAGAAAATTGACAGAGGTTTTTCCACACATTGCATTGCAGTATCATATCGAAAAAGAGAAATCTTTTTTAGAAAATATGAATTTGTTATATGTAGCGTTCACAAGACCTGTCTATCGATTGTATTTATTGGCAAAAAATGCAGCGTATAAAAAAGAACCAAAGAACGCATCAGAAGCAGAAAGAAGTACATCAGTCGCTCATTTGCTTCGTATGTATGTGGAACATTTGAATCAATCAAAACCAATCGATATAACAGAAAATCCACCGCAAATTATAGTCGGTGAAACGAATGTTATTAAAAATGGCACCTTAGTACCTGTCCAAAAAGAGAAAAAAAATGAAGATGAAATCTTTTGGTTAGAAGATATGGTTTCTACGGATATACATAAAAAGTTAAAACTTAAAAATTTAAAAAAGAAAAAGAAACAATAATGAACAATACTACTACTATTAACACAAAAAATAAAAAAAGTTGGACACAATTAAAGCCTATTTTCGCTTTTGTGATGCCTTACAAATGGAAAATGATTATTGGAATGGTATTTTTGTCTTTTTCAATCTTTACTTCTTTGATAATTCCTGTTTTATCAGGAAAATTTTTAGATGTAGCCATTGGTAAAACTGACGCTATTTTTGGTTCTATCGCTCAAGTTGGCTTTTGGTTTGCCGTTGTTCTTATTATTCAAGCTTTTTTCTCTTTCTTTAGAATATTTTTATTCTCTCAAGTCAGTGAAAAAGCAATGGCAGATATTCAAACCGCTTTGTACGCTAAAATTTTAACACTTCCATTCACTTTTTTTGAACAAAGACGCGTTGGAGAACTCACAAGCAGGCTTAACGCTGATGTTTCACAACTACAAAACACACTTTCTTTTAATTTAGCAGAGTTTATCAGACAAATTTTAACTATTATCGTCGGTACAACTTATCTATTTATTCAATCTACTCAACTCACTATCTTTATGGTGATGATTTTTCCTGTGTTAGTCATCTTGGCAATCATTTTTGGGAAGTATATCAGAAAGATGGCAAAGAAAACACAAGATGAATTGGCAAGTGCTAACGTTATCGTTGAAGAAACTTTCCAAAGTATTCAAGTGGTGAAGTCTTTTACCAATGAAAAATGGGAAACGAATCGCTATCAAACTCGATTAAACAACGTTGTAAGTCAAGCATTAAAGGTCGCAGTTTTTAGAGGTTTTTTTACTTCTTTTGTCATTGCTATTTTATTTGGTGGATTGGTTTTGGTATTGGGTTATGGTGCAAGTTTGGTGAGTGAAGGCAAAATGTCTGTCGGTGATTTGACAACTTTTATTATCTTTTCTGCTTTTATTGGCGGCTCTTTGGGTGGTACAAGCGAATTATATGGACAATTACAGAAAAGTTTGGGTGCATCTGAAAGAATTTTGGAAATATTAGAAGAAAAATCAGAATATAGCAACGATAAAGATACAACAAAAAAAGATGATTTATTTATCAAAGTAGATACAATTGAGCTTCAAGACGTTCATTTTGCTTATGAATCTCGCCCTGATGTAAAAGTTTTGCAAGGATTGAATCTATCTATCAAAGGAGGTGAAAAAATTGCACTTGTAGGTGCAAGTGGTGCAGGAAAATCAACAACTATTCAACTTTTAAGCCGATATTACAACATCAACGAGGGAAATATCAGTATTAACAATCAAAATATCAACGATTTTGAACTCGATTACCTTAGAAAAAACATTGGATTAGTCCCACAAGAGATTCTTCTTTTTGGTGGTACGATTCGTGAAAACATTGCTTATGGAAAACCTAACTCCGCAGAAAATGAAATTGTTGATGCCGCTGAAAAAGCCTACGCAATGCAGTTCATCAAAGACTTTCCCGATGGCTTAGATACCGTTGTAGGTGAAAGAGGAGTTAAATTATCAGGAGGTCAAAAACAAAGAATTGCCATTGCAAGAGCCATTTTGAAAAATCCAATGATTTTAATCCTTGATGAAGCCACAAGTTCTTTAGATGCTGAGTCTGAAAAATGGGTACAATTAGCTTTAGAAGTTTTAATGAAAGACAGAACGACCATTATTATCGCTCACAGGCTCGCTACTATTAAAAAAGTAGATAGAATTTACGTATTACAAGACGGAAAAAGTGTTGAATTTGGTACACACAACGATTTATTGAAAAAAGAAAACGGTATTTATAAAAAATTAGTCAATTTACAGATGCAAAACACTGAAAATTAGTCTATTATACAACTTAAAACAAACAGATAAACCAATAAGACATTCATTATCAAAGATAATAAATGTCTTATTGGTTTTTTATTTGCTTATCAAAACAATGAATTTTCTTTATTGCATCATCAAAAAAGCCTTCATAAACTCATTCAAATCTCCGTCTAAGACGTTTTGCACGTCTGTACGAGAAATTCCTGTCCTTACATCTTTGACTTGTTGATTATAAATTACATAGTTTCTAATTTGAGAACCGAAATCAATCTTTTTCTTTGTGCCTTCAATCCTTGCTTTCTCCTCATTCTTTTTGTCTAACTCAATTTGATACAATCTTGACTTTAATAGCTGCATTGCTTTCTCTCTATTTTGTAATTGAGAGCGTTGCTCTTGACAAGCTGCCACAATTCCCGAAGGAATATGTCTAACTCTTACAGCAGTTTCAACTTTATTGACATTTTGACCGCCTGCACCACCTGCTCTAAAAGTATCCCATTCCAAATCAGCAGGATTTATTTCAATCTCGATACCATCATCAACAATCGGATAAGCAAAAACAGCCCCTAATGTTGTTTGACGTTTTCCTGCAGCATTAAAAGGTGAAACTCTTGCCAATCTATGCACGCCTATTTCACTTTTGAGATAACCATAAGCAAAATCTCCTTTAAATTCTAAGGTAGCAGACTTACAACCTGCGACGTCTCCTGCTTGATAATCGATTTCTGTTACTTTATAACCGTTTTTTTCGCCCCATAAAATATACATTCTCATCAACATTTCTGCCCAATCATTGCTTTCTGTACCTCCTGCACCCGAATTTATCTCAACAATGGCATCTAACTCATCGCCTTCTTCATTGAGCATCTTTTTAAACTCTAATTCTTCGACAGCTTTAAGTGTAGTTTGATAAGCAAGTTCAATGTCATCTTCTGTACCTTCTCCCAAAGCTAAAAACTTTAACAATGTATCCAAATCATCAATCAATACAATGATTTTTTCAATTGGTACAGTCCAAGACTTAATAGTTTTGATGTTTTTAAGTAACTTTTCAGCGTCTTTGGGATTATCCCAAAAGTCTGAGGCAAGCGTTAAAGCCTCTTTTTCTTTGATTTCTTCTAACTTTTTATCGAAGTCAAAGAAACCTCCTTAAAGTCTCTAAACGACTTTTTAAATCTCTGTGCTGTTCTTGTGTCATAAATATATTAAAATAGATAAATTTTATTTTTCTTCGTACATTATTTCAATCGAATCACTTGCTTTCATATTAGAATTGAGAAATGTTTTATGTGTTTTTTTGCCGTCTTTGATAGCAATAGCAACGGTATTAGGTGGAGAACTTCCTAAATTGATAGCGTGCAAGATTAAATAGTTATTTTTACCTTCCAAATCGATTTCAATAATCTTTTTTCTTTTTTTAATGGTAAAATTTTCTAATATCCATTTATTGTTATAGTTCAAAGAAATAATATCACCATCTTCCAAACCTTGGTCCCAGACTTCAAGTGTAATTTTACGTGATTTTACTTTAATTTTATTCTTTCCAACAATAGTTCTATCCTCTAATGTCTTTGGTTTTTCTATTACAATAGGCTTATTTTCTACTACAACAGGCTTTTCAAGATATTCTTCAAAACTCCAACTATGTATTTCGTGCTGTGAAAAAGCAGCACCTGTACTTGAAGTAAAACCTATCCACATTTTTTCGTTGTTTTCTAAATTAATGGTAGTAGCAAGGTCGATTTCTTTGTCAATTACTTTATTTCCATTTAAAAAAATAAGCATTTTTTTATCTTTATACTCAATGTTTACCTTGTGAACTTTTCCATCTTTCAATACAACAGGTAAAATAGCGTTACGCACAAGTGTCGCACCAATTGTAGCTACATTTTGGTCTGCTCCTTTGCTTTGTATTGCAATATGATTGTCGTTTTCATCATCATTTGCCCAAGTATCCAACTCTACAGCAACACTATTTTTAATGCCTTCATAACCTATCCCTCCTCCTACTAATCCTTGATCGACTGCAGTACTATTGTTATGAAAAACAAAAGCAATACCGTCTGCACCTGCAACGTTTGTTTCCCAACTAATATCGTTTTTATGAATACGAAAAGTAAATTCAGTTTTAAAACCATGCTTTATGTTTACTTTTTGTTGCGTGTGCCAAAGACCACCTCTTTGTGAAAGTTCAGAATTAGTCAATACAATGTTTTTATTATCTTTGTAAGCATTCCCTTCTAAGGTTATACCTTGTGATTTAGCGAAATTTTTGTAATCAAAACGGTATTGAGCGGTTATATATGTTGTATATAAACATAAAATAGCCATTAAAACGTATTTTTTTTTCATAATAATAAATGTATATGTAGATTTTCTTTGTAAATATACAAATTAATTACTAAAAAATTACAATTGAATGTATTTTTTTTTATTAATATCTATTCCCACATTGATTTTCCTACTGCCCACGATAAAGTTGCCCTTGCTTTTTCAAATTTCATCTTTTGAGATTCTAATTTAATTTGTGATTCTATCAATTTTGTTTCTTGCGTGTTAATCAAAAACAAAGAACCTTCTCCACTCAAAAAACGTTTGTACTCTCCATCTACTAATATTTGATAATTCGCCACCATTGATGTTTGTTCTACAATCTGCAAACGAAGATTTAACAATTCATTGTATGCTTTTCTGATTTCAGTTTCAATATCTCTTTCTGTTTGTTTTAGTTCTAACTCATTTTGGAACTTTTTTATCTTTGCTTGCCCTAATTTACCTCTTTCTTTTCTTAAAAACAACGGAAATTCAAATTGAAAACCAACTTTATAGTTATTTTGAGCATTTAATCTTGTACTTGATGTTGTTGGTTGTATATTTTGTAAAAGTGCATATTCTAAATTAGCCGTTGGTAACAAATTATTTTGTGCTAACTGTCTATCCACATCAAGTTGATTGACTTTCCCTTTTATTTTAAGGATTTCAGGATGATTTTCTTTTGCGTAAACTACTAATGTTTCTATTTCATTCGTCGGGTTAGATTGCCAATTTGGATTTTCAGGCATTACTTGTTCCGCTAAAACCATTGGAATATCATTATCACCCCAAATATAATTCATAATCGTTAGTCTTATATTCTTTACTTCTAAACTTGCTTGATTAAATTGTATTATTCTTTCTTGTAACACAATCTTTGCTTGCACTGAATCTATCGCTGCTAACTCTCCTGACTGCACTCTTATTTTTACCCCTCTAAACCTATTCTCTGCTAATTCTATTCCTTTTATCAAATAAAACAATTCTCTTTCTGTAAAATACCATTCCCAATAATCTTTTGCTACTGATAAGAGAATTTTGTTAATAATTTTGATTTTATCTGCCAATGCAATGCTTTGAAATATCTTTGCTTGCTTCAACGTTGCTCGTCTTTGGTCTATCCATAAATCTTTTCCTAACGCGATTTGTATTCCCATTGTTGCTAAGCCATTATTATCCGTTGTATTTTCAGGATTTAATAAATCACCACTGCTCCTCTCCGCTCCCACAAAAAAATCACCTATCCAATTAGGTATTTTTAGCTTTCCATCAAGATGATCATAGTAATTTTTCTTATCAAATTCCTTTCTACTGTATGAAGTTGCTAACTTTGGGTCAAATCCACCTTTTGCCATTCTTAGTTCTTCCTTCGCAAAGTCAGGTAACGTGCTTGCTTGTTTAATTAAAGGATGATAAGCCATTATTTGTTCGTATAATTCTTTTAAAGTCAATACATTTGTTTGTGCTGATAGATTAAAATAAGGCGATGATAAGACAATAAAAAGCAATAAAAGATATTTTTTCATTGAAAATAAAAAATTGATTAAGATGTTTTACTATAAAAAACCAATTTTAAGTGTAAATTGTTTCAAAATGATAAAAAAAAATAGAAAAAAAAGTGAGATAATCAAAACTATTAGCAGTAAATAGATTATAAAAAAAACCTTTATTAGTATTAACAAAGGTTTTTTTAAAAATAATAAAGTATTATTCTTTCATTTTTTTCTTTTTAACTGCTTCATCTACTTCAAAACCAAACTCTCCTAATCTTTTAGGCTCGTTTCTATACAATGCTTTAAGCAAATCACGACTTTGTCTAAGCAAGTCATCAATCGGAACAACCAATAAATCTCTTTGTTCGTGTGCTTGTTCAGCCATTCTAAGATATTCTTTTGCTTGTTTATGGTATTCGATTGCTTTTCTTACATTGTCTAATTGGTTATTCCAATTCAGAGGCTGTAAAGGGGACTCTTTACCTAATTCTTCGTGTTTTTTAGCGACTAATTCAGCTAAATTTAAGACTTCTTCAGTATTTCTACTAATTTTTACACGCACTATTTTTGCCATGTTACAAATTTTAAAGATGATAATATAATAATCGAGATAAAATATTGGAAATATTATGTACGTATAACTATGTTTTAAAATAAATTGTTTGTATTTAATATAAAAAAATACACATTTTTTTATATTTTTTATACTTGACAATAAGAATTTAATACAATAGTTGGGCGATTACGGGCTATCGTGCAAAGCACAGAGCCAAAAAAGAGAGAAAAAACTCGCAAAGCCTCGTTTTTTTCTCTTTTCGTCTCTGCAAGTCTGCTTCTATCCCTATCGCAAACTACAAAATACACTTTATCTACTAAAAATATATCAATTATAAGAGTATTGAAACTATAAAAATAATATATCAAAGTATATTTAAGAGAATTTTTATACTTAAAGTTGTATCTAAAAATATTAAAAAGTATTTTTAAATACAATTTTAGGAGTAAAAACAACAAAACCGCCTTTGTAAACGCTTACATTACCTTTGTAAACGCTTACATTGCCTTTGTAAACGCTTACATTGCCTTTGTAAACGCTTACATTGCCTTTGTAAACACTTACATTGCCTTTGTAAACACTTACATTGCCTTTGTAAACACTTACATTGCCTTTGTAAACACTTACATTGCCTTTGTAAACGCTTACATTGCCTTTGTAAACACTTACACAATATATTTTAGTTATTGTATAGCTATAAAAACAAATATAGACAACCTTTTTAGTGATTGTCTATATTTTGTAAGCATAAATTATGAATTATCTTTTAATAATTTTTTTCCTTGCTTGGTATTTTCCTGTACGCCATTCTACAAAATACATTCCGTTAGCGACATTAGTTAAATCTAATAATTCACTAAGTTCAATGTCTGTCTTTTGTCCTTTGTATTGAGTGATTATTTTTCCATTTACATCAGTTATTGTCCATTCGTATTCTCCTTGAATAGGCAAATTGATGATTGCTTTTGCTTTGTCGCTTGTCGGATTAGGATAAATAGACAAATAGTTAGAAACATCAAAGCTTTCAAGTGCATTAGGGTCGCCTACTATGAACAAATTAGAAGTAGAAGCACAACCATCTATGGTCATAATGACAAAATAAGTACCATTTTCAGTAGTTGGATACTCTGGCAAAGTAGCGCTTGGAATAGGAACATAATTTTTAAACCATTGATAAGTGTTTGCATCTCTAATAGAAGCCTTTAACTTACTATCTTCATAAGTAATTGTAACAGGCGTAGCAGTTCCTTGTGCTATAATGAGTATATTATTGAAAGTAGAATCGGCACAAAGTCCTAAACCTGTTCCTACACTAATATAACATTTGTATTTACCCGTTGCATTTGCCAAATAAGTAGAAAAAATAGCACCTGCAATAGGTTCACCGTTTTTGTGCCATTGGTATCTTGCTCCGAAAGGACGTTTTGTAAGAATTAAAGCGGCGGATTTTCCTGCACAAACAGTTGTATTACCTGTTCCTACATCATCACGCAACACTGCAATAGAGCCTAAGTTACATACAGCGTCTGCACAAGAAATATTACTATAATCAGAATAACCACCTGCGGATACGGCTCTGACTCTATAACAATAAAGTTGTCCTTCTACCAAATTAAGTGTATCACTAAAACTTCTATCACCTATGACTGCTGTATTAAATATCGTTCCTACACGTACATAAGGAGCGGAATTGCCGTTGGCTCTTTCTATTTCGAATCTTATTTGAGATGAAATATTATTATATCTCCATACTAAGTCGATTTGTCTTTTGGAAAGGGCTTGTGCCTGCAATGCAAAAGGTGGCGTAGTAGGTGAAGCGTTAGGGTCAATAGATGTAATGATATTGATACTATTGCTATAAGGTGAAATACCTACAAAAGACCTTGCTCTTACTCTATAACGGTATTCAAAGAAAGCAAAAACATCTTCATCAATATAAGTAACTGTATTTCCTGCTCCTAGCATTGCTCCCACGCTTGCGATTCTGGTAAATTGGTTGTTAGTAAAGATACTGGCACGCTCCACATCAAAAGAAGTTTCATCTACAGAGTTATCTGTCCAAGTAAGTGTAATTTTATTAAACGTAATAGAGTTTGCTTGCAAATTTGTAGGGACATTTACGACTGCTTGTCCGATAACTACTAAACTTGCTTGGCTCCAAAGTGTAGTACCATTGCTTACTTTAGCACGAATACGATAATAATAAAGACCTGCACCTATATTAGTGTCATCAAAAGTAATCAAAGTATTATTGGTCGTATTCAAAATAGTTGTAGCATTAGCGAAAGCATCACTTAAATCTCTCTGAATTTCAAATCCTGTACCCGTAACAAGAGGGAAAGCGTCCCAAGTGAGCCTTGTAGAACTTCCTGACAAAGCAGTTGCTGAAAAGTTAGTTGGTGCAGGCAACATTGGGTCAATTTTAACCGCTACACTACCATTATAAGTGTCTATTCCACCATTGGCAACACCACCATCATCTCGCACACTAAAATTGATAGTGGCTTGTGCTGGGTTTGTTACGATTGCAGTTTGATTTACTCTATATTGAATATTCAAAGTCATATTTCCTGCAGTCGTATTAAGGGCAGGCGTAGGCGTAGCACTTACGATTTCCAATATAGCAGGATTACTTGAAGTTACATTTGCTTGTATAAACCTTTGCGTTGCTTCGTTAGCAGGACCAGTTGCAAAATTAAGACTCAATGTTGCTATTGGAGAAGTCAAAGTCATATTAGGAAGTATTGCAGGGCTTTGACTAATCAACACAGGAATATCATTGACAGGTGTAATGTTTACATTGATAGTAATAGTTGCTGTTCCACCTTCTCCATCTAACAAAGTAACATTAAAAGTATCTGTTCCATTTTCATTTAGATTAGGGGTATAAGTAAATGAAGGAATATTTGTATTGTTTGTATTGACTACAACATTTCCTTTAGTAGGTTGTGTAGATATACTCCAATCAAAGTTAGTGAATGGAGTATTAGAATCTATATCAGTTGCATTTAATGAGAACGAATTAGAGTTATCTTCAAGCGTGATAATGTTGAATAAAGTTCCTTGTGTGATAACGGGATTATTATTGAGTAATTCTACAGAAATATTAGCAATATTTATGCAATTATTGCTATTTGTTTCGGTTAGTTGTATTGTTCCCGATGCAGGACTTGTTCCCCAAGTTACAGAAATGGTATTTGTACCTTGTCCTGTTGTAATAGTGCCGTTTGTTACATTCCATACATAAATATTACCTGTGCCTGTTGCGTTATAAGTTTGAGTACTACCTCTTAATATACTCAAGTTTCCCGTAATACTTGGCGTTGGTAGAAGATTAATAGTGATATTTTGGCTGGTAGTAGTTTCGCAATTTGTTGCGGTAACTGTTTCTACTAATTGTATTGCTCCTATACCTGCTGTTCCCCAAATTACAGAAATACTATTTGTATTTTGTCCACTATTGATAATACCTCCTGTGATTGTCCAAAAATATGTACTACCTACTACATTTGTAACAGAATAATTTTGAGAACTATTAGCACAAATAATATTATTACCTATGATGGTTGGCGTTGGTAAGGCGTTAATGGTAATGTTGGTATTAGGTGAAACACTACTACAACCTGTGGTTGTTATTGTTTCTGTTAATTGCAAAGTACCAGCACCAGCGATGCCCCAAGTTACATTTATTTGATTTGTACCTTGTCCACTATCAATAGTACCTCCTGTGATTGTCCAAAGATAAGTATTGCCTACTACATTTAGAACAGAATATATTTGAGAACTATTGGCACAAACGGCATTATTACCCGTAATGGTTGGTGTTGGTAAAGCGTTAATAGTAATGTTGGTATTAGGTGAAACACTACTACAACCTGTGGTCGTTATTGTTTCTGTTAATTGCAAAGTACCAGCACCAGCAATGTCCCAAGTTACATTTATTTCATTTGTACCTTGTCCACTATTGATAATACCTCCTGTGATTGTCCAAAGATAAGCATTGCCTACTACATTTGTAACAGAATATATTTGAGAACTATTAGCACAAACAATATTATTACCTGCGATGGTTGGCGTTGGTAAAGCGTTAATAGTAATGTTTTGGTTAGTAGTTGCCAAACAACCTGTGGCTGTTATAGTTTCTAACACAGATACATTGCCTATACCTGTTACTCCCCAAATTACATCTATCGTATTTGTACCTTGTCCGTTAGAGATAACTCCTCCTGTGATTGTCCAAGAATATATATTACCTACTACATTTGTAACAGAATATATTTGAGGACTATTAGCACAAACAATATTATTACCTATAATGGTTGACGTTGGTAAAGCATTGATAACAATGTTTTGAGCAACAGCGATGGCGCAACTTGTTGCAGTAACTATTTCAACTACTTGTACCGTTCTTACACCTGCCGTTCCCCAAGTTACGCTTATACTATTTGTATTTTGTCCTGAATCAATCGTACCACCTGTGATTGTCCAAATATAAGTATTACCTACTACATTTGTAACAGAATAGATTTCGGAACTATTGGCACAAACGGCATTATTACCTATAATGGTTGGCGTTGGCAAAGGATTAACGGTACTTGTTGGAATACTCACGTTTTGTGTAGTAGCGTTGGTACTTGTATGAGCAATATTGCCACTTGCACCATTAGTCGCACTTGTTATTTGACGGACGTAAATAGTAGTATTGGCTACATTTCCACTTGTAGGAGTCAAGTTAAGTGAATTTGCAAAACCTGTTCCTGTTGTAGTAGAAATTTGAAAGCCTGTTGGTGCGTTAATAACAATATCAGTTGCTAAGTTAGTGCCTGAAACGGTATAAGTTTGTTCTGTTGAGGCTGTTCCTGCACAAGAAGTAAAGGCAGACAAAGCAGAAGGAGAAACTACAATCGTAGGTAGTGAGAATACAGAGAAGTATTTTGTCGTTCCGCCAAGTCCTGTGATATTGGTTACACTTCCAGATGTACCTGATGCACTATTATTGAGCAAAGGCAAAGCATTATCCCAAGAGGAAACGTATTCTTTGATAGTAGTAGCCGCTACACTTGGATTTTGCCAATTTAAAGATAAATTAGTTACGTTTTGAGATGAGTTAATTGCCCAAACAATAGGCACATTATTTAAAAATCCTGCAGGAAGTTGTGGCAAACCATTGGTATTTTGCTCTCCTACTCTTACAAATACAATATCATTAGCAATCGTTGCGTAAGTCAAGCTTGCAGGAGCGTATTGTGGTGTAGTACCACCACCCACAGGAAAATTATAAGTAGTTGCACTTGTAATATTTCTTGTTAATCCACCACTTCCATTGGTTTCAATGTAACTACTTGTATTGCCTCCTACGATAGCATTGGCTGCATTGTTAGTAATTGTTAAAGTATTTGTTCCTAATCGCAATATCCCACTTGCCAAAGTCAAAGTATTGTTTACAGTCGCGTTTCCTTGCAAGGTTTTTATATTACTACCAGCAATTTCGAGGTTTTGGTAATTGGGACTTGCAAAAACTTGTTGAGTTGTGCCACCATAGACTACTTTTGCGGCGGTATTTGCACCTGTTGTATAGGTAGTAATGGCATTGTTAGTACCATTTAGATTGAGTGTATGGGCAAGACTTGTACCTCCTGACATATCTATTGTGCCGTTGGCATTGATTAAATCTCCCGTAATGGTTAGAGTTCTTGCTGTTGTGTTACCAAAATTTATAGTTGCATTATTGGTTGTCAAATTTCCTGCTACATTTACATCTCCTTCAAGTGCTTTTATGCTACCTGAATTACCCACAATATCGAGATTACCATAACGGTTTAATCCTGTACCTGATAATGCCTTCACATTTTGCGTACCTGTGAGGGCTGTATATCCGAAAGTTGAGTTTGGGTGAAGGTCATAATTTGTAAAACCAGCAGGATAAGTGGTAGCAGTAGTAAATATGGTATTTATTACTTGTTTGAATGTTTTGTTTGTGCCAGAAGTGGTAATAGCACCACCTGTTAAAACATTTAATACACTATTTGTTCTAAGTTCAAGATTACCATTAATAATCATTGGAGTTGCAAGATTTTTGCTTCCACTTGTACCACTAATAATAACGTTATTAAAATCAAGAGTTCCAAATTTATTTGGAATATCGTAAGTTGAACTTCCATAAAACTCTACTAAGCCATTGTTTGATGGAACTAAAAAATTATTTGTGGTTACGGTTGGTAATAAAGTTTGACTTGACATTACCTTGGCTCCAGAGGTTGTGCAGTTTAAATCTGTAATTATATTACTTAAACCTGTGGTACTGTTGCTAAAATCAAGAACACTATTTCCAGATGTTAAATTAATAGTATTGTTAAGTTTTATATCTGTCTGACCAGTAACAGAAATGGTATGTGCGCCAATATTCACAATAGCATTATCATTTGGGGTGCAGTTACAAGACGCTCCTAAATGTTTTAAAATATTATCTGTTGACCAAGTTCCAGGTGCGTTCCAATTACCGTTGGTTATGCTATAATATGTCCCTCCAAAGAAAAAAGATGGAGAAAATCTTGAAGTTCCGTTCGTATTATCTGTTGCAGTAGCAGTAATATTACTTCCTACTGTAAATGTACCTGTCAAAGACCACACACCACTTGCTGCAGTTGTTGTACCTTTGTAAATACGTCCTTGTGTTTCTAAGGGGTTATTTTCAAAAACCTCTATCACATCACCAGTGATACCGAAACCCGAAACCGAAGTAGGTGTTGCAGCACTAATACTAGGTGCTACTTTGTCGTTATTACCAATGTTTAGCGAACCTGCTAAGGATATACCTCCTGAGGTATTATTATAGATATTGTTACCTGAAACACGATTATTTATTGCACCAAAACTACCCCCTTCTATCAAAACACCTGCCCCTGAGTTATTGGCAATGATATTTGCCTCGCCTGCTAAGGTGCCACCTATGATTACATTATTAGCGGCGCTGGTTATATTACCTGTTATAGTAATACCATTGCTCATATTAGGAAGGCTTCCTATACCGTTAGCCGTTGTGCCTATGAGATTACCCCTGACAATAGTCCCGCTTGCTCGAATATACAGACCGCCAAGACTACCATTACCACTGATGAGATTATTTAGAACTTGATTGCCTGTACCTGTGGCACCAAGTGCAATGCCTCGCTGAGCATTAGGGCGAGCAATAGTCCCTGTAATGTCTGTTCCTATATAATTTCCTTGAATGATATTATTATTAGAACCAGTTACTACCCCAGTAAAATTACTATTGGAAATAATGTTAAATGATGCAGGATTAATCGTTCCTGACCACCCTAAAATATTCCCACCTACTGTGCCTGCCATTTCTACTCCATTCATATTAGTAGCAGGAGTAAAACCATTAGTACGCAAGCCTATATAACAGCCCTCTATACTGGTATTAGTAGTCGTACCATTAAGCCTAATTGTAGACTGATTACCTGAATTAGAAGGCACACCATAAATAGATAAACCTTTGATAGTGGAATTACTTGCCGAATTTAAAGTAAGTGCCGCATGATTAGGTGGGTTTGCCCCTGAACCTATTCCTGCCGCATTGATTTCTACTCTTAACTGTGCATTATTACCCGCATTAAATAAATTGCTATTCGGACTACTACCATACGCAGAATAACCATCAAGCAACACAGGTTCCGATATATTAGGCAAAACGGAGGTAAGTGCAATAGTGCTTACCGTAGAGGTATTTGCTTGCTGAATACTAAAATCTATATAATCTGTATCTGTATCTGTATTTGCTTCTGTAATTGCTTGACGTAGAGAGCCTAAGCCTGCACTTCCGTTATCTGTATCATCTGTAACACGCAAAGCCCACAAAGCACCGTTTTGTAAAGTACCATTGTTACCACCTACTATATCTACAGCTTGGGTTTGAACACCTGTTGTTGCATCATCATCAAAATTCCAATAGGCTGCTGCACCATTGGGTGTTTGGGTAGCCATATCTAATTGGATTTGGGCTTGAGTACGTGCCACATTAAAAATTCTCACCTCATCTACTTGTCCTTTGTAATAACCGTAGGTAATATCAGAGCGTTCTCCAATAAAAAGATTAACTGATGGAGGATTTGGAGGAGTAGTATTGGCGGGACCAGCAATACGATTGAGCACGACCCCATCTGCATAATAAGCCCAAATGCCTCCATTTCTGACGATAGCTAAGTGCGTCCAGCGATTGAGCGTAATAATGTAGTCCGTCTGGATATAGCCAATACCAATCAATTCAACCATAAATCGCCCATTCCCGTCAATAAACATCGAATAACCAAGACCATTCCTGATAATCTGTCCGCCTACTCGACTTAACTTTACCCATGCTTCTACGGTGAAGTTATCTGTTGCAGTACTTGGCGTATTGGCAACAATATGTTCTGTGCCTCCATTCAAATATATTCCTCTATTTCCCAAAGGTTGCGTAGGCAAACAAGCAGGTGAAATAGCATCATTTGAGATAGTCCAACCTTTGCTATTTGTTAAGGTGTTTCTTGCATTAATTGCTGTGCAATATATTCTGCTCGTAGCTCCCAAAGTTACTCCTGTAGGTGCGCCTGCCTGTCCAGCCCAACCAATAAGGGTAGCATCATAATTAGCAGTGTTCATACCACAGTTATTGAGCATATCGGTCATATTTACTCCTAATGTTCTTAATTGCCAAGTAGCCAAAGATTGATTAAAAGCAATAGCATTTTCAAACATATTAGCCATCGTAGTAACATTGTTTACGTTCCAGCTGCTGATATCTTGATTAAATGAACCAGCAAAAGCAAACATATTAGCCATATTGGTAAATCTGGTGGTTTTCGTCCCCCAATTCAATATTACCCCGCCATTGTTAAAAGCCCCAGCACCGTAAAACATACTGAGAGCGGATATATTAGATATAGTACTAAAGTTCCAATTGCTAAGGTCTTGATTGAAAGCAGAAGCAAATTGAAACATCCCATCGAAAGATGTTACATTACTTACATTCCAACTACTTATATCCCTGTTAAAGACAGAGGCACCATTGAACATACCTTGCATACTAGTAACATTGCTTACATTCCAAGAACTGATATTTCCATTGAAAGCACTACAATCTCTAAACATACCTTGCATATTATTAGCAGGACTCAAAATTGGTATATCTGTAGCAGTATAGGTCAGATTTGAACATCCCCAAAATGAATTTTGCATACTTGCCCATGCAATATCTCCCCATTGTTCTATAGTACGTAGTTTGGTTCTGTTCGTGGCATTATTATCCATGTAGAAATGCGGGAATGTGCCTATAATATCTATTTGATAGACACTGTTATTCTGCAAACCCGTAATAGTGTAATCAGCTGTCTGCCCTATGATACTATTACCCTCTTGTACACCTGGATTTGTAAGATTTCTCCAACTTACACCATAGTTATATGCTCCGCTTGCAGCACGGGTAGGAATTAAAATTTGTGTATCAGTAGTTATCCAAGTGGTGCGGAAAGGATTAGATACTACTGCTGACTGTGGAGTAGAAAAAGCCGAAGTTCCATTCGTTACGTCTGTAGCGGTAGATGTGATAGCATTAGCAAGCGTAAATGTACCTACGAAACCCCAAGTACCTGCTATTACTGTAGTTTGTCCTTTGTAAGTGCGTCCTTGTGTTTCTAAAGGATTATTTTCAAATATTTCTATGATATCACCCGTTACGCCTGTACCTGTGATGAAAGAGGTTGTGGCAGAGGTGATAAATGGAGCGCTTTTACTACCATTACCTGTACCATTCAAATTGATAGCGGTTGTATTGCTAAATATATTATTTTGAGAAATTTTGTTAGCACTGCTTACCGAATTAATATTGACAGCAGTAGCACCATTTCGCATTATCAAACCTTGTAAAGTAGAATTATTAGCATTGACATCAAAAATATTATTACTATTTCCATTTATATCTATCCTTAGTTGTGTATCACTACCCAATGCACTGAATCCATCTACAAAAACAGGGTTTGAAATATTAGGTAAGGCACCACCCAAAGTTATTGTTCTTAATGTAGGGGTGATATTATCAATACTAAAATCAATATAATCTTTATCTGTATCTGTATTTGCTTCTGTAATTGCTTGACGTAGAGAGCCTAAACCTGCACTTCCTGTATCTGTGTTATCTGTTACACGCATCGCCCATAAAGCACCATTTTGTAATGTACCATTATTAGAACCTGCTATATCTACGGCTTGGGTTTGAACACCTGCTGCTGCATCATCATCAAAATTCCAATAAGCCGATGCACCATTCGGTGTTTGGGTGGACATATCTAATTGGATTTGGGAAGCATCTCGGACAGATGAAAAAATACGAACTTCGTCTATTTGTCCAGTAAATACATCTTGTGGGAGTCCACCATTGAAAATTGCACCTATCCGTAGCGGAAATGTATTAGTATTTGTTATTAGCAAATTGTTATCTGTGCCAGAGGCTTGTAACACCCCATCTATGTAAATCGCATAAGAGCGTGGCGTTTGCTTATACACTAGCGCCACATGACTCCATTTGTTAAATGTAATAGAATTGAGGGGTGTAGTAATATTTGTACCATCTGCATCTGAAAAAAAGAGAAGACTATTTCCACTATTTTCTAAGTGTGAAAATAGAATATCCGAAGCATTATTTCCAACACTCCATTTTGAAAAGATAACATTCTGTCTATTCGTGCCCGTGCGTGTTGGTTTAATCCAAGCCTCCGCCGTAAATTCTGTTTGGAAAGTTGTTCCTAAAACATTGCCAATGTTTACATAATCATTCTGCCCATCAAAATACAAACCTCTATTGCCTAAAGGTTGGGTGGGAATAGGTGTAATAGTTTGTAAGCCACCATTAGAAACCGCAGAAAAGAAACTTGTGTTGCCTGTTGCAAAAGTAAAATCAGTAATGGCAGGTGCAATGATACTGATTGTATTACCATTAGCTGCGCCACCTCCAACATCAGCGGTAACAAAGAAATAACCTGTACCTACAGGGATAGTTATTGACGGTAAGCCTGTAAAAGTCTGCACACCTGCGGTTGCAGGGGTAATAGTAGCAAAAGTAGCATCACCCACATCTAAAATATTATCAGTAGAATAACGTAATTTCAAATTAGTAATATCAGCAGTAGCATAAGTACCTCCCGTTGTAAGTTTTAACTCTGTTAGCGTTGCATCTAAAGAGGTAACGACTGTACTAAATTGATACAATATATTATCAGTTGTTTCTTTTAGTATGTTGCCTGCAGTAACTACCGGATTTGGATTAATAACAATTATTGGAACAGGAGCAGGTGTAAACATTGCAAAATCTCTATTCCCTGAGTTCCCCGCAGAAATAATAGCAGAGGCGGTTTGAGTGCCTGCTGTATAGGTTGTTATAATACCTGTATTTGTCCAAGCACTACTATTTTGATGAATTTTAGCATTAAAAGGTAGTGTAGCACTTTGATTACTCACATTCCAATCAAATTTTATATTTGGATTGGTAGCGCCTGACGTAGCTATATTCCAAATTCTATTTACTTTTGGGCTTTCGGTAATAGTATTTGCTTCATCTCTTACCGAAACGCCCACACTTCCAAAATTACCTGTATTGGTAAAAGTCAAAGGTGTATAATCCGAAGTGGTAGCACCAATAGGAAACTCCACATTTCCTATTGTTGCATCTACATTTAATCTATTAAATTGCCCTCCTGCACTCGTAACAATATACTTACTACTACTGAATGGCGTTCCTAAAAGTTGTGTTGCATACGACGTGCCACTAAGTTGTAAGGTATTTGCACTTGTTATCAACTTTCCAGCAGTGAGCGTTAAAGAACGGAATACCGTTGTATTATCTTGCAAAGTTACTGTAGGAATTGCAGGCAAAGTTGCAGTATTATTTATCTCCAAATCAAAAAAAGTAGTAGCACCTGAGATAGTTTGAGGAGTTGTACCATTGAAAGTTACTTTGTTTGAATTTGCTAAGAAATTAGCACCTACATTGTTGGTAAAATCTCCTGCAACGGTAATGTTACCTGATAAGGTTTTTGTAACAGTGTTATCACTGATTACTAAATTCTGATAAGCAGTAGTAACAATATTTTGGGGAAAACCACTCGCATATTCTACGGTATTGCTTGGTGTTGAGGCACTTAGAGTAATACCAAAAGAACCTCCAAGTTTTAAATAACTTCCTCCATTATTATTAAAAATAGAACTTCCGTCAGTTGTTATATTTCCTGCAACATTCATTGTTGCATTATTGTTGATAGTACCTGTATTTAGAGTAATTGAAGCAGGGGTATTTGTAAGATTATAGATATTACTCGAGCCATTAAAATTAAGCAAAGGGGTACCAGAACCTGATGGTGTAAATAAAGATGCCCCAAAATTCATATTTCCATCAAAGTTTATAGTTGGACTTCCTGAACCTATTTCTACTCCACCTGTAAAATTGATGGGTGATGCACTACTATTTAATACATTTAGATTACTCAAAGGATTAAGCACTACATTACTTGTGCTTGTAAAACTTCCTGAACTTCCAACCGTAATGTTATTTTTAAAAGTATTCGTGCCTGCTGCGTTTGTATCATTAAAAGTGCCATCGATTGTACTTATACCACTGACAGTAAGGTTAATTGCTTGCGGGTCAAAACTACCACCACTATTGATAACAAAATCCTTATTGATTGTTAAAGCATCGCCTACCCCATTAAATGAAGCAGGTGCTGATAAAACAGTAAAATCATTATCTATTGTCATTCCTCCAAATTCAAAACTACCTATTCCTACCCCCTCTATTTCTACATTTTGAAAATTAGTAATAGCACTAAGTTTCTCAGGAATATTATAATTACTACCATAAAAAACTACTTTGTTGGTATTATCATAAGTACCAATGTTTGTAATTGAAGGTATTAAATCTGCACCACCTACACGAATTGTACTTCCTCCTGATGGGGCAGTGAGTGTATTGATACTTGGAGGTCCGTCCCAACTACCTGAAAACTGTAAAACAGCTTTATTACCTACTGATAATGTACCAATGGTAAAGAAATTATTACTACCACTTGGTGCTACATTAAGTCTTCCACCATTGTTTAACGCATCTCCATCTACTAAGGTTAGATTTGCTACATTGATATTAGAACTTGGTGGGATAGTTACAATGTGGTTTTGTTGAATGATTACATTATCTGTTGGTGAACTTGGTGCTATTCCACCTACCCAAGTACCCCCATCATTCCAATTTCCTGATTGAACAGAGGTGTAGGTAGTAGCCGAAAATACTGCAAAAGTATTTGTTGTATTTGCAAATTGTGTTACACCACTTGAAGTAGCCTCTTGTGTTCCTATCGATGTAGGTCTTACACTATTAAAATTTTGTATAATCTTGGCAGTTCCAGCATTAAAACTAACCTCATTGGCAACTTCCCAACCGAATTTAAGGAGAGCGATGGACGCATCTGCCCCTTGTTGTATTCTCCATACAGCGTCAATTTTTTCGGTGGCATTAAAATTAGGCAAAGACAAAGTATTTGGCTTTGCTGCTCTTACTGATATATTACCCACTGGCACAGTGGAATAAATAACTTTTACAGGTGTGTAGGTATAGGTATTGGATGCTATTTCTATTCCAATCGGGAATAAATGCTCACTGAAAGGTATGAAATTAACTCTATTAAAATTACCTGCACTACCATTAGTTACTACATAACTATTGGCACTAATGCTTAAATTTGGTTCAAAACCACTATAACTAAAATTATATTCACCCAATAATACTTTTCCACTCATTAGGTTTAGCTGGTCACTTACATTTACTGACTGCCCAAGTATTATGTTGCCTGAAGATTTGTTGATAACAAGACGAGTAAAATCTGTAACAGCAGTGCCTCCAATGGTTTGAGTAACTGCGGTGCCATTAAAATGTACTGGAAAGTTATTAGAGTCAAATATGTCAGGCAAAGTTAAATCATTAGTAAAATCTCCAAGTACAAATATTTGGTCTGTTAAAGCTTTACTGCCTGTGCCAGTCAATACCAAATGGTAATAAGTGGCGGGTAGAATAGTTTGTCCGCTACTCCCGTTATACTCTACTGTATTCCCTACTGCTGACGCATTGAAAAAATCGGGAGCAAAATTCCCACTTAGTTTTAAATAAGCATTTGTAAGGTTGTTGAAAGTAGCACCTGTTGAGTTTACGTTACCTGTAATGCTAAGTGTACCTGAATTATTGATGATAGTATTCTGAATAATTAAATTACCTAAAATATTATAGGTTTTTGTTGCGTCACCTGCAAAATTGATAGTTGGAGTATTAGAACTATTGACCTCAAAATTTCCTGCAAAGTCCATATTACCATCGAAGGTAATAGCATTATCAGAATTGATTTGCAAGGAAAGACCAAATGACATAGGGCTTGCACTATTATTTACAACACTCATATTTACCGCAGGAGAAATATTAACCTGACTTTGACTTGAAAAAGTCCCTGAACTTCCAACTGTAATGTTATCTTTAAAGGTGTGAAAATTTGTATTATTGGTATCAGTAAAAGAACCATCAATAATAGTCGTCCCCTCCACTGTAATATTTCTCTCCAAAGGATTAAAAGTTCCTGCAGTAATTTTGAAATTTTTATTTACAATACAACCTAAACCACCACTTACAGGCAAAGTAATCGTCTGCACTGCTGCATTGATTTCTAAGTTGGGGTAATTAACAGCCCCAAAAGTAGGAGGAATTTCATAGCCATTTGTACCTGTATAAAATTCTACTGTGCCGTCTGTGAAGTTATTAGTGGTAATGGTAGGTAAAGTAATAGGACTACTTGTTGAAGTGAAACGGAGTCTGCCTGTGCCTTGTAAATTGCTTATTGGATTTAGGGCTGTTGTATTGTTACCAAAATCTAAAACCCCATTTACCTCTAAGTTTGTAATATTTACTAAGATAGTGGTAGTAATATTTACCCTATGTCCTGCTTTAATTATAACATTATCACCTGCATTAGGTACACAACCACAGCTTGATCCGTCATGACCTGTTGATGACCAAGTTCCAGATGCCCAATCTGCACCAGTAGTTGAAATATTTGTAGCATCATCTCGGCTATAATAAGTTGTACCAGCCAAAGGCACAAAAACTCCATACGTACCAAAATCAGGTGAAGCACTATAAGGTATATTAAAACCTGATGAATAAGAAGCCAAAGGTGCTGCCCAATTGGTCCCGTTGTGTCTATACAAACTTCCTGAAGAAAGTAAACTTGTTTCACTGATGGCAGTCCAATTGAAGGTAAGTGATGATATAGTAGCAGTACCTGTTGTTAATATATTCCACACGTATTTTACGTAAGGATTACCTGCAATAGTTGGAAAACTATTTATTCCTTGTTCTTGTACTGTAAACTTCAAATCAGGAGTTTCTGTAACACTATAATTAAAAAGAGTAATATGCATAGCACTAACTGGACTACCTATTGGAATAGTTACATCTGGGACTATTGCAGCTCCATTATTATTTGTTACATTAAAGTATGCCTGTGGACTTAAAGTATTGTTATAAAACCAAGAATTAACATTTGTATTGAAAGATGCTTGACTTGCATTAAACACTGCTTGCGAAATATTAAAATCAAAATCATTTTGATTGATTTTATTATTATTTCCCAAAGTAAAAACAGTGCCACCAGTGTTAAGAGTGATTACACCTGTCATAATTTTATCAGCAATAGAAGTTTGTGTAACAAATTCTAAGTTTTGATAAGTAGTTCCAATTATTTGCTGTGTACCTAATTGTCTATTATAACGAACCAATGAACCACTTGTGCCTGTTATCAATGTTCCAATAGCATTATTTTCTCCTCTAAGTTCTAAGGTATGGGTGGCACTCGATAAGTCAATCGTCCCATTTCCACTCACATCACGATTGACGGTTACAGTTTTGGCTACTCCCCCAAAAACCATAGCAGTTGAACTACCACTTAGCAATAAGTTAGTCGCAACCGTAAAATTACCTGTAAGATTTTTAACATTATTTCCTACTAAAAGAAGATTGCCATAAGTAATATTATTTCTTATATCTTGGGGTATTGTAGCATAATATACGACCGTAGATGTTGTATTTAAGGTATAAGTTCCAAATCCCGAAGGAAAATTACTTGCTCCTACTCTTAACAAAGCATTGGCAGCTATGGTTAGTGTGTTTGTGCCTGTTACGGTAGTAGTGCCTATATCTACACCACCCACATTTGTATTGTTAATGGTTAGATTATTAAATGCAGATGTAGAACTTCCACCTATGGTTTGAGCTGTTGTTGTATTTGCGAAGGTAATGGTACTTGTAACTCCTGTTATGATAGTAGCTCCATTATTAGTCCAATCTCCTGTTATACTTACAGGAAAAATACCAAAATCTTTATTGCTCCCACCCGAAAATTGTATGTTGTTGAAAGTAGAGATTAGACCTATATTTTGATTTATCGCACCATTATAATGTACAGTATTGGGTACAGCCGTAAAATTACAAGTAGATGTAGGGGCATTAGCACTTGCGTAATTAAGGGTAGCCCCTGCATTGTTGTTGAATGTGCCACCCGTTAAGTTTCCTGTCAAACTGAGTGTTTTATTGTTATTGAATACAGAAGCAGTAGTTCCTAAGGTCAGCGTTCCGCCCATTGTTATACTATTTGTAGCGTTGTTTGTAACAGTTTTGTTATTGGTTACTGTTACCGCTGCATTACCAAAATTGATAGGATTTGTAACACCTGAAATGGTAACAGCTGCAGTACCCGCAGAGAAACTAAAAGCGGTGCCTGTTGAGAGAGTAAATGTACCATTTACTATTAAATTACTTGATAAATTAATATTAACATAACCCAAGTTACTAAATGTAGTACCTGTTTTTACTTCTAATTCTCCACCAATATTTAAAGTATTGGCTGAACCTGCTCCTTGCAAAGCACCAGCATTTATCACCAAATTTTTAGTTATAAAAGTACCTGTAGTGGGTAATGTTTTTGTACCTCCATTTATCCATACATCAGGATAACCTGTACCTGTATTACCTAAATTTAAAGGAATTGTATAGTTTCCACCATCAAACCAAACTACTGTATTATTAGTAACAAAAGCATTTCTAAAATGAGACGCATTGGTAATATTAGACGCACCCGCAACGGTGGACATACGGAAAGTATTGATAGAATTACCATTACTACTTAATGTAGCAATAATAGGTGAAAAAGTCCCTACATTAAGCGTTGCCCCATTGTTTATGGCTAAATTATTTACGATTACACTTGCTATATCTACTGTTATTATCGTTCCAGAACCTGTGATAATCACATCATCACCTGTGAGAGGAACACCTACAGGTGACCAAATTGCAGGATTATTCCAATTTCCTGAGGCGGAAGCAGTTTTGGCAGAAAGAATAAATACCGTAAAAAATCTTTCTGTATTCATAGGCAAAGTAGCACCCAAAGGACTAGTAACTTGCGTGCCAATAGCACTCCCGCCCTGTGATACCCAAGAAGTACCATTATAAAAACGACTTGATGCACCTGTTATAGTTCCTGTAACATTAGCAGCCTGCCAATTCATCTGAACACTATTGGCAGTAATAGCCACTGAAGAACTTACTCCCCATTGCACATTGAGATTAGCAGTAGTGGAAGGCAATGAAGGCGTACCCGTAGATAGTAATCTTAATTTTATATCTGTATTGGCAGATGGAGTAATGCTCAATGGATTGTATGTAGCACCTATGCCAACAGGAAAAATATATGGATTATTTGATAGTAAATTATTCCTTATAAAAGTAGAAGTAGGATTATTAATAACTATATAGGATATTGATGTTGGTGTGATGGGTAATATTTGATTTGAAGCAGTAGGATTAGAAAGCGTTAAATTATTATTATTTATATACATTAGTCCTCTGGTCAGAGTAAGTGTATTGAGTATGGTGATAAAATTATTAAAAGCTACACCATCAGTGCTTGCAGTTTTATTAATGACTACGTTATACAAAGTAACAGATTCAGTTGTAACAAAACCAGTATTGGCATTAGCGCCCGTAAAAGTAAATGTACCATTCCTATGCAGTATATTCGACGAACCACCCACATTTAATATCCCTTTAATATCAACTGTATAAGTAGCATTTACTACATCAAGGATTACATTATTAAGTAACTCTAAATTTTCATTGACTGTGAGTGGTGCAGTTAAAGATAAGGTTCTGTTATTGCTTAATCTCAGTTTATGATAAGTGGCTGCTCTAATGTTATGATTGCCACTTCCATTGTACCAAAAAGTACTTCCCCCAGCACTTACATTAAAGTTTGTAACCGTAGGCGCTGCATTTCCTACATAATTTAAGTAACCATTTGGATTATTAATAAATGTACCTGTCCCTATCAAATTACTTGTAGTAGTTGGAGCGCCTGGTCCACCATCATTGGAGTTAGCTAGAGTTCCAATAATATTAATCCCGTCACCATCTAATAATTCAACATCTCCAATAGACGATAATACAGTTACACTTATAGAAGAGTTTATCGTAGCTGTTGCTTGTCCCGCAGTACCTGCATTGAAAGTCATATTAGAAGCGCTACTATTTGTAATGCTAAGATTAGTAACGAATGAATAATTTGAAATATTGATATTAAAAGTTCCCGCATTAGTTATATTCCCTCCAAAAGAAAAAGATGAAACGCCTCCAGAAGCGGTAAAACTACCACCACTAATGACGTTAATAACCCCAAATGTATTCGTACCACCCGCCACATTGTCTATAAAAGTACCATTGACTGTAGTAGTACCTGTAACTGTTATATTATTTCCTTGTGGGTTAAGCGTAACACCAGCATTAATAGTCAATGTTCCGATATCAGAAATTGTGGAGGTTATCGTAACATTGTGTGCAATCGTAACCGTAGCCCCTGAAATAGGTACAGTACCACCAACCCATGTACTACCTGCACCCCAAGGACCTGCTTGAGAAGTCGTCTGCCCCATTACCCTCTCCCCTATTCCCATAAACATCAAAAGGAAGATGAATAAATAGATAATTTTATTGATTGTATTGGAGGTAAAAAAAGAAAGCATAGTTTTTTGTATGTATGATAAATGAGATATTTTTGTGTGCAAAGAAAAAGGTATGTTACAATGATTATGAAAACATGTATGTTTTGAAAGCAGATTGTATAAAATGTTCATAATTGGATTATTTTTTTGTATTCTTACATTGATTACACAAAGATACGAAAAGTAATTGAATTTTGTTGATTTATGATAAAAAAAATGTCCATTTTTTTACATTTTTGATTTTTTAAGGATTTTTCTTACATTATTTTTTATTTATCTGTAATGTTTTTAGCGTTTCATCGTCTCACTCAATAAGAACAAAACATCAAATTGAATTGGACAATATGGATTTGCAAAATTTTCAAAAAGAAATATGGATTTATAGAAATAAACTATTACGTTTTGCTAATCAACTGTTACATCAAGCCTCTGATGCTGAAGATATTGTGCAAGAAGTATTTTTGAGAATGTGGAAAATGGGTGAAAAATTAAACGAATACAATAGCAAAGAAGCGTTGGCAATGCAAATTACAAAAAATTTGTGTGCAGACAAACGAAAATTAAAGCAAAGTCAAAATTATGCCTTAGAAGACAATGCGTACAGAACTTTATCTGATGCACCTTCGCCTCACAAAACCACCGAGTTGAAAGATACTAAAAGTTGGATTGATTTTGCTATCACACAATTACCTGAAAATCAACAAGTTATAATCAAATTAAGAGATATTGAAGAATATGAATTTGAAGAAATAGCTGAAATTTTGAAAATGGACATTAATGCTATAAGAGTAAATTTATCAAGAGCAAGAAAAAAAATACGTGATTTTTTGACCGAAAAAGAAAATTATGAACAAAAATAAAATGATGGATACAAACGAAATAAAAATTTTATTAGAAAAATATGACGAAGGTCAAACTTCCTTAGAAGAAGAAAAAAAACTTAAAAAATATTTTCAAGAAAACAAAAATATTCCAAAGGAATGGAAAATATATCAACAAGAATTTGATTATTTTATCCAACAATCTATGCCTTTTTTTAAACAAAATGAACAAGAGAGTTGGCAAAAATTGACAACAAAAATCAATAATCAACTACCAAAAAAACGATTACAATTTTCATTAAATATCAAAATAATGAGTGGAATTGCGGCTGGTATTTTATTATTATCTATTGGATTTGTATTGGGAAAACTGAGCAATCATACCAAACAGAATACAGAAAATTTGAGTGTAGAAATTCAAGATTTGAAACAAATAATGATGCAATCACTGCTGAAAAATAATTCTGCAGGTGATAGATTACAGGCAGTTCAATATGCCACTGAAATCAAAAAAAGAGATAAAGATGATGTCAAAACTATTGTCAATACCTTAGCAGAAACATTGCAAAATGATGAAAATACCAATGTAAGACTTGCTGCTGCCAATGCACTTTTAGGTTATAAAGATGATTATCCAAATGTAACTTCTATTTTAGTAAAGGCTTTATCAAACCAAGATGACCCTGTGGTACAGATTGCCTTGATTAATTCTTTATTAGCATTAAAAATAAAAGAAGCAAAAAAACCAATTGAGAAGATTTTGGAAGAGCAAAAAATGCCCGAAGAAGTCAAAAAAATGATTGAAGTACAATTAAAAAATATATAATTTTATTGAGGAAGGTTGATTTAATTCACTTTCCTTTTTTTATGTAAAATATAGAAATACTCGTTCTTCTAACATTTATACAGATAAAATTTTAGAAAAGTAAAAAATCCGTTCAAATCCGTAAAATCCGCGTTATCCGCGTGCCTCCTGCTATAAATTTCCGTATAAAGTTTAGTAGAAC
>RDZP01000088.1 GCA_004294005.1 Cytophagia bacterium
CACAATCTAAAATCCTCAAATGAGGCAAGTTTAAAAGTAAATCTATAGCTATATTCATATGCAAAGGTAAATATTTTCCGTATAAATCTTAGTAGAACCCAAAATATTTATCAAATAAAAATCCTAACAAACCAAAAAATACCCCCAAACCAACGCCTTTTCCACTCTCTGAGTAGTGAAGTCTGGAGACTTCTATCAATACAAAGATTTAAGTTTCCGTTTGGCTCAAACTTAAACCAGTGTACTTTTTTATTTTTTTTACAGACTTAAGTCAGTTGGGCAGTAGTATTAAAATATTGTATTATCAATCCTACCAAAATATATATGCCAAAAATAAGAAAATTGAGATAATTTAATAGGAAAATCTTCAAATAATGCAACACCTGAATCATCTTCGATTTCACGAGTACGAGATATATATTTTTTAGTTACTTCTATGCTTTTGCTATTCGTTTTAAAAGATGTTATTTGTTTTGAATAAGGATTTGTAAAATCCTCATCAGCCAACTCTTTATTAATATCAGATGGTATATTTTCGTAAAAACTCATTTCAATAATCTCATTTAATGTGTATTTAATTACTGAAAGTGCAAATGGTTTATCTTTTTGTCCATCATATGAATATATTTGTACCAAAATATAATCTTTGTGTATAAAAGTTTTTTTTCTCACTTTGCCTATTCCATCCATTTTTTCTTCACTTCGAAACCATCCATTATTTGTTTTAAGATATACTTGTTTCTCTTTATGTATTTTTTTTCCAAATAGAGTGTAATAAACACTTAGAATGCAAGAGTCTTTTTTATTTTCCACTACTAAATAAGGTATTTTTTCTTTTTTACGATTTATATCTTTAATACAAACCATATTAAAAATATCAAAGTCTTGACAAGTATCAATTGGTAAATTATTTTTTTGTTCATTATAATTATGCTTAGTTCCACAAGTGAAAAGCAATATTAGTATAATTAAAGATTTCATATTGTTTTATTTTTTAGTAGTTACACTTTTATTTTTTCTATTTGTTGTTTTTGTTGGATATTTTGCCTCAACAGTGCCATCATTTTTAGTAATAAGCATTCTGTAGTGAATTATATTACCATTAGGGGATGCAGATGTCCAAAGACCAATATGTAATGCGGCATCTAAGTGGTCAATAGATAAATTTTTTAGTGATTTGGTGGGTATATTTGGAGAATACCCACTAAATACGATTATCATTGATGTTATTCAAACACATCTTTTAATTCTTCTATTTTTGCCTCTGACCACCATTTTAGAATATCGTTTGATGTATATTTATTATATTTTTTTAAATCAGCCATTAATACAAAAAAGTATGATGTATTTTGAGAAGTTATAAACTTCCTTAGCACTATTAGTTTCGTACTATCATAATAATATCTTATGTTCTGACCATTTAAAATAGTATCACGAAGTTTACAATCAATACAAGGAAATTTAAAATCATTAAAATTGGTTGGTGATTGAGAAATAATATCCAACATAATTTCTAACTTTTTGGGTGAATTGATGGTATAAAATTGTTTTTTTCTTCTATATTTTGATTGTCCACTTCGCTTAAAAGCCTTCAACTCCTTTCTAACTTTTGCTTTAAAAGGAAGATCAATTTCCAATCTAAAATCTTCGATTGTGTGGTTTTGGAAAAAATTTTCAATGATAACATTATTTTGTCCTTTTAAATCCAAACTTAAACACAAAATAATAAAGAAAACATACATTATATATTTTTTCATAAATTTATCATTTTTTTGAGGTTTGAATTTTTTGGTTTACAATAGTTGTTTTTAAAGCTTGATTTGTGTATTTTTTATTCGCAAAAGAAAAATAAAGCCAATTAAAAAATAAACGACCAAAAAAGCAATACTATTTCTAACATTCCCCGAAAAATGTTCAATCAAACCAAATGAGAATGTACCAAGTACTGTCCCAAATTTATCTACTACTTCGTACATCGAAAAATAAGAAGATTTATTATCTGTAACAGGCATTAATTTCGTAAAAGTAGAGCGGGACAATGATTGGATACCACCCATTACGAAACCAATGCAGATGGCTAAAAAATAAAAACTATCAGAAGTGATAAAATAGCCCGCAATACAAATAAAAATCCAAAGGAAAACACCTATTTTTAAGGCATTAACATTGCTCATTTTTCTGGATAAAAAAGCAAAACTATACGCCCCAAAAATAGCCAATAGTTGTATTAATAAAATAGTAATAATTAAATTACTTTCAGGAATTTTTAATTCTACTTCTGCAAAAATGGCAGCAATATACATCACCGTTTGCAAACCCATATTATAGAAAAAAAAGCCAATCAAAAATAATCGTATAGATTTATTTTTTTGAATTTGAGCATAAGTACTTTTTAATTTCATTTTACTCTCTTTCCACCAATTTGTAGAAATTTGAGTTCGATTTGACGGCAAATTCTGTAAAGTATATTCACCAAACACAAACCACCAAATACCTACTAATAAAAATGATAATTGACAAGCAAAAGCGTTAGAAATATTGCCATAAAAACTTGGCATTTCTATCATAGTCAAATTTTGCAACATCAACAAAACACTACCTACATAACCTAACATATAACCTTTGGCACTCAAATAATCAAACTTATCCTCCGTAGCAATTTCAGGCAAATAGGCATTATAAAAAACTAAACTTCCACTGTAACCTATCAAAGAAAGAGAAAACCAAAACAATGAAAAAACAACATTATTTTGAGTAGTAAAAGAAAGTATTATCGTAGAAAAAGCACCCAAATACACAAAAAAACGCATAAATTGTTTTTTTCGCCCCGTAAAATCAGCCAAACCTGAAAGCAAAGGATGCAAAATAACAACCATCAAAAACGCACAAGAAACAGCATAACTAAACAAAATGCTATTTTTGACAGACCAGCCAAAAAAATTAATCATTCCATTATTTCCCTTTGTAATGCTTGCAAAATACGCAGGAAAAATAGCCGAAGTTATCACTAAATTATGAGCAGAATTTGCCCAATCATACATCGCCCAAGCACGCAAAACGCTTGGTTGGTTTTTTTGCATATTTACGATTGTTTTTTCTTCAAAAATGAATAAAGCAATGCAGCAATTCCAATAATAACACCGGGAATACTCAATAGTTGCCCCATATTATAACTCAATTTATCTTCAAAATCTACTTGATTTTCTTTCAAAAACTCATAAAAAAATCTTAAAGTAAACAAAAGTATCAAAAACAGACCAAATAATTGCCCATTAGGCGTTTTTTCTTTTTGGAGATAATACAAAAAGTATAAAAGTAAAAATAAACAAAAAGTTGAAATCCCTTCATATAATTGAGAAGGATGACGAGGAATACCATAAATTTTGGTTTCTATGACTTGATAAACTCCTTCTTTCGAACTTTTGGCTTCAATAGGACGAAATTGCCTAAAATGTTTGGGTAATTCTCTTTTGTATTTGGCAGTATCAGCAGAAGGTGTTGTTTGGTTGAATAAATCAATCGACAATGAAGCAGCACGCTCTAAATTAGGTAAACCTTTGTAATAAATCTTTAAAATCATAGGTTTGTGAACGACTTTATTCACAATCGTATCTTTTGCCTTAGTATCAGGTTGCAAATCAAAATAAGATAGTTCTTTCTGTTTTTCGTCTGTATATTGCAAAATACTTCTCAAACTATTGGTAAAAACAAAACTTTGAGGCTGGTCAGCAGGCTTTCCGATAATTTCATGATTCATCAAATTACCCGTTCTTATCATTGCACCACCAAAAGCAACCGCAATTACAATTCTATCTGCCACCCATAAAAAATTCTGTCCTGCTCTTTTGCGTGAATACAAATAAAGTCCTAACAAAATGCCTACTAATGCCCCATGACTCGCCAATCCACCTTCCCAAACATATAAAATTTTAATAGGATTACTCAAATAAACAGCAGGTTCATAAAACAAACAATGTCCCAATCTTGCTCCTAAAACCGTACCACCCACCATATACATCAACAAAGTATCCAAATCTTGCTCAGGTTTCCCCTCCCATTTGAATATTTTAGCAATGATTAAATAACCAACCACAAAGCCCGAAGCAAACAAAGGACCATACCAAACAGGAAAAGTTGTTCCGGGAATAATCTCAGGTGTTGCTGTCCAAATAATATAAGATAACATAATAGGTAAATTGTAAATTTTTAGGATATAACTCTATTCGTCAATTTTTTTATAAAAAAATTACAAAAAATAAGCACATAACAATACAAAAAGATGAGGGCGATTGCGGGCTATCGTGCAAAGCACAGAGCCAAAAAATAGAGGAAAAACTCGCAAAGCCTCGTTTTTCCTGTATTTTTGTCTCTGCAAGCCTGCTTCTATCCCTATCGCAAACAACAAAAGTACAAAAACAACGTTCATTTCAATATAATTAGAACAGAAATTAAAAACTTAAAGTCAAAATATTTACAATTTCCTCTAAATATTTTTTATCTATTTCCGAAAAATCATCTAATTCATCACTATCCACATCTAAAACCGCTACCACTTCATTATTTTTAATAATTGGCACTACAATTTCCGATTTTGAAAGCGAACTACAAGCAATATGCCCTTCAAATTTTTCTACATCAGGTACAATAATTGTCTTTGCCTGCGTATAGCACGCTCCGCATACGCCCTTGTGAAAAGGAATACGCGTACAAGCAATATCGCCTTGAAAAGGTGCCAAAATCAGTTGATTTTGTTTAACAACATAAAAACCAACCCAAAAAAAGCCAAAAGTTTGTCGTAAAGCCGCTGCTGTATTTGCCAAATTAGCAATCAAATCGGTTTCATTTTCTAACAAAGACTTGAGTTGTGGAATTAAATCTATGTATTTTTCTTGTTTTGTTGTAGAAGTAACTAATAAAGTTTCTGCCATTATTTTATTGTTAATTGATGATTTATTTATTTACTCTAATATTTTATTTTTTCAATCCTTTTCTAATTTTTTCTATTTTAGAAATAGATAAACCTGTGATTTCTGAAATAAATTGGTTATCAAGTTTTTTTTCAATCATATTGATGATAGTCAATTCAATGCCTTTTTCAATGCCTTTCTCAATACCTTTTTCAATGCCTTTCTCAATGCCTTTTTCGATACCTTTTTTATAAAAAATATCATTTTCGATATCAATATTTAATGTAATTGCCATATTATTTTCTATTATTTTTTGAAATGAATTTGTTAAATTTCTTAACCTTGACAAAACTAATACTTGCTTGATATATTTTTGTAACATAATTTTATCCTCACTTATTTTATGTAAACTCAAAATTATTTTTTCTAAAACTTCCGCAGATTCTTGTCCTCCAAAATCACATAAAATGGATAAAATAACTTGTTCTGCTACTTCTGAATTTAAAAAATCTTCATAATTAAATTGATGCAAACTAACCAAATTAAAGCCTCTATATACTTCATTTTCAAGAAATTGCGTTTTCATTTTGGAAGGTATTTTATTCAAATAAACTACCATTTGCTCAATAGGAAGTTTGTATTTTTTTGATAAAATAGCGTGATATTCTTGCATTCTTAACAACATATCCGTTTCATCTTCGGTTTGAAATTCGATGTGAAAAATAAATTTTTCTCTCGTTTTAGAATAAATTATTTGCAAAAAATCAGGTTCACGTTCTAAAGTAGTTTGTAATTTATCTTTAATTTGTTCTGTTCTCTCGATTTTAATGTTGAAATGTTTTTCGCACAAAGTCAAAAAAATGTCTGCTACATTTTCCTTAAAAATCTTGTCATATTGTTTTGATTCTTTCATTTGGTTTTTTTGGGGTTAAATTGCAAAAATGCTTATTTTTTCTTATCTAAACAAACATTGATACTATTTTTAACTTATATTCAAACTATCACACGCTTTTTGTGCGGCGGCTTGTTCCGCTTTTTTCTTATTCAATCCGTGTCCTATCGTAAAAGGTTCGTCATTGATAAAAAGTTGTGCCGTAAATTCTTTTAAATGTTTTGTACCTGACTCTTTAATAATTTCAAATCTTAAACTTTTCCCTTCTTTTTGCGCCCATTCAATCACTACACTTTTGAAATTTTTGTTATTAGCAATTACTTCTTCTAAGTCATAATGAGGATTTAACAACTTTTTAATAATGAATTTTTTACAAAATATAAAACCTTTATCCAAATAAACCGCACCCACAAACGCCTCAAGAGCATCACCACTCATTGACCTATTAGCAATGTTAATATGTCGGTTAGAAGGATTTAAGGTATAAGAAATAATTTCTGTGAGTCCTATTTTTTGTGCTAATCTATTCAAAGATTCTCTATTGACAATTCTTGAGCGAATTTCAGTCAAAAAGCCTTCGTCTTCAAAAGGATATTTTCTAAATAAATATTCTGCTACTACCGCTCCCAAAAAAGCATCACCCAGATATTCTAATCTTTCGTTTGATTCTTTTTGTCCGTTGATATGATTGAGGGCTAATGCAGAAGTATGTTTAAGGGCGAGTTTATACACTTCGAGATTTTGAGGAGGACTTCCTACAATTTTTCGAATTGCCTGTATTATTTTTTTATCTTCTTCTGAAAGTTTTTTAAATAACTTCAAAAAACTTACAACTTTTTTTTTAAGTCCTAACACTTTCTATAATTAGGAATAGATAATGGCTGATTTTTGATTATCAAAAATAAAATTAACAATTAAAAATCAGCAATTAAAAATTATTGATCGTATTTTTTAAAAATTACAGATGAATTATGTCCACCAAAACCAAAACCATTGCTCATTACATAATCAATCTTACGAGATTGTGCTTTATTGAATGTAAAATTTAATCTTTTATCAAAAGCCTCATCATCAGTAAAATGATTAATAGTAGGAGGCACCATTTGATTTTGAATAGCCAAAATACTTGCTACCGCCTCTACTGCACTTGCAGCACCCAATAAATGTCCTGTCATTGATTTGGTAGAACTAATATTAAGTTGATAGGCGTGTTCTCCGAATATCTCTTGAATTGCTTTTACTTCTTGTGGGTCGCCTATTGGTGTAGAAGTACCATGCACATTGATATAATCAATCATTTCAGGAGTAACACCTGAATCTTCGAAACAAGCTTTGATAGCCAAACTTACGCCCAAACCCTCAGGATGAGGAGCGCTAATATGATAGGCATCAGAAGAAAGTCCACCACCAACAATTTCAGCATAAATTTTTGCTCCTCTTGCTTTTGCGTGTTCTAACTCCTCTAAAATCAAACAAGCCGCACCTTCGCCCAATACAAACCCATCTCTGTCTTTGTCAAAAGGACGTGAAGCGGTTGCAGGGTCATCATTTCTTTCAGACATTGCTTTCATTACACTAAAACCACCCACACCTGCTTTTGTAACAGCTGCTTCTGAACCTCCTGTAACGATAATATTTGCTTTTCCTAATCTTAGATAATTAAAAGCATCAATAAAAGCATTGTTAGCAGAGGCACAGGCTGATACAGTAGCATAACTCATTCCCCTAAATCCATTACGAATAGTAATATAACCACAAGCCATATTGGCTATCATTTTTGGAATAAAAAAAGGATTAAAACGAGGAGTTGGGTCGTTTTTTAGATTAACAGAGGTGGTATAATAAGCTACTTCGTCCTCGAAGGTTTTCAAACCTCCAATGCCTGAAGCCCAAATTACCCCTACTCTATTACGGTCAATTTTCTCTAAATCAAGCCCTGCATCTTTAATTGCTTCATCAGAAGCAACTACTGCATACTGCCCATACCAATCCATACGGCGATTTTCTTTTTTGTCGATAAAATTATCAACATCAAAGTTTTTTAGTTCGCAAGCAAATTTAGTTTTGAATGCAGATGCATCAAATTTAGTAATCGGTGCTGCACCGCTTACCCCATTGAAAAGACCTTGTTTGTATTCTTCTAAGGTATTTCCAATAGGGGTGAGTGCGCCCATTCCAGTTACTACGACTCTTTTAAGGTTCATCGTTTTTATGTAGGGTGGAAAAGTGAAAAATTACTTACTGTGAGCTTCCAAATGCGCAATCGCATCGCCTACAGTCTGGATATTCTCAGCTTGGTCATCAGGAATCGAAACACTAAATTCTTTTTCAAATTCCATGATTAATTCGACTAAGTCTAATGAATCTGCTCCTAAATCATTTTGGAAGTTGGCACTTGGCACTACCTCTGACGCTTCAACACCTAATTTGTCGATGATGATGCTTTTTACGCGTTCTGCTATATTTGACATTTTTTACAAAAAGTTTAAATTTCCTTTTAAATGAAGTGCAAAAAAAACGTATCTTTTGGAATTTTCCAAAAAAAACTTTTTAAATTTTCTATTTTTTTTAATAATTTATTGATTTTCAACTTATTACTAAAAAAAATAATTTATATTTTTACAAAGATAAGGTATATTTGTTGTAATTCAAAAAAATAAAGTAATTTATTTATAAATTTATTTTAGTTATAAAATAAAAAACCTATTCAATTACTCACTTGTCAATTATCAATTTTGAACAAAAAAAAATTTACCAAACTTTAAAAAAATTTGGCAAATCAGATAACCCTTTACAAGTAAACTATAAAAAAACAAACTTTATCTTTTTTTTCAAAAATAACTCACTAATTACATAAAAACGGCACCATCAAAGTAAACTCTGGAACAATTACCGTAAATTTCTGTCCATCTAACAATCTTTCCATCATATAAGTACCTGTCATTTTTCCAATACCCGTTCTTAAATTACAACCCGAAATATATTGATGTACTTCACCCGGCTCTAAAATAGGTTTTTTTCCTACAACTCCTTCTCCTTCTACCCTTTTTTTCTGTCCGTTTGAATCATAAATATTCCAACATCTTCTATGAAGTTGAACTGTATGATCACTACAATTTTCAATCGTAATTTTATACGTAAAAACATAATGTGCTTGCAATGGACAAGAGTAGTTTTTTTCGTATTCTGTAAATACACTTACTTTTACGCCATCTGTGATTTTAGTGCTAATCATCATACCTTTAATTTTGAGATTTTTATTTGTATGATTTATAAGTAATCAAAACAAAAGCCAAGTTTTGTTTTTTTTAATTTATTTTTATATTTTTTAAATAAAACATTGATTATCAATTATTTATTTTATAAAAAAAATATAATTTTTTTATACTTTGTGGTATATATTATTTTATAAATACAGATAATGCTGATTGAACTGATGAAAATAAATTTCTTAGATGTTACTTTCAACTTATTCGATTAGTATTATCAATATCCTTAAAATCCTCTATTTTGAAATAAAATGACTTAAACCAATAAAAAATCATTTCTCTAAAAAAATAATTTCAATATTTTTCTTTTTTTAATAGGATAAAAGCATAAAAAAAGAATATATTTGCATATAAAATTAAGAAAAACAACTACTTATTTATGGATTATCAAACTGTTGCTAACAAAGTAAAAGATTTTATCACCTTGAAAGCAGAAATTCAACAAAAATTAGAAGAAATCAATCGCCTCGAAACCACTCCCCCACAATTAGAAAAAGATGTTTTAACGTGGGAAGAAGCAGTCGCTTTTGCAGAAAATAAAAAATCACATGCTGATACCCTCAACAAATTAAGAATGGGCATTATGAATAGACAAGAAATTGTTTTGAACAGAGAAAAAGAAATCGGCGAAATTTTACCCATTCAAAATCATTATATTTTATTCAAAATCAATTTGAACGAAACAGAAGAAACTTACAAAATAGGTTATTTCCCTGATTCTTATGGTTTTAGAATGGAAAAAATGATTCCTGATAATAATCAATAAAATATTTTTTGTACTACGTAAATACATTGCGTAGCAATATATTACCTTTGCTTCATCAAATTATAAACATTAAAAAAATGAAAAGAAGCGAGAAATTAGAAAAAAAAGATTTGTATGCGATTGGTATTTATGAAATTGTTGTTTTTAAATTAGCAGGACAATTAGCAAAAACATTAATTCACGAAAAAAAATACAATAAAGAGGAAATTATCATTATTTTTAAAAATATCATAGATGCCCCTGATAATTTTTTGAGTGATGACACTTTTGGAGCATTGGCAAAAAGCATCAAGGAAAATCAATTTCAAAATAACAAAACAAAACAAGAAAAAAAAGGATTTGACCTAAAACCTGTCGTCCCTCAATATGCTATTTATGGAAAAGATAACATTGATGATGCTGCCATTCAACAGATGAATACAGCAATGTGTTTGCCTATTTCGGTGGCGGGCGCATTGATGCCTGATGCACATTTTGGATATGGACTTCCTATTGGCGGCGTTTTGGCAACAGAAAGCGATAAAATCATTCCTTTTGCGGTCGGTGTTGATATTGCGTGCCGTATGTGTATGTCTATTTTTCCGATGGAATTTGCTTATTTAGAAAAACATACTCAAAAATTCAAAAATCTATTGTCTAAAAATACACTTTTTGGTACAGGAAAAGGCTTTGAAAAACCAATGGCTGATGATGTTTTTGATAAATCAGAATGGAAAGCAACCAAAGTTATCAGAGAATTAAGAAAAAAAGCAGAATTTCAAATAGGTACTTCAGGAACGGGTAATCATTTTGTGGAATGGGGAATGATTACAATTTTGAATGATAATAATGAATTAAAATTACCAAAAGGAAAGTACCTTGCTTTGCTTTCTCATTCGGGTTCGAGAGGTTTTGGTGCTAACATTGCAGGACATTATTCAAAATTAGCAATGGAAAAAACAAAATTACCTGACCACGCCAAACATTTGGCTTGGCTCGATATGAATACAGAAGAAGGACAAGAATATTGGATTGGAATGAACCTCGCAGGCGATTATGCCTCTGCAAATCATCATCAAATTCATAAAAAAATGGCATTAGATTTAGAAATGACTCCTTTGAAAATTATAGAAAACCACCATAATTTTGCTTGGAAAGAAAAATTAGCAGATGGAACAGAAGTTTTGACGCATAGAAAAGGAGCAACTCCTGCCAACAAAGGCGAATGGGGAATTATTCCTGGCTCAATGACTGCCCCTGGTTTTTTGGTAAAAGGAAAGGGAAATCCTGACTCGTTATTTTCTGCTTCGCATGGGGCGGGACGAGTGATGTCGCGTACACAAGCGTTCAAACAAATCACAAAAAACGATTTAGAAAGAATGTTGCAAGACAACGGCGTAGTTTTGATAGGTGGCGACCTCGACGAAGCACCCAACGCCTACAAAAACATTCACGAGGTAATGAATTTTCAGTCTGATTTGGTAGAGGTTATCGGTGAATTTTCTCCAAAAATCGTAAGAATGGCAGACAAGGAAAAAGAACCTCGTTGGAAAACTAAAAAAAGAGGCGGAGAATTGGAATTTACGGAGTCTTAACGTGAGTTCGGGATAATAATTGTTAAAAAAAGTGTGTAATTTTTCATAAAATGCGGTCAGACCTCCGTAAACTACGGTGCAGACCGCGTTTTATGAAAAATGTTTAAAATAATTTTTTTTAATTTGAAAGAATAGTCTGTACCGTAGTTTACGAAGGTCTGACCATTATTTCAAATTACCACCAAAAATATCTTAATCGACACAGATTTTATTTATAAGTAATTGAAAATAAATTGTTTATAAATAAAAATTATCCCGAACTC
>RDZP01000122.1 GCA_004294005.1 Cytophagia bacterium
GTGAAAAACAATTACCGATATATAAGCCAGCCAGCGGGTTTTAGGCCACAGTAACCAAAAAACAATGCTACAATCGTACAGCATACCTACCCAACTAAAAATATAAGGCGTAATTTTATAGGTAAAAATAGGGCCAATTAAAAAAAGTTTATCGCTTGCAGGCAGCCAAATTTTTAGGGGTAGGGCGTTTATTAGCCAATCGTGGTTTATTTTTATAAGGCCAGCAAAAATATATACGATGGCCAGTTGTAGCTTAAAAATGTTTACGCACCAGCCCGGCACATTGGCGCAATGCAAGGCTGGTTTACGTAAAACATCTAACGATAAATACCTATTTGCGGGTACCAAAATCATTAAAAAAGCAACAATACTTACAAAATAATAATGGTTAAGGTAATAGGTAAGGTCTATTAATTCGAGGTAGGTAAACGTTACAAAAACCACAAGGGCACTTAAGCGATAAAACAGGCCTAAGGTAACTAATAGCGAAGCTGTTAGCAGTAAAATATGTACCGCAATTAGTCCACTATGGCTTATGGATTGCACCCAGCCAAAGCCGTAATATGTAAAATGAAAAAGTGGTTTAACATAATGGTCATCTATCCATCCTAAGGCCATAAAACGGGCAGTGCCTACCATCATCATTACCCCAAAAACAATGCGAAAAGTTACCAGTGGGGTAATAGATGTGGGGGCAATAAACGTTTTGTTAAACCATTTTTTTAACATCTAAGGTTTATTTTTATGCGCCAATAAGTTTATTAAAATACCTATTTCGGGACGAATTAACTCATCGCCAAATGATTTATCGGTGCGGTAATGGATGCCCCAATTTTTACGGTTAATATAAAATTTAGGTACCGATGCCGTAATGGTGCTATCGGTAAGGGTAATTTTAGCTTTAAACGAAATGCTTTTTGCAATGCCTTTTAAAGTTAAGTTGCCCGTAATTAAGCTACTATCTTTAGGCATTGTTATAACTTTGGTAATCACAAAATTTGCTTCAGGGAATTTTTGGGCATCAAAAAAATCTTCGTTTAATAAATGTTTTACCAACTTGGCATTTTTGCTTTCTTGTTTTGGAATATCTAAAACGGTTAATGTTTTTAGTGGGATGGTAAAACTGCCGCCCACCAAAGTATCATTTTGGATTTGTAAATTACCGCTGCTTAGGCTTAGTAAGCCATTATGCGTTTTTACTATTGATAGCAAACCTTCGGCACCTTCCCAAGCTAGGCTACTTTTTAGGGTATCTACCTGGTAAAAATTTGTTTTGGTGGTACTATCCGTAATTTCTGCTTGTGCATTACCTGCCTCTACAGTTTTTTTGGTGGGATTGTTACAGGCAAAAACGCTTGCTAATATGGCTAAGGCCAATAAATTATATAGTTTCATAAAATTTTATCTTTTGTTTAAGGCAACCCAATTTTGCTTAAAATCGGTCATTTCGGCATCGGTAAACCCATAAATAGCTTTAATTTTTTGTTGGTACTGGGCAATTTTAGGTAATTGGGTTACGGGTTCGGTTACAAATTTATACATGGTAGCATCGGCACCAGCTGGGGCTAGTAAAAGGGCTAAAATTTCATCAATTTGGGCATCGGTAATTTTACGGTGTGCTTGCGGTACAGTTTTAAAACCATGTATAAAACCTACATTTTCGCCTAAATCGTGTAGGCCACCTGCAATAAGCAAGGGCGTAAGCGTGGTACTGTTTAGTTTTGTGGTTGCCGCAAAACCATAATGTATAACAGTGGCCATTATGGCTTTTTCCATCAATATTTTAAGTTCGGCAACGGCGGCGTTTTGTTCATCTAAGTAAGCGTCACCAGCCTTTGTAGCTGCTTGTAATTTTAAAAACTGGTTTTTAATTTGGCTGTACAAACCGTTGCCATCATTTTTATCTCGCCTAGCGGCGTACATGGCTATAACGGCATCGGGAGTAGGTGTTTTTGCTGGGGTATTGGTATTGGGGAAATTAGGATGTGCACCATAAATGCACAACATTTTATCCACTGTTTCGGGGGTTATTTTGGTTTGAGATAAATTTACAAAGTGATTGTACATTGCGGCTTCAAACAGGCCTTTTTCTATTTCTTGGTTGGTTTCTTTGGCCCGTTTATCTAATAACCTTGCACCATATACGCCACCGTTGTTGGCAGTTTCGCCATTTGCTGGGTCGTAAGCATTGGCACTGCAAGCTACCAT
>RDZP01000089.1 GCA_004294005.1 Cytophagia bacterium
AATAATGGGAACTTCGGAAATCTTTAAAACCAGCGTATTTTTAAATAATATTGTCATATATTCTCAATCCCACTAAATATTTTGAGATACGCCTGCCTACAAATCAGATAAATGCTTTCAAAAAAACTTGCTTTTTTACCAAAAAAACCTACTTTTTTTATTTGTCTATGCCTTGTCTTGCGTTTGTCTATGCCTGTTTTTTGGATTTAGAAGCACTTTCTACTTGTTTTGCATCAAAAAAACACTTTAAAAAAATATGGCTACTAAAGGACAAATTCTCAAAAACCATCTCACAGGAGATGTGTACGAATTCTTGGAAACTTCACAAGATACACAAGGCAAGTGCATGAAACTCAAACTAACACTCAAAAGCAAAGGCGTGTTAGTGCCTAATCATTTTCATACACTACAAGAAGAAACGCTTGAGGTCATCTCAGGTAAACTCACTATTTGGTTGGCGGGCAAGACGCAAATCCTGTCCGCAGGCGAGCAAATTACCTTACCTAAAAATATTCCGCACAACCATTATAACGCCCATGATGAGTCGTTGGTTTTCATACAAACCGTTACACCTGCGTTGGATTTCGAATATCTGATGCAAAACCTAATGGGATTGACCGCAGATGGTAAAATGCCCAATGGCAAAGCGGGTATCGTACAAGAATTGGTAACGTTGAAATACTTAGATAGCAAGAGTTTTTTAGCAGGGATTCCTGTGCCTATTCAAAAACTACTAATGAATATGATTGCTCCTATAGCGCGTCTGTTTGGGTACAGAGCCATTTATAAAAAGTACGCAGGCATTGAGAAATAGAGATTTTTTCATTTGTCTATGCCCTGCATTGCATTTATCTATGCCTGAAATTTGTACTTTGAGGCAAATTTCTCATTACCCAAAGGCGTTTATTTTGTGCATATCATTCAAAATAATAATCGTGTAGTGAAAAAAATCGTTGTCGAATAAAGTCTTTTTTGTGCTGATAAATAAAAAAAAGGCTGTCCAAAAAGTTTGGACAGACAGCCTTTTTTTATTGTACTATAAAAACAGAAAGTGGCATAAATGCCATTACTATATACAATTTGCTTGTTTGTTGTGTAAAAAACCACCTCAAATAGATTATTTGACGATTTCCGCAATTCTTCAGGTTTACGCCTTTTCTTTACATTTACCAAATATTCAAACCAAATTTCTCGCCTGTCTCTTTTGCAATATCATAACCTGCATCTGAATGCCTCAAAACGCCCATAGCAGGGTCATTATTCAATACTCTTTTAATACATTTTTCGGCTCTTTCTGTTCCGTCAGCCACAATAACCATTCCTGCGTGTTGTGAATAACCCATGCCCACGCCTCCGCCATGATGCAAAGAAACCCAAGTAGCACCACCTGCAGTATTGACCATCAAATTGAGCAATGCCCAATCTGAAACCGCATCAGAACCATCTAACATTCCTTCCGTTTCACGATTAGGTGAAGCAACCGAACCACAATCCAAATGGTCACGACCAATGATAATAGGTGCTTTTACTTTGCCTGTTCTTACTAATTCATTAAAAATCAAACCTGCCTTTTGTCTTTCACCCATTCCTAACCAACAAATCCGAGCAGGCAATCCTTGAAAAGCAACACGCTCTTGTGCCGCTTTGAGCCAATGAATCATGTGTGTATTCTCAGGAAAAGCCGCTATCAATGCTTCGTCTGTAACTTTAATATCATTTTCATCTCCTGACAAAGCCACCCAACGGAAAGGCCCTTTTCCTTCACAAAACAAAGGTCTGATGTATTCAGGAACAAAACCTTTGAAATCAAAAGCATTTTCACAACCGCCTTGCCTCGCAAATTCTCTTAAATTATTACCATAATCAAAAGTCTTAGCACCTCTTTTTTTCATTTCTAACATCAAATTGACGTGCCTTGCCATTGATTTCAAAGATAATTCTTTATAATGAACAGGATTTTCTTTGCGTAATATTTCTGCGTCTTCCAACGATAAACCATTTGGAACATAGCCAAAAACAGGGTCATGTGCAGAAGTTTGGTCAGTAAGAATATCAGGAATAATATTATCTTTTAATAATTTTTCTAACACATCACCAATATCTGCCACCAAACCAATTGAAATTGCTTCACCTTTTGCTTTTGCTTCCAAAGCCCAATTTTTTGCTTCTTCGTAGTTTTCAGTTATTTTATCAATGTATCTATCTTTTAGTCTTTTTTCGATACGTGATTTATCAATATCTATCCCTAAAAAAGTTGCTCCTGCAATAGTAGCCGCCAAAGGTTGCGCCCCACCCATTCCACCAATACCACCCGTTACCAACAATCTCCCTTTCAAACTTCCACCAAAATGCTGTCTTCCACATTCCGCAAAAGTTTCATAAGTACCTTGTAATATACCTTGTGTACCGATATAAATCCAACTTCCTGCTGTCATTTGTCCATACATCATCAATCCTCTTTCTTTCAATTCTTGAAAATGCTCCCAAGTTGCCCATTTAGGCACTAAATTCGAGTTAGCAATCAATACACGTGGTGCTTGTGGATGCGTAGGCAATACGCCAACAGGTTTTCCTGATTGTATCAAAAGACTATGTTCATCATCTAAGTCTAATAAAATTTCAATAATTTTTTCTACCGAAGCGCGATTGCGTGCTGCTTGTCCTGTTCCACCATAGACCACCAATTCAGCAGGATTTTCTGCTACTTCTGCATCTAAATTATTCAAAAACATACGCAAAGCAGATTCAGTTTGCCAAGATTTCGCATTGAGTTGATTGCCTCTTGGTGCTTTGTAATGAGGATGATTGGCGTATTTTTCCAAAAAAACATTTAATTTTGTTTTTTTTTCTTCTTCAATTTGTACCATAATTTTTGTTTATAAAAAATAGCATTATCAAAATTATTTTTATTTTTTTAGTAATTGTTTTACTAATTCAGGTTCTAATGCATCACTTGTAATGATACGTCCTTTTTTACTTTTTTGAATAAACTTTTGAGCATTATTTTTTTCAGTGAAAGCAAACAAATCTTCTCCCATAGGCCCTTTCTGCCCGCTTTCTATTACCCAAATTACCTCTGCAAAAGGAATCCTGAGTTCGGGATACAGATAATTAGCGACTTCTACTTTTTCAAAGGTTGCAAATTCTTTTTTACCTTCTGCCGTCAAGCCTGCTTCCAAATAACAACGAGGCGAACAGAAAAACACAACTTTACCATTTTCTTTACCTACTTTTATATTAGATTTTGGAAATTCTAATGAAGGCATTCCGCAATTTCTACAATCTATATTTTGTTTATCAGATTTCGAATGGTCATGTCCTTCGTGGCTATTTCCCTCATGAGTATGTTCATCGTGAGTATGCTCTTTACGATTTTTATCGTTTTTATTTTCTTTTTTTGTATTATTTTGACAAGCAATAAGCATTGTAAAAAATAAAATGATAATGTATTTTTTCATTTTTAATTCTGTATTTTTTAACAAAGTGCTAAATTTTCATAATATTCCGCTACCTCTTCTAATGTTTCCAAAATATTTGCATAACTTTCTTCCATAACCAATCGTGTTCTAAAAGGTTTGAAATTATCAAAACCTCTAAAATAATTTGTATAATGCCTTCTCATCTCCACCAATCCACGATGCTCTCCTTTCCATTCGATAGACCTTTGCAAATGTTTTTTACAGACATCGACTCTTTGTTGCAAAGTCGGTGGCGGTAAATGTTTGCCTGTTGCCATAAAATATTTAATTTCATTAAAAATCCAAGGATAACCAATCGCCGCTCTACCAATCATAATGCCATCAACGCCATATTTATTTTTGTATTCTAATGCTTTTTCAGGGGAATCAATATCACCATTACCAAAAATAGGAATTTTAATATCTTGGCAATTTTTAACCGCTTCGATATAGCTCCAATCCGCATCACCTTTGTACATTTGTTGTCGAGTGCGGGCGTGAATTGTCAATGCTTTGATACCAACGCCTTGTAAGCGCTTTGCAACTTCTATGATTTTGATTGTATTGTGGTCCCAACCTAATCTTGTTTTGACCGTAACAGGTAAATTGACTTGTTTTACAATTTCAGCAGTCATTCTTTCCATTTTAGGAATATCCAACAAAATACCTGCACCTGCACCTTTGCACGCAACTTTATGAACGGGACAACCATAATTAATATCCAATAATTCAGGTTTTGCTTCTTCTGCAATGGCGGCTGCCATACGCATAGATTCAATATTTTCACCAAATATTTGGATTCCAATAGGTCTTTCGTAATCATAAATATCTAATTTTTCCATGCTTTTTTGTGCATCTCTGATAAGTCCTTCGGCGGCGATAAACTCTGTATACATCAAATCTGCACCATTTTCTTTGCATACAGCACGAAAAGGTGGGTCGCTTACATCTTCCATTGGTGCAAGCAACAAAGGAAATTCTCCTATCTCTAAATCTGCTATTTTTACCACTTTTTTAATTTTTTTTTGCAAAATTACATCTTTTTTTTGAATTTATTTTTAAAAATTAAATATAAATAAAAATGAAGTATTAAGTTTTTTGATTCCACATGTTAGAAGTATAAAAGTATAACTTAATTATTTTCCCAAATAGGTTTTCTTTTTTCTGCAAATGCTTTAATTCCTTCTTGTGCATCTTGAGTTTGGATACATTCTTCAAACATTTTTTTAAGGAATGCTTGTTTGTCTTGATTATCAATAGCCCGCATTTCATCAAAGGCTTTCAAACCCAAATGAATGGCAGACGGTGAGTTTTCTATCAAAGGCTCTATTAAATTTTTGTTGATAAATTCGTCTATTTCCATTTCTGAATCAACCAAATCACTTATCAAACCAATATTTTTTGCTTCCAAAGCAGAGAGTTTTTTTCCTTTCAAACACCAATCTATTACAATTCGTGTTGGTATATTTTGTAATAACAATGACATTACCTGAAACGGAAAAAGTCCTCTTTTGACTTCGGGCAGACCAAAACTCGCCTCCAATGTTCCTACTGCATAATGCGCACTTCCTACCAACAAAAAACCTCCCGCATAGACAGGTGCATGGACACGCACTATCGCAGGTTTGTGTAATTTTACGAACATTTCTCCTAAAATAATTTCCTTTTCTGTGGTCGGAATAGTAGAATCATTCATCTCTTCTTGTCCTTTCATTGCTTTCAAATCCATTCCTGCACACCAAACATCGCCTCTTGCACCCAAAACAACGCCCCAAATTTCGTTTTCATGGTGAGCATAACTCAAAGCAAAAGCCAATTCTCGAATCAAAGTAGGAGAAAGTGCATTTTTTGCCTTTGGACGATTTAAAAATAAATGTAAAAAGTGATTTTCTACTTTTAATTCTAAATAAGCAAAAGTATGATTAAAAAAATTTTGTGTTTCTTGATTTGAATAATACATTTTTTTTTATTTTATAAAGGAAATAAATAAAAATAATTAATGATGCTATAGAGCTACAAAGATAATTAAAAATCAAAAAAAATCAAAAAAATGATACTATTTTTGATTCGATGTCGGAATTATTCAAGTATTAGAGATAAATATTTCAATCTAAAAAAAACATTTTTTCGGCTTTTTATCAAAATACAATAATAAAACACTTTGCTTATTTAACAACGAAATAATAAGTAAAAAAGTAACACCCAAAAAGAAGGAAATATAAAAAACATTACTTTTTTTCTAACAACTCAACCATTAAAAAGGCACTCAATCCAATATTCTTCTTTTTTTAAATCAGTACAATAATTTAGAATTATTCTAAATTATATACTATATGAGCATTATTTTTTTATTTTGATATTTTCTTCACTAATTTTGAACGCCAAAAGGAAAAAATAATGATTCAATATAATTTTAAGGGCTTAACTTTATCTTATAAAAACGCCCCCGTTACAATTCGTGAAAGAGTTGCTTTGTCTGAAAAAGACATTCAATTTTTAGTCGAAAAATGGAAAAATTTGGAAGATATTCAAGATATTTTTGTGATTTCTACTTGTAATCGCACAGAATTGTATTATGCTTCTGAAAATAATTATGATACTTTACTTATTAAAGATATAAAAATCTATAAAAAAATTGATTTTAATTTAACAGATTATTTTATTCCTTTCGATAGTACTGAACACACTATAAGTCATTTATTTGCGGTCGCTCTTGGACTCGAATCGCAAGTAATTGGAGATTTACAAATTATCAATCAAGTTAAAAAATCATATCAAATTTCTGCAGATTTGAATGTTGCAGGTGCTTTTTTGCATAGATTATTACATAGTATATTTTTTACAAACAAAAAAGTTACGCAAGAAACTTCATTTAGGACGGGTGCAGCATCCACTTCTTATGCAAGTGTAGCATTGATAGATGATTTTGCCTCACAAATTCAAACTCCCCAAGTTTTGATTGTTGGTATTGGTGAAATTGGTACTGATGTTGTCAAAAATTTAAAAGATAATTTTATAGGAAAAGTAACAATTATCAATCGTACAGCAGAGAAAGCGAGGCAATTAGCAGAAGAAACTAATTTTGAGTATGTAATGTGGGAAAATTTAGCAACTGAAATCGAAAAAGCAGATATTATTGTGAGTTCGGTGGCTAAAAATGAACCTTTGATTACTAAAAAATTATTAGAAAAGATAAAAATTCATTCGTATAAATATTTTATTGATTTATCAATGCCAAGAAGTGTAGAGGCAGATATCGAAGATATTTCAGGAGTTATTTTATATAATATAGACCAAATTCAAAGCAAAGCAGATGAAGCGCTGCAAAAAAGAATTGTTGCTATTCCTGATGTGAAAGCAATTATGAATCAAAGTTTGACAGAATTTTACGATTGGAGTAAAGAAATGGAAATTTCTCCTACCATTCAAAAATTAAAAAACGCATTAGAGCAAATAAGACAAGAAGAATTGGATAGATATTCAAAAAAAATTACAGAAAACGAAATGCAACTTGTCGAACAAATTACAAAAAATATGATGCAAAAAATTATTAAATATCCAACTTTACAACTCAAAGCAGCTTGCAAAAGAGGCGAGGCGGATACATTGATAGAGGTTTTGAGCGATTTGTTTAATTTAGAAAAGAATAACCAAGAACAAAATGTATTCTAAATAAAAATCAAAAAAAAATGCCTTTGAAAAAATAAAATTTTCAAAGGCTTTTTTTTATTTTTTCAACCTTTGTTGATGTTAGAAAAGTGCAGAACGACCTAAGAACTAATTAGAATCTAATCTCTGCACTTTTCGTCGGCTAACAACGGCAAAAATTTGTAACATCAACAACCGCAAAATCAAAAGTATTACAATAAATTTTTTCACTTATTTTAAGAAAAACTTTAAGATTTTTAAAATCGAAAAAATTTTTTTTTTAACTCGAAAATAAAAAACGTAAACAAAAACGTAAAATATATTAAAACATAAAAATTATTTTTAGTAAAAATCAATAATCACCCAATTATTTTTAGTAAAAATCGCAAAAAAAAACGACTTTTTAAAAATGAGTTGCGGAAATCCGTAATTTCTTTCTTATTTTTAACAATTTTTTAGGTTTTATTTGCGAAAAATGCAAATCATCAAAAATCAGTTGCGAAAATCAATAATCGAGTTTCATTTTTTCTTTTTAACTTTGCAACGAGAAAAATATTTGATTTTGATATTAATAATTTGTCATTTTTTATCATTTTTTGTCATTTTGAGCGAAGCGAAAAATCTGCAAAGTGAACTTGCAAACTATTATTAAAATGCTATAACACTGACTTTAAGATGCTTCACTACGTTCAGCATGACAAAAATACAATGGTTTGCATAAAAAAATTAACAAAAAAAAGAATTACTTTTATTTGGATTATTAAAAAAAATATTTTTTCTTTGCACTTTATTTAATTACTTTTTAACAACTTAAATTTTTTTCTATTATGAAAAAACTAAAAATCTTTGCAATAATACTGCTACTAATCATAGCAAGTTGCAAAAAGAAAAACCAAGATGCCGAACCCACGTTACCACCTGAAACGCAGACAGGGGCTGATACTTTTGGGTGTATCCTAAACGGACAAGTATGGACAAATAGCCCCAGAGGACAAGGAACACTCCCACCTCTCGAATGTACTCCTGAAGGAAATGGAGTGTTGACCATAATAGCAAGATATTCAACCCCTGAGAAATGGGAAGATTTAAAATTTTATTCCATTAATGTTTATGGTAACGGTCAGTATCCTATTAAAAAATCTCTTAGAAATGTTGCTGGTTTTTTTTCAAAAACAGTTGATATGTGGAGCCAGGATAGTGATGTTTCGGAAGACGGTCTATTAACCATTACCCGCTTTGATATGAGTAATAGGGTAATTGCAGGTACTTTTTGGTTTAAACTACAAAAAACGGGTGGTACAACCATAGAAGCAAAAAATGGTCGTTTTGATATTACGATGAACTAATTTTTTCTTTATACAATTTTCAAACTTAAATAATGCTTATGCCCAAACTCTACTCCTTTGCTTTACTTTACTTTTTAACAACTTAAATTTTTTTCTATCATGAAAAAACTAAAAATCTTTGCAATTATCTTGCTACTAACAATAGCAAGTTGCAAAAAGAAACAAGACCCCGAACCCGACTTGCCCCCTGAAACACAAAGCGGTGCAAATACCTTCGGATGCTACCTCAATGGCGTGCCTTGGAAACCAAGCCCAAAAGAGTTTGGAAATAATACGCTCTACATCCAACTCGATGGACCTTATTTTGTGTTGTATGCAAAGTGTAACGAGGGTGTCAGAGATGAAGTTATGAGTTTTTTTTCTGATAAAGTAACATCTATTCGTGAAGGTAATTATCCATTAAAAAAAAGTGCGACATTTGATAATAGATGTACTTTTTGGGATTACAAAAAAAATATAGAGATGTTTAGCATGGATAGAGATATTGTTGAAGACGGATTACTAACCATAACAAAATTTGACTTAAATAAACGATTTGTTTCAGGCAGGTTTTGGTTTTCCTTACAAAAAGATAATATTAGGTATGAAGCTAAAGAAGGACGCTTCGATATTTCGTTTTAATTTTTTCAAATTTTTTTCAAAATAATTATGAATTTTATATATAATCTTTTAAATTTGTATCGCAATTACACCACAGTTGCACTCATTATGTCTTTTTTGTTTTTAGAGCATTTTGCTAAGGCACAATCGACTTCAGGTATAGCGTTTTATGACCAATATAAAACCAATGTTGCAAATATCATTAGTACTTTAGACAAAACACAAATTCCTACAGGATTTTTACACGAGTTTGGTTATCCTGCCTTTCACCCTTCACACGTAGCAGGCACACGTTTGGATAGCAATCAAATTTCGACTACTCAATGGCAAGTTGCTTATTCTTCCATACAGTCGATGTACTTATATGGTATAAATACTTTACCTAATCTTACTACAGTACAAAATCAACTAAAAACCTATCGGGATAATACAAGTAATAGTATTGCCTTTAGTATTTTATCTGCTCGATTTGTGTCTGTGAAAGACAATGCCCTAACCAGCAACTTGCTTTCTCGTCAAGGCAATCAACTCTTTGATGTAGTAGGCAGAACGCAAAGCCCTTATCAAAATCAAGAGGCTTTTTTAGTGGCACCTGTTAAATCTGAGTTTATAGGCTTACAAGTATCTTTTATATTTCGTTTAGATTTGCTCTTTAGCAATTATGGACTACTGGCCAATCAAATTCAAACCTTACAAATAGATGCAGACAACGGACAAGGTTGGCAGAATATCGTTTGGAATACACCTTTGCAAGTCAATTACATACAAGAAGGAAATAAGTTACTGAAATATAGATGCACTTTTAGCAACGGTAATATTAAAGAAGGACATTCTTATTTCAAAATTAAAAATCCACCTTTAGAAGTACAAAGGTACTCAACTGTAGCAGATTTTGAGAAAGATTTTACAGGGGGTAAAATGTCTATTGTGTATAGCAAAAAAAATACTACAAGTCCTAAACGCCTACGCAAACCTTTGATAGTAGTGGAAGACTTTGATGAATATCAAATAGCACCTCTAATCAAAAATAAAAACTACGATTTAGCAGATTTTGTTCGGCAAATTCAGCAAATAGATATTCAAGATCCTTTAAATCCAACTACGGGAAAACTTGATGGTCTGATAGATGATGTAGGTGGTTATGATTTAGTTTTTTTGGATTATGCAGATGGATCTGCAAGTCTTGGATTCTCGCAGGCACCTTTTTTTGAACAGGTTTTAGAATATGTATACACTAATAAAGTAAGCATGCCCAATGGAATACGTGAAAAAAATGTAGTTTTAGGATTAGGTTTGGGTGGAATTATCGCAAGATATAGTCTGACTTGGTTTGCACGTAGTTTTATTTCCTCACTGAATGAACGCGCTAAAGATACACGTTTAATAATAACTCATGATAGTCCACATCGTGGGGCAAATATACCCTTGGGTGCTCAAGCATTAATTAGGCAGTTTGCTGATGTTCCTTTATTTCCTGGTATTTCTTTAGCAAGTCAATTAAATAAAATAGAACAAGCAGTTAGAGTATTAGATTCGCCCGCAACTCGTGATATGTTATTATATCGTGCAACAAGTGCTACAGGCGGAGTAGAATATAACGATTATATTAGTAACGGTTATCAATATATAATTCAATCAACTAATAATATACCTTTTGAAGTTGTAGCTACTTCTATGGGTTCTGAGTGTGGTATTTGGAATGCAGCAGGGAATGCTACACTGATGAATGGGGGGTTTTGGGAAGATGGTGGCATAATTGGACTATCTTATCATTTTTCACCAACTATGAGAGCCTTACCTTATCAAGGTGGTACTAACGAATTAGCAAGTTTAAAAGTCAATAGACGTTTTTGGGGTTGGATAGTTGTTGGCGCATCAGGCGGAGGATTCTTTGGAATTGTTGGTGGTGTTGTAGGGGCTATTATTGGAACAGTGATGGTAATTGTTGATGAAGCAATACCTATTTATAATAAGAGTTTTATAGCACCATCTAACTTATTATTTCTTGATGGTGCGCAAGGTGGAACAAAACTTAGCAGAAGTTTTTTAAATATTCCCAATGGAGGATTAGGTTATCCTACACGTCAAGTTGCTTTTGTTCCTACTGCAAGTGCTTTGGATTATCCACTCACAGAATATAATCTTTTGCATAGAAAATATAGTCATAGTTATACTGAAAGTAACACTCAAAATCGTATCAAAAAATATATTACACAAGAACCTACTTCGAATTCGACAAGTGATGGAGTAACTGTTCCCAACCTTGAACATAACCAAAATTTTACGCCTCGATTGGGTTTGTGGATGTTTAGAACAATGGAAAACATATCAACAGCACAACAAATTTGCAATCGCCCTTGTCCTCCGTCAGGCTTACCCGAATTGAGTTTGAACAAAGGACTATTATGTGTGGGTGAGAGAATAAGTTTTCTCAATAATACAGGCATCTGGACGGGTATCACCGTTACGTCTTCCGCAAATTTAGGTTTTGATAATGCTACCAAACAAATAGAAGCCCTTAGTGAAGGCTATGCTTGGATAAACGCCTCTATTCGTTTGGGTGATTGTG
>RDZP01000010.1 GCA_004294005.1 Cytophagia bacterium
ATTTTCAGGATTTACAACAAAAATATTTTGACAGGATTACAAGATTTTCAGGATTTACAACAAAAATATTTTGACAGGATTACAAGATTTTCAGGATTTTTGTATGTTAGTTTTTCATTTTTTTTGACTTATTTAAAAAAAATAGGTCATTTTTTATGAAATAAAAAAAATTAACAAATTATTTCAAAAAATAAAGCAACCTTTCAAAAAAACAATGTCTAATCAATAAGAAGAATACTAAAATAATTCACACGTAACAAAAAATTTAATTTTATGAATAACTTATTGTTTAGCCGCCGTTTTTTTGATTCAAATTATAATAATTTTTTATCTGGCTTAGAGTTAGCATGGCAAAATTTTGATGAAGTTGCCCCTGAAACGCAATATAAAAATACGCAAAAACGTAAAAAAAAATAATAAAACGCTTATCTTTCCAATTATAAAGAAAGATAAGCATTTTTTATTCTCCTAAAAAATCATTTAAAATTGCTAATAAAGTTTGCGGCTGTTCGGCATGTACCCAATGCCCTGCATCTTTGACGGTAATAATTTCAGCGTTTGGAAAATGTTTTTTGATAATAGGTGTATCATTTTCGAGATTGATATAGTTAGATTTATCGCCTCTGATAAAAATAGTTGCTCCTTCATAACCAAAATCATTCGAATAATTTTCTCCTACATTGTTAATTTTTTGGCTGATAACGTCCAAATTCATTCGCCAACCAAAGTTTTGATTATCATTTCTATACAAATTTTTTAATAAAAACTGCCTCGTTCCAATATCTAAACCTTGATTTTCTAATTGCTTTTCTGCTTCTTGCCTTGAGGTTAAGTTTTTTAAATCAATACTTTTTAACGCTTCAATAATATTACTATGGTGTGGTGCATAATATCGAGGTAAAATATCTACAACGATAAGTTTTGATAGTTTCTCAGGGAACTTTCCTGCAAATAACATTGCTGTTTTTCCACCCATTGAGTGTCCGACTAATGCAATATTTTCTAATTGATGTGTGCTAATAAACTCATTCAAATCTTCGCTCATTTCTTCATAACTCCAATTATCACTCCAGCCCGATTGTCCGTGATTTCTTTGGTCTATCAAATAAACGTTGTTTTTTTCAGCTAGTTTTTTGCCAATAGTAAACCAATTATCCGCTGTTCCAAACAATCCGTGTAAGATAATAATATTTGTTATTGTTTTACTATTTTTAGGTGATAATTTTCTATAAAAAAGTTGCATTTTTTATTATAAGTAGTTAAATAAAATTAATATTATATTTTTGGTTTGAATTTTCAGCAATATTTTGGAGTTTTTTTTAATATTAATAAAAACATTTTCAGAAAAAAGGCGCTGATTTAATTTTTGAACGGTCAAACCCTTGTTGTATTATGGTATAAACTATTCAAAAACTAAATTGTGTAGCAACAGTTATAAAAACTCTAAAGTTTTCCTTAAAAATTAAAAAAACAACACAAATTATTTATGTTTGGATACTTACTATAAAAAAAGATTTTTACAATTAAAATGTAAAAACCTTTATGAGAAAAATGAAAAATTTTCACTTTTGAATTATATGAAACTTGTACGAATGAAGGGACTCGAACCCCCACGCCTCGCGGCACTAGATCCTAAGTCTAGTGTGGCTACCAATTACACCACATTCGCCTATTTTGAGTATGCAAATTTAAAGGACTTATTTTTAATTTCCAAATATTTTTTTATTTTTTTTAATTTTTTTATGATTATGCTTGATGTTTTTCATTTTTAAGCAATGATTCTGTTGTCCATTCTAATTTTTGCATGAATTTTTTTTGTCTTACTTCACAGTTTCCTATCTGACAAATTGCACATGACGTAGGTAAACAAGGGTCAGCGTGAACAAACATTTCTGTTTTTTGAGGGTGTTTGACAAGCATCATAGCTTCTAATTTTTTGACTTCATTATGTGTTTTTTCTAAATCCCAATAATGAGGAAGTGTAATATGTGTATCTATATGAAGATGTTGTCCATATTGAATGATGCGTAGATTATGAATATCAATCCAAGATTGTTCACGATTTTCATTTAAGATTTTTACTACTTCGTTTAATAATGGTAAATTTGCCTCGTCCATCACACCTGATGTTGCTTTTCTAACCAAAGATATACCCGTATAAATAATAAAAATAGCAAAAGATGCAGCCAAAAAGCTATCTAACCAATGTAAACCTGTGAAGTGCATCAAAAGAAGTCCTAATAAAAGCCCAAAACTTGAATAAGCATCAGATTGTAAATGATGACCATCTGCTTGCATCGTCATTGACCTTTGTTTTTTTCCAACAAATACTAAGTAATAGCCCAATAGAAAATTAATCAACGTAGAAATGATTGTAAGAATAATACCCAATAATAATTCTTCAATTTTATGTGGATAAATAAAAGAGTGAATAGATTTCACTATCATACTCAGACCTGCTAATGCGATTAAACCACCTTCAAAACCCACAGACAAAAATTCTATTTTCCCGTGTCCATAAGGATGATTTTCATCTTTGGGTAAATTTGCTAAATATAAACTAAATAATGCAAAAGAGCCTGCCAATATATTGATGATAGACTCGAGTGCATCGGTCAATATTGCATCAGATTTTGTAATAAAATAAGCCCAAAACTTAATTAGCATTAAAATAATACTAATAATAAGTGTTTGAGCTAATATATATTTTAATTTATGGGGCATTTATAAAAATTTTTTTAAATCACTTAATTGAATTTTACCTTCATAAAAGGATTTACTGAAAATAACACCATATACACCTAATTCTTCTAATTTTGCAATATCATCGGCATTACGAATACCTCCACAGGCTAAAAAATTAACTTCTGGAAATTGCGTGATAAGTTCTTGATAAAGTTCAAATTTAGGACCTAACATTGTGCCATCTCTTTCTATTTCTGTTGTTTTTACATAAGAAACACCCCTTTCTGTAAAGTTAGCAATGTGTTCGAACAAATTAATGCCTACATTATTTTTCCAACCTTTTGTTCTTACAATATTATCTAAGGCATCAGCTGCCAAAATAATTTTATTTGCACCATAAGAAATCAACCAAGACTTAAATTTTTCAGGTTCTTCGATAGCCACAGAAGCAAGTGTCATTGTTTTTGCACCAAATTCGAAGATAGTTCTTACATCACCGTCACTCGAAATACCGCCTGTATAGTCAATATTAAGTTTTGTATATTTGGCAATAAGTTCTAAAATAGGATAATTAACAACTCGTCTTTGTTTTGCGCCATCAAGGTCAATGATATGCAAGTGAGTAAGCCCTGCATCTTCAAATTCCATTGCTAAATCCAATGGATTTTTATCATAAATAATCACATCATCAACATCGCCTTTGCGTGTTTTTACAACTTTGCCACCTTTGATAGGCATGGCAGGTATTATTTTTATCATAGTTGTATATTTCACTCCCTATTCCCCAATCAAAGAGAGATTTGCGATAAGATTATACCTTCTGGGGCAAGGTTTTTTTGCAAAGATAAATTATTTATTGTAGAAATTAAAAAAATATATATATTATTTTTAACTTATTTCTTCGTAATTCTATCAAAACAAACGATTTCAAAATCAAATTCATTTTTTTCATCTTTTTTATACTCTTGTAAAATAGTTTGATGAAATAAATGAGCATCAAAATCAGGGAAAAAAGTATCACCTTTGATGGTAGTTTTCACTTTTGTAACCAATAAACAATCTGTAAACGGCAAAAATAAATCGTAAATTTGACTACCACCAATCACAAATAAATTTTCAATATTTTCTTCTTTTGCTGTATTGATAATTGTTTCTACTGTATAAAACTTTCTTGTATTCTCAACTGAAAAATGTTTTTGTGTTGTCAATATCCAATTATCCCGATGAGGAAGTGGTCTTTTTAATGAATCAAATGTTTTTCTACCCATTACTATTGTTTGATGTGTAGTTTGTGCTTTAAAAAATTGCATATCCGCCGAAAGTTTCCAAGGAATTTCATTATTGATTCCAATTACTTTGTTATCAGACATAGCCACAATGATTGTTATTTTCATATTTTTGGGTTATATTCAAAAAAAATTATAGAGAAAGCATTTATATTTTTGTTACTTTGATAGCAATTTCAGTAGTTTTTCCATTTTCATCTGCACAAGCAATTTTTGTGATGCCCATTTCAGGTTTAAAATAAATCTGTTTTTGAGGCGAAACACTTTGATAAAATTTACCATTGATGTACCAATCTACTTTTCGAATCAGAGGTGAAACACGACACGCCAATATTAACTCTGCTTCGTTTTCTTTTTCAATCAAATATTCTTTATGAGGTGAAGGAGAAAGAATAACTGGTTTTTCATTCGAATTTTTGAAGTGTGTACAATTGATATTATGAGCAGGAATTTCGATGATTTTATTGTTTTGTTCTAATAAGAAAGATAAAATTTCGGAAGAATAATTCGGATATAATTTTTTCTTAGCATTTTTTAAAGGCAGACAAGCATTACAAAAACTTGTTTTTTCGTCATCACTTACCCAAATTTCTTTCAAATGTTCACATTTTTTGATTGATGAAATGTTTGGAATATAAGTATCCATTATTTTCTTATCGCAAAATATTTGTGGCAAAAGACCTGTTTCGCTACATACTGTTCTAATTTTTACACTATTAGGTGCATCAAACCAAGTATTATTTTGATTGTAAGTCAAAGTTTTAAAAATATCTTTCATCAAAGGCGTTGCTACCTCTGCCCCGACCAGATTATTAGCACCTTCCCCCGAAAAATTCCCCACCCAAACCCCTACTGTATATTGCGGATTGTAAGCAATACACCACGCATCACGCCTACCCAATGAAGTGCCTGTTTTCCAAGCAATTTTTAATGGATTTTTAAGAAATTCATTTTTTTGCATATTTGATAAGATTTCTCCTATCATATAAGTACTTTCTTCTTTTAAAATATTGATTTTCTTTGATTTTTTTTCATTTTTCAAATAGACAAAAGGTGTAAATTTACCTTTATTTGCTAACATTTGATATAAATTAACTAATTCTTCTAAAGTTGCTCCTGCTCCGCCCAATGCCATTGACAAGCCTAATTTTTTTTCATCTTTTTTGACTTGTTTAAAAATCAAAAGATTTAGTTTTTGAATCAAAAAATCTTGAGAGACGAGTTGTAATATTTTGACTGCTGGAATATTTAATGACCTTTTCAATGCTTCTTCTGCGGTTACTTCTCCACTAAATTTTTGTGTAAAATTATCAGGAACATAGCCACCAAAATCAGTTGGAACATCAGCTAAAATAGTTTTAGGCGTAATAATTCCTTTTTCCATAGCCAAAGCATAAATAAGTGGTTTGAGTGTGCTACCAGGTGAGCGAATTGCCTTGATGGCATCATTTTCTCCTTCGTCTTTTTTATTATCAAAATCAGCAGAGCCAATGTATGCTTCCACTGTTTGCGTTTGATTATTGACTACCAAAACTGCGGCTTGATGGATATTGTATAATTTTGTTCTTTCTGTAAAATTGCTTGTCAGTTGTTGAATTTTCTCTTGTTTTTGTCTATCCAAATGCGTATAAATTAAATTCTGTTCAGGGAACAAATTTTTCATTCTTCTACAAAATTGTGGTGCAATCGCAATAGGTTTTTGTCTTTTTTCAGGTATTTTTTCTGTGAGTGCAGTATTGATTTCTTTGGTTGGAAATTCATTTTTATTGCCCATTTTCTTGAGCCAATTATTTTTTGCTTCTAATAATTTCTCATTTTTTCTGCCCAATGCCCACGTATTAGGTCTATTAGGTACTAAAGTAAGCGTTATTGCTTGTGAAAGACTGAGTTGTGCAGGTGTTTTTTGAAAAAATAACCAAGCCGCAGATTTTACCCCTTCCACATTCCCGCCATAAGGAATTAAATTAAAATAGAATTGTAAGATTTCTTCTTTTGAGTAATGGTATTCTAATTGAAAAGCCTTAAAAATTTCAATTAATTTATTAAAATATGTTCTTTTACGTCTTTCTAACATTCTCACTACTTGCATACTGATTGTAGAAGCACCTGAGTTTCTTTTCCATGTCCAAATATTATAAAAAAATGCTTTAGAAATTGCCAAAAAATTAACGCCAATATGACTATAAAAATATTTATCTTCTTTAAAAATCAATGTTTTTTTGAGTGTAGGGCTGATTTCGTATAACTCAGTTTTCATTCTCCATTTGCTATCTTTGCTCAAATAAGTTTCTAAAATACTGCTATCTTTTGCCATCACAATCGTAGAGTATTCTATTTTTGTATCCAAAGGATGTATAAAATCTATGAATAAAAAAATAAAAAACAAACTAATAATGAAAAAAAACATTATTAAAATTTGTTTTTTATATTTTTTTAGCAAATAAAATTTATTCATAATTGTTTTTTATACCAACAACGGAAAAGGTTTGGCGAAAAACAGGAAATGCTTAGCACAAAAGCTTTCTTTTTTGTTTTAAAGTTTATGACTTTTGCTAAACCTAAATTATTTGTTGTTTTCATTTATTTTTCGCAGACTACAATGTACTCAAATAGCATTGTGTTTACTGTTTTACCTGTTTTGTTCGTAGGTGAATTTTTTGAGGGCATTGATTTGCTTGTTAAGGCTCTTTCGTAAGTTACCAAGTGTTTTAGTCCGTTTTCCTCAAATTTTTCTGCAATAAATTGGTCTGTTGGTAATTGAATATTTTTAACTGTTCTGTTCCCAACTACATAAATAGATTTTCCGCCTTTTTTAATGCTTGACGCTACTTTTTTGATTGAATTTTCTAAATCAACATAGAAAGATGAAACTTCTAAGGCTCTTTTTTTATCTAATATTCCTACTTCTGCAATGTAATCAGTCATTATGCCACTTTCATACATTTGTTTTGATTTTACGCCTCCCATTAACATTCCGTCTATTTTCCTTGCGTAATCTATGCCTGTCCATTCGTTTGAAAGCGTAGAAAACTGTCCGTATGCAACCGTTGTACGACTATCTCCGTAAGGTGGACTTGTCAAAACAACATCAAAACTATTTTCTGAAACTTCAAATGCTGAATAATTTACATTAACATTCACTTCATTTGTTAGTTTTGGAAAATAAATATTGGTATAAATAAAAATAGTATCATTCAATTTTTTAAAGTAAACACCAAAAACATCAGGATTAAATTTTAGAATATCCTCTGCTTTCATTTTAAAAAGTTTAAATTCATTATTTCGAGTAAATGAACATTCTCTTACAGTTTCAGAAAAAGGAAGTATAAAAAAATTTCTAACTTGTTCATTCTCAATTTGAAAAATGAAATGTTTTAGAATATTTAAGTTATTTAGAACTTCATTTGAAAACCAAAAATGAGGATTGGTAACATTTGGTAAAGGCAATTTTTCTAAATTATTCTCGTCTTTCACAAATTCGAAAACAGCATCACGCAATTTAATTTTAGTTTCAATAATTGTATCTACTGAGATTTTTGTAAATTTTACTTTTGAAATCAAAATAGCCAACGGGTTCATATCAAAACCAAACATTTCGGTAATGCCACACTCCAAACCACTCGCAAAAGAAGAACCTGAACCACAATAAGGGTCAAGTAGTTTGCCTTCTGAAATATTAAACTCTTTCAACAACTCAATACCAATTTGGGGCAACATAGTTGCAGGATATTTATGCAAATTTGGGTAATTTGTTGCATAAGATTGTCCTATAAAATCGTACTTTTCATTCCGTGTGATTTCGTATTTCATTATGTTAAATCTTGAATACTTTTAAATAAAAAAGGCAATTTATCTTCATAAGTTCTAAAACCTGTTCCGTGATTTCTTGCCATAGTACCTTTATCGTGTAAACGTAAATCTACTAAAACATTCTCTTCTCTAAATTGGTCTGCTAATAATTCGGGTGAAGTTTCCCTCATTAATTGGCAACGATAGTAATGAAAATACTCTAAGCCATCTCTTTCCTCTGTAAATGCAGAAACAAACATTAGCGCAGGCATTTTTTGCATAAATCTTTCTGCAAGAGTTGCAAGTTGCCAAGTAGCAACTACATTGCCTGATGTGTGTCTAACAGAAATTTCTGTATCCAAAACTTCTAAAAATAATCCTGCACTATTGGGTTTTAACGACATTGTATAGTACAAACCCTGTCTACCATCTTTGTCCAAAGAGCCATATTTTTTGACTGCTTCGAGTGGTGGCATTTTCCAAACTTTGCTGTTGAAAGTGAACAAAGTAATTAAACTTTTCCCTTTTGTTCTATGTGCTTTTAGTTCTGCACCTTCTATGTCGGGGTGTGCATCATTGTTTTCACTTATTCCTAAATGAGTTTCCAGAGTATGCCCAATTCCTGTTGGACCCTTTCTCGTTGTTGAAATGAAACCTTTTGCTTTAATTTCCCTGAATTTAGTCTGAAATTCCTCTATTGTCATTTTTTATAATTTTTTTTGCAAATGTAATTATCTTGATGGCTTGTCGTATAAAGTAAACATAACTAATTACTTTAAATGCCTAACATTCACAAACTTTCATTTGATGTTTGATTTTCATGTTACGCCAATAAGCCACTAATAAAGATGTCCCTCCCAAAAGAGAAAATAATATGGCTGATTTTTCAAAATAATGACCTGTAATAATCAAACCAAATCCAACAAATGCCCATAACAAAGGCTCAATATTTTTATGTTTTTTATAATAATCTACTCCCAAAATCCAACCAGCCAATAAAAAACTACCACCCATTAAAAAAAACTCTATGCTTTCGTGAAACCAATCTACTCCTAAAAGAGGGAAAAAAGTAATTAAAAATGGTAAAGTAATACAATGAATTGCACAAGCAACAGATAAAGATACGCCTAATTTTTCAGTTTTTAACATATTTATTTCATTTTATATGCAAAGTTAAAACTTTTTTGCAACAAAATTGCAAAAACTTATAATTTTTTTTCTTTAATCATTGATAAAAGATATATTTATAAAAAAAATGATACTTTTTTTTGTAATTGTTAAAATAATAGTTATTTTTGTACAAAATAAATCATTACAATTATGTTATTATTAGATTATAAAATAGTGTCGTCAGTAGCTGAAGAATTGATAGAAAAAAATGGTTCTACTACTACACTGGACGTAAAAAATGCACTTCGTAATAAAAATTATCAAGCTACTCAAAATGAAGTTTCAGGTTTTATGAGCCGAATGGCTATCGAGGAATCATTACATACAAATCAAAATCAAAACTTTAAAATATACTCTTTTGCAATGGATTCAAAAGAAAAACTCAATGGTTATTTTCAAAAAGATGATACATTTTGGGCAATCAAAGTTGAAAATGCAACACTTATTATTGAAGAGGGAAAAATAAATACTACAGGTATTTTGACTGAAAAATTATTCAAACGAAATATAAAAGCAATCAAAGAAGGAAAAGAACTCATCAAAAAAAAAGAAATAGAAGGTTTTTTTAAAACTCCTGATACACGATTACCACTCAATATCAGAAAAAGTATTGGTGGATATGAAAATAAAAAACTAAAAAAAATAATATTGAGTTTTTTTAATGTTATTTTTGAAACAGAAGAAAATATTGTTTTTGTTGATAATAAAGAAGAAAAAAAAGGTTTATTTATGACAAAAAAACAAGGTGGCTATCAATTTGCGTGGGAAACTAATCTTAAAGAAGTAGAAAAAATTACAAAAACTTCCAACCAAAACCTTGAAATAAGTCAATTTCAATTTGACTATTATCAAACTACAGGTGAAAAAATTAACCAAAAATATATCGTTGATGAGATTGGAAATACTATCCATCATTCGGTCAATATTATAACTCAATTCAATATCAAAAATCATATTTTGATTGATTTAAAAAATTTATACATCGCTGAATTATTTTTTGAAACAGGTGAAAAGTTGAATTTAAGTAAATTTGATTATGAAAGTATAAGTATTTTTTTTCAAGTAATTAACAATTTTGAATAATCATCAAAAAAAACAAATTATCTATAAAATTCTTATAAATACAAAAAAAGTTTTAAACTATTTGTTATTTATGTAAAAATAGGCTATCTTTGCCAAATATTATTATATAAAGAACAAAAAAACAAATATGGAAAATCAAAAACAGACTCGCATTCCCAATATTGGCAAGCCAAGAGTGGTAATTATAGGAGGAGGCTTTGGTGGATTAGAATTAGTAAAAGCACTTAAAAAAGTTGATGTCCAAACGGTTTTGTTTGATAAACATAACCATCATACTTTTCAACCTTTGCTTTATCAAGTAGCAACTTCAGGTTTAGAAACAAATTCTATCGTTTATCCTTTTAGAAAAAAATTTGATAGGCAAAAAAACTTTTATTTTAGATTAGCAGAAGTAAAAAAAATCTATCCCGACGAAAAATACATAGAAACTTCAATTGGAGTATTAGAATATGATTTTTTAGTCATTGCCACAGGTGCAACTACTAATTATTATGGTGCGAAAGATATTGCTAAAAATTCACTGCCAATGAAAACAATCGAAGATTCTATCCGATTGAGAAACAGAATTATTAATAATTTTGAAGAAGCATTATTGGTAGAAGATGACGTAAAATTGAATAGTTTGATTGACTTTGTAGTGGTAGGTGGAGGACCAACAGGCGTTGAGGTTGCAGGAGCATTGGCAGAATTACGTAATTATGTATTTCCTACTGATTATAAAGAATTGGATTTATTAAAAATGGATATTGATTTGATAGAAGCAAGTCCAAGTTTATTGAATGGAATGGCACAGCCCGCAGGTCAAAAAGCACAAAAATTTTTGGAAAATATGGGAGTAAGAGTGCACACACAAACTTCCGTAAAATCTTATGATGGTTATACGGTAGAATTGAGCAATGGCAAACAACTCATTACTCGAAATTTAATTTGGGCGGCAGGTGTTACAGGTTGTGTGTTACAGGGCTTAAAACCTGAAGCAGTTTCAAAAGGCAATCGTTATTTTGTCAATGAATTTAATCAAATACAAGGACATGATGATATTTTTGCTTTGGGTGATGTAGCGGCAATGGTCAGTGAAGATTATCCACGTGGGCATCCACAAATGGCACCACCTGCAATGCAACAAGGAAAATTGTTAGCTAAAAACATCAAAAAATTGATGAATAAACAACCTTTAAAATCTTTTAAATATTTTAATCAAGGTTCGATGGCAACCATAGGACGTAATAGAGCAGTTGTTGAAATGGGCAAATTCAAAATACAAGGTTTTATTGCTTGGTTTATTTGGATGTTTGTGCATTTGATGTCATTGGTTGGTTATCGAAATCGTTTATTAGTGTTTTTTAGTTGGATGTGGAGTTATTTTTCTTATGATAGAAGTAATCGTTTGATTATTGGTAACGCGGGTACAGAGCATCCAGAGATTGAAAAAATAGATGAGGTATTGCCTAAAAAAACCGAATAATCATTTATTGTGATAAAAAAACATCAAAAACATCATTTTTGTATTTCTAATATTCAAAAAATGATGTTTTTTTACATCTGAGTAAATAAAAAAATTGAAAAAAATAAAAAGATTTCAAAAATATTGTTTAATTTTGTAGCTATAATAAAAAATAACAAAGATAATTTTTTTAGATTATGTTTATCGAGCCTACATTCAAGGAAAAAAAACACATAGGTTGGATTGAAGTAATTTGTGGTTCTATGTTTTCAGGAAAAACAGAAGAGCTTATAAGACGTATCAATCGAGCAAAAATAGCAAAACAAGAAACAATTATCTTTAAACCTGCTATGGATAATCGTTACCATTCTAAACATGTAGTTTCTCATGATGCGAATGCCATTTACGCAACCCCTGTTCAAAAAGCAGAAGAAATTTTGATAAAAGTAGGCACTGCTAATGTAGTAGGCATCGATGAAGTACAGTTTTTTGATGGCTTTATTGTAGAGGTTTGTAAACAATTAGCCAATCATGGTGTAAGAGTCATTGTGGCAGGATTGGATATGGATTATAAAGGCGAGCCTTTTGGTTCTATGCCACAATTAATGGCAGTTGCAGAATTTGTTACAAAAGTACACGCCATTTGTGTGAGTTGTGGAAGTGTTGCTAATTTTTCACACCGAATCGTATCTTCTGATGAACAAGTTTTGATAGGCGAAACGGATAGCTATGAAGCATTGTGTAGAAGATGTTTTTGTGAAATAGAAGAAAAACAAATACCTACACATCAAAATGGAAAATCACATACATAAAAAAATAAATTAAAAAATTAATACATAATAAAATCAATAATTTTGTAAAAAATATACTATAAAAAAGATGATAATTTTACGCCGTTTATATTCAATTTGGGGCGTTTTTGCTTTTAGTTTGCCCTTTTTATTATTTTTACCTTTTTTTCATTTATTTGCTAAAAAACAACAATGGCATATTTACGCATCAATACTCAATCGTTGGTGGGCAAATATTTTTTGGTTTTTAGTATTAATGCCTTATCGAATAGAATATAAAGGTAAAAAAACTGATAAATCTCCTGCAGTCTATTGTGGAAATCATACTTCTTTTTTGGATATTTTGACAATGGGAACTATTGTAAAAGGTGATTATTTGTTTATTGGAAAAGAAGAATTGGCTACTATTCCTCTTTTTGGAAATATGTTCAAAAAATTACATATTACTGTTAATAGAAATAATAAAATAAGTGCTTATCGTACTTTGTTAAAAAGTAAAGAAGCAATAGATAATCATCAAAGCATTGTAATGTTTCCTGAAGGTGGGATTATTTCTGAAAATCCACCTGAATTAGCGCCTTTCAAAGAAGGTGCATTTCGTTTGGCAATTGAGAAACAAGTGCCTATTATTCCTGTTACTATTTTTTATAATTGGTATGTATTGCCTGATGATGAAAAATATCTTTTGAGTTGGCATAGTGGACGTGCTATTGTACATGAGCCTATTATTACACTTGGAATGACTAACGCAGATATCGAAACATTGAAAGAGAGAACATATCAAATTATTCGTCAGCCTTTGTTAGAAGCAGGTATGTTGCATAGTAATAAAAAATTAGCGGTTTCTTCAATAGAAAAAAATTGAGCAATTGAAAGCATAGATTAGATTTCTTGGTAAGTAATTCATACAACTAATAAAAAAATAATTATTGTTGAATATATTTAATGCTTTGTTAATAATGGCAATAAATCTAACAAACTTTATTTTTTTTCGTAAATATCATAAAAATAAAAAAATATTTTTTAAATTATAAAATAAAACTCTTTTCACTTACGTTTAATTGTTGTACTGCGATGAAAAAAAGCGGGCTTGATGATAGCGCATTAGTTATCAATTATAAAAACGGCGACGATAATGCTTTTGCTGAGCTTTTAAATCGTCATAAGACAAAGGTCTTTACTACAATATTGATTATTGTAAAAGACCATTATTTAGCCGAAGATTTGATGCAAGATACATTCGTCAAAGCGGTCAAAACGATTAAGTCAGGACGTTATAATGAAGAAGGTAAATTTTTGCCTTGGGTAATTAGAATCGCTCATAACTTAGCCATAGATTATTTTAGGAAAGAAAAACGCTATCCTGAGGTAGATTTAGATGACCACATAAAGACACTCAACAATATGTATTTTTCTGAAGATTCAGCAGAGGCATCGCAAATAAAAAAGGAAACTTATAGTCGTTTGCGTATGTCTATACAACAATTGCCTGAGAAACAACGTGAAGTGTTAATCATGAGGCATTATGCTGAAATGAGTTTTCAAGAGATAGCAGATGTAACTGATGTGAGTGTAAATACAGCTTTGGGGCGAATGAGATATGCTTTAATCAATTTGAGAAAGCAAATGATAAAAAACCCTTTACAATATGATAAAAATGCTCACCCATGAGGATGTTATTCGTTATGCCTACAATGAATGTAATGCAGAAGAAGCCGATATTATTCAGGCTTTGATTGATACGGATAAAAAATTGAGGCAATTTTATGATCGCCTCACAAACACAAAAAAGAATTTGGATAGTTTACACCGACAGCCTTCCGCAGAAGTAATTGAGAAGATTTTGAATTACTCAAGAAAAGTTGATGATTTGTACTCTGTTTAGACTTTTTTTGATAATTACTATTTTTTTTATATGTAAACTATCCAAAACTAATTTTTTGGATAGTTTTTTTATTATAATCCTTATAAAAGTCTGTTAAAAAAAACGGTTCTACTAAATTTTATACGAAATTTATCGCAAAAAGCACGCGGATAACACGGATTTTACGGATTAAAACAGATTTTTATTTTTGTAAAAATTTATCCGTATAAATGTTAGAAGAACCAAAAGAACTTTAAAAGTGTTTCCAACCTTGTGCTTTGATAGGAACAATTGTGCCTGCTTTTGATTGTAATTGAATAATTGATTGATCTTCCAAAATTTTTCCTATTGCAATAATATCAATATGTTTTCTTATTTTTTCATAATCATCAGGATTTAATGTAAATAATAGTTCATAATCTTCACCACCATTCATCATACAAGTCAAAGGGTCAATATGAAAATCAATGGCTGTTTGATAGGTGAGTTGGTCAATAGGTAAATTTTCTTCCATAATCAATGCACCTACGCCCGATTGTGTGCAGATATGAAATAACTCAGAAGCCAAACCATCAGAAATATCTATCATAGCTGTTGGAATGATATTTTTTTCGTTTAATTCGTGAATAAAATCCATTCTCGCTTCAGGTTTTAGTTGTCTTTGTAATAAATAATCAAAACCAACAAGTTCAGGCTGCATAGTAGGATTGGTTTGATAGACTTGTTTTTCTCTTTCTAAGATATGCAAACCCATATATGCGGCACCCAAATCACCCGTTAGGCAGATAATATCATCTTTTTTGGCTGTATTTCTATAAGCAATTTTATTTTTATTTACTTTTCCAATCACACTTATCGAAATCATTAAACCTGATATCGAGGAAGTAGTATCACCACCCACCAAATCTACTTTGTAATTATCACAGGCAATTTTCATTCCTGCATATATTTCTTCTATTGCTTCAATCGAAAAACGATTACTAATTGCTAAACCGACTGTAATTTGTTCAGGAATGCCATTCATAGCGGCAATATCAGAAACATTGACCGCTATTGCTTTGTATCCTAAATGACGTAGAGGTACATAACTCAAATCAAAATGAATTTTCTCGATAAGCATATCAGTAGAAACAATAGTAAAAAAATCAGTACCATTGTCAATTACTGCACAATCATCTCCTATACCTTTGATAGTAGATTTATTTTGTAAATGAATATTTTTTTTGAGGCGTTCTATCAATCCAAATTCGCCTATATCTTTAAGTTCTGTTCTTTCCATTATTTTTTTATATTGATAATAAATTGATAAAACAACCAATTTTCCAAATTTTTTAGAACTTGGCTCATTGGTTGTTTATTTTTTTGTGAATAATTTTGATTATTAACAAATATTATAAACTTGGGAAATCTCTAAAATACTTCGCAGAAGGTGGCATAAATGCCACCACTATACATAATTTACATTTTTTATGTAAAAAGGTGGCATTTATGCCACCATAAATATCTTTTTTGAAGATTTCCGCAGTTATTAACAAATATTATTTTTGAAATTCTGAATCAGGGATTTCAATGTTATAATCTACTGTAAAAGTCATTGGCAATTCCATTCCATTAGCATTGACAACTGATTTTTTTGGAAATTTCAAACCTTTTACCTCTTGATATTCTTGGATAGAAACTTCACCCATACGAGAAACAGATTTTAACTCTAAACCTGAGTTAGCATCATACCATTTTGTGTTGATGATTTTATCATCTTTTTTGAAAACGACTTTATGGGCATCACGTCCATCAACCTTTTCAGTGGTTTCAATTTGTGCTTTCAAACCAATTTTAGCATAATCTAATTCTAAGAAAATAGGATTATTAACCATTTCTGTTACAGCTTCTGCTGGTAGTTCTTGAGTACCTCTATCAGAAACCATAAATCCTTTTCCATCTGCTATCACAGTTTTAGAAGTTTGTCCCATCATATCTTGTTTCATTGCAAATTTATCTTTTTTTCTTAACATAGACATAGATGAGGCTTGTCCCATTATTTCCATATCTATTTTTTGAGATAAAGAAGTTACGCTTGCAACTTTTGCTTTTCCACCAATGGCTTCTAAGTATTTGTCTAATACTTTTTCTACCGTAACACTTCCATCATTTTTGCCTGATGCTTTTTGTCCTTCATCTTTTGTGGTTGCTTTTTCTTCTATTTTTTCAGGCATCATAGATACTACGATACTTGTTTTTTTATAGTCAAAGTATTTTTTTGAAGTTTTTTGTATGTCTTTTGCAGAAAGTTTTTCGATGCGTTCTCTTACTTTTGCTTCCAACAATCCTTCAGGTTTTGAGCCATCATAATAAATTCTACGCAAACCGCTTGACCAATAGAAATTTTCTTTACTATTTTTTTCTATTTCGCGTCTTTGTCCTTCTTTTACTTTGTCTAAATCTTCTTTTGAAGGTCCTTTTTTCGCTAATTTATCAATTTCTTCATAAACCGCATCTACCAATTTTTTTACATTCTCAGGGGCGCATGTAAAAGAAACTGTCATTGAATATGTTTTATTAGGTTCTTTTTTGAATGAAGGCGAAACGCGTGGGCTATACACACCTGCTTTGTCCTCTCTCAAATTTTCAGTAATTTTGATACCTAATAGTTCTGTTGCAGAACGAATTAAATATGCGTCTTCATCATTTTTCAATTCATCGGTGATAGCAATCATTACTTGACTTTTTGGGTCTTTTCCTTTATTAAATGATTCTACTATTTTTCCTTTGGGCGCTCTGATACCTAAATCTTTGCCTTGCTCAGCAGGTTTAGATTTATCTGATGGCAAAGAGGAAATGTATAATTCTACAAATTGTTTTAGTTGTGCTTCTTCAAATGCACCTACAAATGTAAATGTAAAGTTAGCAGCATTACCAAAACGTGCTTTGTAAAATTCGAGTGCTTTATCTAAATCTATCTTATCAAAATCCTCAGATTTTGGAATTGTTCTTGAGCGTGGGTGATTTTGTGACATAATTTGACCTAATTTTTCAGCATAATAGAAATTAGGATTGCTACTCAAGTTCTTGAACATACCTTTGTATTTTCCTGTAAAAGATTTGAAAGAAGCAACATCTTTTCTTGGAGCAGTAAAATATAAGTTCGCAAGTTGAAACATTGTTTCCAAATCTTTTGGAGAAGACTCGCCACTCATTCCGTGATTCATTTCTTCTATAAAAGGACTTACTTCTACATTTTTTCCTGTTAATACTTTTTTCAAGTCAGTAGAAGAAAATACTCTCAAACCACCTTCTACTACTACTTGGTCTGCTGCAGAAGCAGAAAAGAAATCAGCGTCAGCCGCCAAAGAATGTCCACCTTTTGCAAATGCACCCATAATAATTTGGTCATCTTTGAAGTTTGTTTTTTTGTAGATTACTTTTGCACCATTCGAAAGTGTTAATTCGGTAGCATCAATTTCAGTAATTTTTTTCTCACCTGTGATGCTTCCTTTTGTAGGCATTTGTACCATCAAAGGCTCTTTCACAGATTTATCTTCATAAGCATTTACCTTTATTTTTTCTACTTCTGCCAACAAATCTAATACTTCTTTTTCAGTAGGTATTTTTACACCTGTTTTTTCAGGCATTACAATAGAAATAACTCTATTTTCATCAACTATCCATTGTTTTGCCAATGGATTTACCTCATTTAATTGTACAGACGGCAACATTGATTTTACAAAATCATATTCAAACTCAATGCCCGGTGCTGGTTCTTCTTCTAAGAAGTTTTGCACATATTCTGATACATAACGCCCGCTTGCAGTTTTGTTTCTTTCATTGTATTGATTTTCATAACGAGAAAGTACATTTTTTTTCGCTCTTTCAAATTCTCCTTCTGTAAATCCAAATTGCAAAGCACGTTTATTTTCTAATAATAATGTTTTTAGTCCTGTCAAGGCACCACTTTCACTTACTTGTGCAAAAGCCTGATAAGCATTTTTGAAACCTAAACCAACTTGACCATAAAAAGCAAATCCGCCCATAAATGGTGCATTTTCTAATTTTGTCAATTCTTCCAAACGGTCATTCAACATTGTGTTATACAATTCATAGACGATATTTTGGCGATAATCTGCCAAAGTTTTCATTTTTTTCCCGTCTTTTTTATATAATAATTGTACTTGTCCAAATGCTTGTTCTTTGTCTGCAAAGATAGCAATTTCAGTTGTTTTATGGTCAGGAATGTCATAATTTTCACGTTTACGTGGGTTTTTGCTTGGAGTAATTCTTCCAAAATGGAATTTAATTTTCGCTTCCATTTCATTGACATCAATATCACCAACTACCATTACGCCCATCAAATCAGGTCTATACCAATCTTTATAAAAACGTTTGATAGCGTCATGTTTGAAATTTTTGATGATACCTGTATCACCAATCGGTAATCTATCAATATAACGTGAACCTTTGAATATTTTTGGTAAGGTTGCTTTTTGAACTCTCTCAGAAAGTCCACCTCTACTTCTCCATTCTTCCATAATAATTCCTCTTTCTGCGTCAATTTCTTTTCCGTCAAAAGTAACATTATGCGCCCAATCTTCTAAGATTTGAAAACCGCCATCTACTATTTCTTTTTTATCAGAAGGAATAGGTAAGATATAAACTGTTTCATCAAAACTTGTATAAGCGTTCAAATCAGCACCAAATTTCACGCCTAATGATTGTAAGTATTTTACCAATTCATTTTTTTTGAAGTTTTTAGTACCATTAAAACACATGTGTTCTACAAAGTGAGCCAATCCTAATTGGTCTGGGTCTTCGTTGATAGAGCCTGCTTGTATCGCTAAACGTAGCTCAACACGTTTTTCAGGCTTTGCATTTTTACGAATGTAGTATTTAATACCATTCGGTAAAGTTCCCGTTTTGACTTGTGCATCAAAAGGAATCGGTTTGTTTAGGTCTTGTGCTAATGTAAAATTAGCAATACAACTAAAAATAACCAAAAGTAAGAAATTTTTAAGAATATTCATTTTAAATTGAATAAATAAAAGTTAAAATTTTGAAGTGCAAAGATATTGTATCTTTACTTTAAATTAGTATATTTTAATAAAAAAAATTACGAAAAAAGAATACTTTTTATGAAAGTGTATTTTAATAGTTTAAACTTTGTTTTTTATTTGTAAAAAATAAATAAAAAGAAAAATCCTACAAGTTGTTGTAGGATTAAAATGATTATCTAAATAGCTTCATATAAAAAATTGTCAATTTATTCATCTTTCAAAGCAACCACAGGATTGACCATTGAGGCTTTGCGTGCAGGCACAAGTCCTGCTAATGCACCTGAAACAACCAAAACGATAATAGCAGTAAAAGCGACAACAGGACTGATTTCAGGATTAGCAAAAAAATCATTTTCACTTCCCGTACTTTTTAGTAATTGATTCAAACCTTCAACCAAACCAACACCAATCAATAAACCAATATACCCCGAAACAAGTGTCAAAACAATAGATTCTTGAATAATTAAACTTATAATAGAATAAGGTGTAGCACCTAAGGCTTTTCTGATACCTATTTCTTTAGTGCGTTCTTTGACTGTAATGAGCATAATATTACTCACACCAATCACACCTGCAAAAATAGTCCCAATACTTACTAACCAACTAAACCCTGAAATACCTAAAAAAAGACCTTGTACTTGTCCTATTTCCTCTTCTACATTAGCACTACCAAATGCTTTTAAATCATTAGGAGCAACTGAATGTCTTGCTGCTAATACTTCTTTTACTCTTTTTTCAATGACTGCAGATTTGATATTTGGTTTTGGTAAAAATGCAAACCAGTAAATGGCTGTACCTTGATTAAAAGCAGTTTGTAAGGTTTTGTGTGGTAAATGAATTGTTTTTGCATCTTCCATAATATCTTCACCGCGTCCAAAAGTACGAAAAACACCTACCACTTGAAAATAAATACCTGCAATTGTAATGTATTGTCCAAGAGGATTCTCTTCTTTCTGAAACAATGTTTTTTGTACTTCTTCGCCTATAATGGCTACTTTCCTTCGTTCTGACATATCTTTTTCGTTGATAAAACGTCCAGATAATAACATCATTTTTTTTACTTTTCTATAATCAGGCACATCACCAAAAACACTAAAACCTGCACTTTTATTTTTGCGTGTAACATTGGCACCATTCAAAACATTTCTTGGAGCAATGACATCAACCTCAGGAATTTGTGTACGGAGTGCTTCTACATCATCATTTTGAAATCTGATAAATCGTCCTGCTTTGAGTCCTTTATAAGGCTCACTTGTTTTATTTGACCATAAAAAAACGCTATTGGTTGCAATATCCAGTGTACTCATTACGCCATTTTCAAGCCCTTTGCTTGCTCCAAGCATTACAATCAACATAAAAATCCCCCAAAAAACACCAAAAGCCGTCAAAAAGGTACGTAATTTGTGTTTTTTTAACGAAGTGTAAATTTCTTGCCATTTATCTAAATCAAACATAATTATAAAAAATTTAAGCGGAGTTTCTTCATATTATCAAAAATCTCAAAACTGATAATTTCTTTTCAAAATAGGTAACCAAATAAAAACAAAAATTACAATAATAATCCATTACTTTTCTTTTTTAACTTTTTGAGGTTAGAATAAAATGCTATCACTGTATATTATTGGTCTGTTTCTTATATAAAAATGTGGTATTTATACTACTTCTAACACAATTTTTATCAAAAAATTAAAAAAATAAAGCACTTGCAAAAAAAAAATACTAATTTTGCGAATATTTTTTAATTCTTATCATTTATTATCCAAAAAAATGCCTCGTAATCATCAAATAAAATCTGTATTAATCATCGGCTCAGGTCCGATTGTCATTGGGCAAGCCTGCGAGTTTGACTATGCTGGCTCACAAGCCGCAAGGTCTTTGAGAGAGGAAGGAATAGAAGTGGTGCTTATCAATTCAAATCCTGCTACTATTATGACCGATTCGACGGTAGCTGATCATATTTATTTGAAGCCGTTAGAAAAAAAATCTATCATTGAAATCTTAGAAAAACATCAAATTCAAGCCGTTTTACCTACTGTGGGAGGTCAAACGGCTTTAAATTTAGCCATCGATTGTCAAAAAGCAGGTATCTGGGAAAAGTACAATACACAAATTATTGGTGTGGATATTCACGCCGTAGAAATTACCGAAGATAGAGAAAAATTTAGGTTGTTGATGCAACAATTAGGCGCAAATGTTTGCAAAGGTCGCACCGCAACTTCTTTTCTCGAAGGTAAAAAAATTGCCCAAGAAATTGGTTTTCCATTGGTTTTGCGTCCTTCTTATACATTGGCAGGCACAGGTGGCGGATTTGTTGAAAACCCCGAAAAATTTACGAATGCCTTGCAACACGCCCTGCAATGTTCGCCTATTCATGAAGTTTTGGTCGAGCAAAGCATTATGGGTTGGAAAGAATTTGAATTGGAACTTTTACGAGATGCCAATGGAAATGTAATTATTATTTGTTCTATTGAAAATTTTGACCCAATGGGTATTCATACAGGCGACTCTGTAACGGTTGCCCCCGCGATGACTTTATCAGACAAAGTTTATCAAAAAATGCGTGATTTGGCTATCAAATGTATGAATGGTATTGGGCAATTTGCAGGCGGTTGTAATATTCAATTTGCATTACATCCTGAAACTGACGAAATTATTGTCATCGAAATCAATCCAAGAGTTTCGCGTTCTTCTGCGTTGGCTTCTAAAGCAACAGGTTATCCGATTGCAAAAATTGCAGCAAAATTAGCCATTGGTTATCATTTAGATGAACTCAAAAACCAAATTACCAAAACTACTTCTGCTTATTTTGAGCCAAGTATTGATTATGTGATTGTGAAAATTCCGCGTTGGAACTTTGACAAATTCAAAGGAGCAGACACTTCATTAGGTTTACAAATGAAATCAGTAGGCGAAGCAATGGGCATTGGCAGAACATTCCAAGAAGCACTACAAAAAGCTTGTCAATCGTTGGAAAATCGCAGAAATGGATTAGGAGCAGATGGAAAAGAACTCACAGACCAAGCCTCTATCTTAAAAAGTTTGGAGTTTCCGAGTGCAGACCGTATTTTTCATATCAAAGATGCTTTTATGATGGGAATTTCTCCAAAAACCATTCAAAAACTCACTAAAATTGATAAATGGTTTCTTTCGCAAATTCAAGAATTGGCAGAAACTGACAAAGAAATTCAAAAATATACCATTGATAATATTACTCCTGAATTATTATTGATTGCCAAACAAAAAGGATATGCAGACCGACAGATTGCCCATCTTTTGCGTTGTTTGGAAAGCAAAGTTTTTGAAAAAAGACAAATCTTGAATATTCATCGTGCTTATAAAATGGTAGATACTTGTGCGGCTGAATTTGAAGCCAAAACTCCTTATTATTATTCTACTTTTCAAGGTGTAAATATTGGTGAAACGCAAGCAGACCAAATCAAAAACTTAAAAAATGAAGCAGTTAAGACAGATAGAAAAAAAGTATTGATTTTGGGTGCAGGACCTAACCGAATTGGACAAGGCATTGAGTTTGATTATTGTTGTGTGCATGGCGTTTTGGCTGCCAAAGAATGTGGGTATGAAACGATTATGATTAATTGCAATCCCGAAACGGTATCAACTGATTTTGATATTGCAGATAAATTATACTTCGAACCTGTTTTTTGGGAACATATTTATGAAATCATCAAAAATGAGCAACCTGAAGGCGTTATCGTACAATTAGGCGGACAAACTGCCCTTAAATTGGCTGAAAAATTAGAAAGATATGACATTAAAATCATTGGTACTAATTACAAAGCCTTAGATTTAGCAGAAGATAGAGAGCGTTTTTCGTCTTTGTTGCGTGATTTAGATATTCCTTATCCTGAATTTGCAGCGGTCAAAAATGCTGAAGATGCGGTAGAAGTATCCAAAAAAATGGATTTTCCGTTGTTGGTGCGTCCTTCGTATGTGTTGGGCGGGCAAAAAATGAAAATTGTGATTGATGAGGAGGAATTAGAGCAGCACGTGGTAGAAGTTTTGGCTGATTTCCCTGATAATAATATTTTGATTGATAGATTTTTGGATAAGGCAATTGAGGCGGAGGCTGATGCTATTTGTGATGGTGAAAATGTGTATATTATTGGCATTATGGAGCATATCGAACCTGCGGGCATACATTCAGGCGACTCCAATGCAGTTTTGCCTGCGTTTTCGTTGAGTCCTTTGTTGATGGAACAAATTGCAGTACATACTAAAAAAATTGCTTTAGCATTAGAAACTGTTGGTTTGATAAACATTCAATTTGCTATCAAAGACAACAAAGTCTATATTATCGAGGCAAATCCACGTGCTTCGCGCACAGTTCCTTTTATTTGCAAAGCCTATCAAAAACCTTATATCAACATTGCTACAAAAATTATGTTAGGAGAAAAAAAATTAAAAGATTTTGATTTGGATAAATCTGCTACTTCTTATTTTGTGCCTGTGGGGCGTGGTTATGCGATTAAAGTACCTGTATTTTCTTTTAATAAATTTCCAAATGTCAATAAAGAACTCGGACCTGAAATGAAATCTACGGGCGAAGCGATTTATTTTATAGAAAGCCTACAAGATGACTTTTTTCAGAAAATATATGGAGAAAGAAATTTGTATTTGAGTAGGTAGGAATTTTATTTTTTTGAAAAAAAATGCTATAATTGTGTAAAATTATAGCATTTTTTTCTTAATTTTGCGGTAATTATAAAAACTATTTCCTATATCCCAAAAATATGCAAAGTTGGACAAACTTAATAGAAAACAAATTAGAAAAGCAAAATAATAAAATTGCAAAAATTAGCCTCGAAAAAGAAACTATCGCTTATTTTGAAAAAATAAAACAAAATAGAGTGCTAAAATCACTCACAGGCAACGAGGAAATTGTGAGGGCTTTTTTGATAGATAGGCTTGTAAATGATTTAGAATATAAACCCGAAAATTTGGAAATTGAAAAAGAATATGCCATAAAAGGCGGACATGGAAAACTTAATCCAAGAATTGATACATTGGTAAAAGACGAACAAGGAAACCCTTTTTTTTTCATAGAAATAAAAGCACCCGAAAAATACGAAAAAGATAAAAGCGAAATAGAAGGACAACTTTTTGCCTTAGCGCAAGCAGAAGAAAAAGACCATAAAACCAAAGTAAAATATTTGGTGTACTATACCTGTGAGTTGGTTGAAAATGAAATCGTAGATAAAGCAATTATTATTGATTTTCAAAAATATAAAACTTATACAGATTGGGAAAATGAAGGCTTTATCTCGATTGGCACAACTTTAACCGCTGGATACGGAGAACCTAAAAAACAAGCCCTTACAAAAGGAAATGTAGCACACGATTTGAGAAAAAAAATAAACAGAGATGAAATTGAAAGTTTGGGCAGAAATTTACATAATGTACTTTGGGGTGGCGGTGGCACAAATGACAGCGAAATATTTTATTCTTTGGTTAATATCATTTTGGCTAAAATACAAGATGAATATGAAAAAGAAAACGGACAAGAATACGATTTTCAAATATACCAATATGGTAACAACATAGAAAGCCAAGAAAAAATATATAATCGTGTAAATGCACTATACAAAAAGGCTTTGAAAGAGCAACTAAATGTATCAGAACAGCAAAAAATTGACGAGGATAGCGTTATTAACCGCAATAAATTTCCACTTAATAAACTTACTTATACCGTTCAAGCATTAGAAAATCTTTCTTTTTTGGAAGGTAGAAGTTCATTAGATGGTACAGATATTTTGGGGGATTTTTTTGAAAGTATCACTCGTGATGGCTTCAAACAAAACAAAGGTCAATTTTTTACGCCTACGCCTATTGTTGATTTCCTATTGTATGCCTTGCAATTAGACAATTTAGCCATTGAAAGGCTAAATACAGATAGAGAACTGCCTTTTATCATAGACCCATCAGCAGGAAGTGGGACGTATATCGTGCAAGCCATGAAACTCATTACTAAAGAACTCAAATACAAACAAGCGCACAAAATAAAATCAAGTAGACAAATAAAAGATACTTTTGAAAATTTGTTTTTGCCTGATTATAAAGAAAATAAATGGGCAAAAGAATATTTGTATGCCTCTGAAATCAATTTTGATTTGGGTACTGCCTCCAAAGTAAATATGATATTGCATGGCGATGGCTCTACTAATATTTTTGTGAAAGATGGTTTGTTGCCTTTTCGCAATTATGTAAAAGATAATGCGATGAGTGCTTTAGAAGTAAATTCTCCAGATAGTTTGTATGACAACAAAGAAATAAACGGAAAATTTGATGTGGTGGTAAGTAATCCGCCTTTTAGCGTAGATTTAGATACACAAACACAAAGAGAAGTAAAAAATACCTTTGTGTTTGGCGACAAAAAAAATTCTGAAAACCTTTTTATAGAACGTTATTATCAACTCCTCAAAGAAGGCGGAAGATTGGGCGTTGTATTGCCTGAAAGCGTTTTTGATACCACCGAAAATAAATATATTCGTATGTTTATTTTCAAATATTTTGATGTAAAAGCAGTAGTAAGCCTGCCACAAATTACCTTTGAGCCTTTTACAAGCACCAAAACAAGCCTACTTTTTGCCCAAAAGAAAACCAAAAAACAAGTAGAACAATGGAATATAATTTGGGATAAATACGGGAATGAATGGAGTTTGCTCAAAACACGCATAACCGATTATATCAAATATTTTGTAAATAACGAAAAACTGAACAAAAAATGGGCGAAAGATGTTGTAACTGATATCGAACAAAATAACATTGATAATATTTTGCAAAACATTTATCGTTTTTTGAAAGATTATCTCACGCAGGAATACAAAACGCTTACCATAACCGAAATCTTAACCAAATACGCTGACGAAATAGAAAATATTAGCAAATACGACAAAGATACACACGTTTTTGGGTTTTATAATGCTTGGTGGGTTTTTGGGGAAGTTACCAAAGAATTGGACTTGGATATATTTATGGCTGAGGCTGAAAATGTAGGGTACAAAAAAACCAAACGTGGCGAAAATCCTATGCCAAACGACCTTTACGACTTGGAACACGCACCTACCAAACTCAATACAAATGAGATTTTGGAAGAATATAAAACCAATATTCATAAGCAAAAAGAACAACAAACCATTGACCTCGCAGAACTTGCCACAGCACAAGCAAAATATGCAGAAAAGGAAAATGAAACCCTCAAACAAAAAATTGAAAAACTCAAAAAAATCATTGAAAGTAAAAGTAAGAAAATCGAAAAATTGGAAAACGACCACAAAATAGTTGTTCATATTTTTGAAACCTATTACCAAAATAACCTGCTCAAAAATGAATATGCAGAACGCACCGAAAACGAACTACTACAACATTTCAAAAAAAATGGCTTGCTCGAACACCGCAAAAGCAAGGATATTGTACTCCGAAAAAATAATCTTCTCACAATTTTAGACTACATTAGAAACGAAGTATCATGGCAGTAAAATGGTTTAAGGTGAAATTATCAGATTTGAATTCTGAATATAGCCTAAGAAATGATTTTAAATATATAAACTCTTTTATAAAAGGGAATAATAGTTTTTATTCTTATAAAGAAGTTTTTGATATTATTTCATATACACCTATCAATTTAAACGAGTTAGAAGAATTTTTGTATGCAGAAATTGGAGATGTATCAAAAAACGGTGAAGTAATACCTACAAAATTATCTTTTTTGGATAGGAATGAAGAAAATGAAAATTTATTCAAAAAAATTGAAAAGGTGATATCATAAAACCATTGAAAGGAGATATTTTAATTTCTAAGATAAGACCTTATTTAAATAAAATAGTTTTTATTGATAAAGAAAATGAAAACGTATTTTTTACAAAAGCATTTATTCATATCAGACCAAAGGTAAATGCAGAAATTTTATATTTTGCATTGAGAACATTATTTTTTAATCAATTAAATGCTGTTTCTCGACAAGGGAAAGGATATCCAACTTTGAAAGAAGATGATATAAAATCCATTCGTTTTTCTAAATATATTATTGATAGTTTGGAAAAACATAATGATACTATATTGATGAAAATAAATCAACTAAAAACTGAAATTGAGCGATTAAAAAACTCAAAATTAAAGCCTTTGGATATTATTAATCAGGTTTTTGGGGAGGAATTTGGGTTTGATTGGCAAGAATTTGAGAAATTGAAACAGCAAAAAATATTCTTTTCAAGTTTATCTGAATTTGCCAATAACATTGATTGTAGAATGGGTTTAAGATTTCATAATAAAGCAGGAAAATATTTATATAGTTTTTTGTGTTCTAAAACAAAAAGAAATATAAAAGACTTTATTGATGAACCTATTGTTTTGGGGCAAAGTGTTTCCCCAAACGATTATGATGATGAAGGAGAATATTTTTATATTGCTATGTCAAATATTAAAACGTATGCTTTTGAGGAGGAAGATTGTAAAAAAGTTTCAGAAGAATATGCTTTAAATAACATAAAGAAAATAGTTAAAAAGGGTAATATTTTGTTAGCACGTTCTGGCGAGGGTACTATTGGAAAAGTTGCATTAATTGAAGATGAAGAAATAAACGCTATTTTTGCTGACTTTACGCAACGAATAAGATTGATAAATTATAATGTGCTACTTGCTTATTATTATTTTCGGAGTGATTTCTTTCAATATTTAGTTTATATGCACAAAAAAGGTTTAGGAAATAATACTAATATTTTTCCAAGCCAAATTCAACATTTTCCTATTCCAGATTGGGAAGAAACCAAACAAAACGAAATCGTATTACGCATAAAAACGCAAATAGATGCCCAAAACTTGGTGGATTTGGCAATAGAAGCCAAGCAACAAGAAATAAATGAGATAATAGAAAATGCTATAAAAGAATAGTATCCAAAATTTAGGAGAAAATCAATCTATTTTTATCGTTTTAATATAATTCTCAAAAATTCAATTTCTAATCAATATAATTTTTTTTGATAATAAAAATACCATTCACTAATTTTGTCCGTTAAAAAATCAATATATAATTATATTTAAAATTATGACAACATTCAATAAAGAACAACTTATCGCAAAAATAAATACTTTGCCTAATGAAAAATTAGCACAAGTGGCGGAACTCGTTGCAAAACTTACCAAAGAAAAAGAAGATGAAAAACAAGATGAATTTAGTTTGTTAATCGAAACAACCAATAAAAAATATGAAAAAGTGTGGGAGGCGTTGGCATAATGAAATATCTTACAAAAGAGCAAATCATAGCCATTAATCATAATCAAGTGAAAGTATTTGGTGGTAATTTTATCCCACCTGATAATTTTTTGCACGAAGAAAATTTGGATTATCTCATCGAAGCTGTTACCGCTGAAATGTTTGGCGAGTCGATTTATCCTGAAATTTATCAAAAAGCAGGCGTTTATATGTTTAATATCATTTGTAACCATATTTTTCAAGATGGGAACAAAAGGACAGGATTACAAACATCTATTATTTTTTTACTTCTCAATAAAGTAGAAATAAAAGCAGACGAAGATTTGCTCATCAATTTCACTATTTCTGTCGCATCAGGTGAACAAACTTTGGAACAGGTGCAAGAATGGTTTAAAAATCATATATGATGTTTTTCTCAAAATATAGGAAGAAAAAATTTGTATTTGAGTAGGTAAAAAATTTTATTTTCCTAAAAAAAATCAGTCTATTTTTATCTTTTTTTTATGCACGTATTTCTCTATCTTTGCACTTTGATTATAAATTGAATAGCAACGAATATGTTAAACCTTAAATTAGCCACCGACCGTTACATAAAACTTACACAAACTTATACATTTGCTGTTTACTTCCTGTTTCATTGCGTCCCCTTGCCGTTCGGCTTGGGTGTTTCGACGCTCCGCAGAGTGGGCTAACTGACCACTTGTTTAGCAAGATTTACACTTGCATTCAAATCTCTATCTATTCTCAAACCGCATTTTTCACAATGATAAACACGGTCTTTTAAGGTTAAATTTTCCTTTTTATGCCCACAATTTGAACATATTTTGGAACTCGCAAAAAAACGATTGACTACTACTAATTTTGAACCATACCATTCGCATTTGTAAGTTAATTGCCTGCGAAACTCATAAAATCCACCATCTAAAATCGCACTCGATAATTTGTGATTTTTACTCATGCCTTTCACATTTAAGTCCTCAATGGCTATCTTTTCGTGGTTTTTGGAAAGATAAGACGTTAATTTGTGTAAAGCATCTTCACGAATACAAGCAATTTTATAATGTAATTTTGCTACTATTTTTTGTTGTTTGTAATAATTTTTTGATTGCTCTTTTTTGCCTTTTTGAAACTTTTTAGATAATTTTCTTTGCTCAATTTTTAACTTTCTTTTATAAATTTTGTAAGGTCTGCGATTTTCAAAAGTCATTCCATTCGATAAAGTTGCTAAGGTTTTTATGCCCAAATCAACACCAACAAAACTATGTTTTTTGAATCTAATTTTTTGTGTTTGATGTTCCATTTTAAAACTCACAAACCAAAAATCTGCTTGCCTTGAAATGCTTACATTTTTGATATTTTTTACATCTTTTATTTTTTCACTCAATTTTATCCAACCAAAATGAGGTAATTTAATGCGATTTTTTTTGACTTCAATATTTCCCTCTAAATAAAAACTATCTTTTCTTCCTTTTTTCTTAAATTTTGGATATTTGCTAACTTTTTTAAAAAATCTTTGAAAACCTGTATCCAAATCTCGCAAGGCTTGTTGTGGTGCGCATTTCGAAACTTCGTAATACCAATCGTATTTACTTTTTACTTCTGCTACTAATTTTTTGTGCAAATCAATGCCTGTAGGTCGTTTTTCTTTGTTTTCAAAAGCTTTATTACATACATCAAGTCCCCAATTATAAGCGTGTCTTGCCACACCTGCGTGTTTGAGTGCAAGTGTTTTTTGCTTATTATTGAGTTCTAAACGAATTTTAAGGCTTTTCATCTATGTTTTTTATTTGAGCAAAAATAAGTGATTTTCTTATAAAATGTAAATATTTTCTTATTTATTTTTTAAAATACTTTAAAACTTATATATTTTACATCAAAAAATGATTAAAATGTATAAGTTTATCTAAAAATGTTCAGATATTTGTTTGCTGATTGTTACCCTCGATGGGTAGATATTGCAGAAAAAAACATAGAAGAAATTTTAATTGACCACGCTTTTTGCGAACAAAAAGCAGCATCAAGTTGTATTTCTTTGATTGTGCATTATCCACAATTAGAAAAATTAGTTGAAGTGCTTACGCCTGTTGTTACAGAAGAATGGGGACATTTTAGAATGGTTTTGAAGGAAATGAAAAAAAGAAATATTGCATTGACACAAAAAAGAAAAGATGACTATGTATTACAACTATTGACTTTGGAACGAAAAAATGGAACGCCCAACCAAAGACTAATGGATAAACTTCTTATCAATGCTTTGATTGAAGCAAGAAGTTGTGAACGTTTTAGATTGCTTTCTTTGCATATTGCAGACGAAAACCTAAAAAGTTTTTATCACGAATTGATGATTTCCGAAGCAAATCACTATGTTAATTTTATCGAATTAGCAAAAGAATATTCACCAAAACAAGAAGTAGAAAAAAGATTTGAAGAAATGTTAGAAGCAGAAGCAAGCATTCTACAAAATTTGGAAATACGAAAAGACAGAGTGCATTAAAAAAAGGTAAAATGGCTTCAGTAAGCCTGAAATTATAGACCAATATTGTAATACCAAAAAAGAGAGAAAAACTTTGGAATACCTTGTTTTTTCTCTCTTTTTAAATTTGTACCTTGTCCAAACTCAATAATTACCTACAATTATTTTAATTTTATTTCTAATTTTTCGACAATCAGAGTTTTACTCAATTTCTATAATTTGAGCAGTATGTTCTGCGGTTTTTACCTTATCAATAATATTGGTAATTATTCCATTTTCATCTATCACAAAAGTAGTACGAGCAGTTCCCATATATTTTTTGCCATACATAGATTTTTCTTTCCAAACGCCATACAATTCATTGATAGATTTATCTACATCAGCAATCAAAGTAAAAGGTAATTCATATTTTTGAATGAATTTTTGGTGCGATTTTTCATTATCAGGACTTACCCCTAACACTACATAACCTTCTTTTTCTAATATTGTATGATTATCTTTCAAATTACAGGCTTGTGCAGTACAACCCGAAGTATTGTCTTTGGGATAAAAATATAAAATTACTTTTTTTCCTAAATAACTTTCAAGGCTGATTTCATCACCATTTTGGTCTTTTGATACAAAAACAGGTGCTTTATCGCCAATTTTTAATGTACTCATTTGTTATGTAAATTTACTAATTTTATTAATCAAACCTTTCTTTTTCGTTGTATAAGGTGGATAAAACATTTTCAAAGTTGTCCAACCTATTCGTTGCGTTAAAACAGACCTTTCATTAGAGAAAGCCAAAAATCCGTGATAACCATGTGTTTTTCCGATTCCGCTATTGTTCACTCCTCCAAAAGGTAAATCAGGGTTAGAAATATGTGCCAACGTTTCGTTAATCGCTGTTCCACCTGCAGAAGTATTTTTGATGACTTCGTTTTGAAAATCTTTACTTTTACTAAAAATATACAAAGCCAAAGGTTTTGGTTTTTGATTGATAAAATCTAAGGCTTCTTTTGTATTTTTATACGTAATCAAAGGCAGAATAGGTCCAAAAATCTCCTCGTGCATTACTTGCATTTCATTGTTTGCGTTAGTGATAATGGTAGGAGCAATATAATTTTCTTCGGGTTTTGATGTACCGCCAACGGCAATTTTTGCTCCTTTTTGGAGTGCTTCGTCCAATAAATTTTTAATTCTCAAAAAATGTCTTTGATTGACAATTCTTGGATAATCATTAGAATCTAATACTTCTTTTCCATACAAAGTTTGGATTTGATTTTTGAGTTCTTCAATGAGTGCAGGTGCAATTTTTTCGTTTACTAACGCATAATCAGGTGCAATACAAGTTTGTCCGCAATTAAAAAATTTTCCCCAAATAATTTTTTGGGCTGTATCTTTTATATTTGTATTTTCATCTACAATTACAGGTGATTTGCCACCTAATTCTAAGGTTACAGACGTAAGATGTTCGGAAGCGGCACGCATTACAACTTTTCCTAACATCGGACTTCCTGTAAAAAATATATGGTCAAAAGGTAGTTTTAACAATGCTTGTGCAATATTAGCATCACCTTCCAAGACTGCGATTTGATTTTCATTAAAGATAGATGACAACATTCTTTTCATCATTGCTGATGTATTAGGAGTCATTTCAGAAGGTTTTACAACAGCGGTACAACCTGCGGCAATCGCATACACAAGAGGGTCTATCGCCAACTGAAATGGATAATTCCAAGGAGCAATAATCAAAGAAGTTCCTTTTGGCTCTACATAAATTTTTCCTTTTGATAAAAACATTGGCAATGGCGTAGGCACATTTTTAGGACGCATCCATTTTTTTAAATGTCTGATTGCGTGAGAAATAGAACTCAAAACGCCAAAAATTTCACCTAAATCTGCTTCTGCTGAACATTTTTTAAAGTCAGCATACACTGCTTGATGAATTTCATCTCTATAATTTAAAATTGTACTTTTTAATGTTTTTAATTGATTGATTCGCTCTTGTGCAGTAGAAAGACGCAGCGTTTCTGTGTATTTTTTTTGTAATTCGAATACTCTCAAAGTTTCCTTTTCAATCATTGAACTATCAATTGGAGCATAAGTATTGGTGATTGTTGCCATAATAAAAAATTATCAAAATTATGATTTATAAAAAATATTAAACAAAGGAATAAATAAAAATTTGGGCTACTCTACAACATTAACTTTCACTATTTTTCCCTCTATAACTCACGCCTCCGAACCAATGCAACATCAAAATTCGTGAATACCTGAATGAAAAAGGCAAAATAACAATATTTGATGTTACGATAGCCACGATATAATACCATAAAGGCGTATCTTGACCTAATAAAATAAAAATCGCCAAAGACATTCCTACAAATAATGCCGTCGAAAAAGCATAACTGATATACATTGCACCAAAGTAAAAACCGGGTTCAATATCAAATTTTTGATGACATTTTTCGCAATATTCATTCATTACCATAAATTTAGAATGAAGAATAGGATATTTAAAAACCTTTCCTTCTCTACAACGTGGGCATTTTTCCTGAAAGATGGCTTGTTGTTTCGATATGTTGGACATAATTTTTTTGATTTTTTTTACTATTTTTGTACCAGAAATAAATCACGACAACAATGGCTAAATAAGGAGCAGAAGCCAAATAAATGATACCATAATTAATACCTCTTATTAAATTATCACCATTGCTCATTGAGTTTTCGAGGCTCGCTCTACACATCGCACATTGAGCAAAGGCAGAAAAATGAGTTAAAAAGTAAGTTATTAATAATAAAACGAATGACTTTTGAATTTTCATCTTTAAATAATTGTTTATGGTTGCAAATATAATGATTTTTTTAAATAGTAACAACAAGATAAGTTTTTTTTTAAGATTTTTGTTTAGTTATTGCTTTTATTTTTATTGTGTTTTGTGTTGTCGCTTCGTTTTAACAAGTAATTGCATTTCCAGTTTTTTATCACTACTTTTAGTAAATGATTATAAAAAAGAATGTCTAAAATGTTGTGTATGAGAACACAAATAACGAAATAAGATAAAAAAGGAAAGATACGTTATTATATCAAAGGATATGCTCATCAATCTGATAATTTTGTGGAAAATATGAGCAATGTAATTGAACAATTATTAAAAGAAAAATAATCAAAACAAATTTTTTATCAATTTAATCCTTCAAAAGTTGTAAGTTTTTGAAGGACTAAAAAAAGTATTTTTTCCTAATTTTGATTAAAAGCTTCCATTATCCAACCACCGCCCAATACATCATCGCCCTCATAAAAAACGGCTGCTTGTCCAGGTGCTATGGCAAAAACAGGCTCATGAAAATTAACAAAAATACTATCATTTTCTTGATGAATTAAGGCAGGTGTACCATCATCATTGTACCTTACTTTTGTAATAGTTTCAATATTACGCCCAATAATACTATCATATTTTGATAAATTAAGTTGCGATACTTTCATTGCATTGCGTGCCAATTGATGTTGTGTTCCTAACACAACACGATTATTGGCTTTGTCTATTGCCGTAACAAAAATAGGATAACCAACACTGATGCCTAAACCTTTTCTTTGTCCAATAGTATAAAAAGGATAACCTTCATGTTTACCAATCACAGTGCCATCTTCTAATACAAAATCACCATTTTTGACTTCTTCTTCTAAATTAGGTAAACGTCTTTTCAAAAACCCTCTGTAATCATTATCAGGGATAAAACAAATTTCATAAGATTCAGATTTATTGACTAATTCAACAAAGCCTTTTTCTGTTGCCATTTCATAAATTTCTTTTTTATGTAAATTACCCAACGGAAAGATAGTTCGGCTCAAGCTCTCTTGTGATACGCCCCAAAGTGCATACGATTGGTCTTTGTTTTCGTCTAAACCTTTCGAAATGATATATCGACCGTTTTCATAACGCACTTTTGCGTAATGTCCTGTTGCAATAAAATCGCAATTTAATTTATCTGCTCTTCTTAATAATGCATCCCATTTAATATGTGTATTACACAAAACACAAGGATTTGGCGTTCTGCCTGCAATATATTCATTGGTAAAATGGTCTATGACATAATCACCAAATTCATTTCTAATATCTAAAATATAATGTGGAAAACCTAATTGTACCGCAATATTTCGGGCATCGTTGATTGAGTCCAAACTACAACAACCTGTTTCTTTTTTTGTACCGCCTGATGAAGCATAATCCCAAGTTTTCATTGTCATTCCTACCACTTCATATCCTTGTTCGTGTAACAAAACAGCTGCTAATGAACTATCAATTCCCCCGCTCATTGCCACCAACACACGTCCTTTTGTACTCATAATTTTATTTTTTATTTGATGAAGTTAAAACAATTTATTCAAAAAATATGTTCAAACAAACTTATTTTTTTGATAAAAATATTTAAAAATTAGTCTATATTTTCTATTCAAGTCAAAATAAAAAATACTTACGACTTTGCCCATTTTCCTCCCCAACCTTGAAATAATTTCAGCAAAAACTCATCCCATTCTGATTTGCTTCTCGAAGAGGGGTAAGGTTGAGGTTTTACTGCCTTTTCAGAATCCCAAGTAATATCAAATTGTCCTTTACTATTGATTTTTCCTATGCGTGTAGGTCGCCAAGTGTGTTGTGTTTCACCGTCAATATAGACCAATCCTTCGGGTGCTAAAAAACTCGATTCTGATAAATGTTTTTGAACGTCTTTTGGCTCAAAAGAAGATGCTTTTCTGACAGATTCAGCCCATAAATAAACTCCAAAATAACCTGTTTCCATCGGGTCATCAAGTACTTTGTCTTGTCCATATTTGGCTTTGTATTTCTTTATAAATACTGTATTTTCTATTGATTGATAACTTTGAAAATAAGACCAAGCCGCATAATCACCCACCACATCAGGCACTTGCATAGAGATTAGTTCTGCTTCCGCTACACTAAAAGAACAAGTTGGTGTTTTTTCAGGCGTAATACCTGCTTTCCTTAATGCCTTGAAAAATTCTACATTTGTATCTCCATTGATATTATTGAGAATAAAATCAGGTTTTGCTTTGATAATTTTTTCTACCATTGTTTTCACATCTTTACTCCCTAATGGCACATATTCATCACCTACTACTTTGCCACCTAATATTTTGATTTGGTCTTGAATTACTTGGCTGGCAGTTCGAGGATAGACATAATCAGAACCAACGATAAAAACTTTTGTACCAACATTATCAAAAAACCATTTTACAGCGGGAATAATCTGTTGATTAGGAGCAGTACCTGTATAGACAATATTTTTAGATTTTTCTACGCCTTCATATTGTACAGGATAAAAAAGCAAATGATTGTATTTTTCAAAGACAGGTTTCACAGTTTTTCGGCTGGCAGAAGTCCAACAACCAAACACTACTTTTACTTTTGCTTTATCAATCAAACTATCCGCCATCTTAGCAAAATGTTCCCAATTTGATTTTCCATCGACAACAATCGGCTCTAATTTTTTACCTAAAATACCACCATTTTTATTGATTTCTTCGATGGCTAAAAGTGTGGCATCTTTTACATCTTTTTCACTGATAGCCATTGTTCCCGAAAGAGAATGCAAAATACCAACTTTAATCGTTTGATTGCTTTGATTTTGACAAGCAGTAAAAAAGGAAATAATGATAAGACAAATAAAATAATATATTTTTTTCATTGTGTATTTTTTTTTCAAAAGTAGATATAATTTTTTAAAATTCAATTTTTTTATGTCAATTTTTTTAGAATAATTCTAATAAAAAAACTCTTAACGATAAGTTTGACTTATTTTTAAGAGTTTTTTAAAAATAATTTATTGAGAATCAATAAATTGTTATTATCAATTTTGTTATTTTTGTTAGTTTAATATATCTTCTACAGGTGTATATTCCAATCCAAAAGCATCAGCAACACCTTTGTAAACAATCTTTCCATTGACAACATTCAAACCTAATTTAAGTTCGTTATTATGTTTACAAGCATTTTTCCAACCTTGATTTGCTAACTGTAAAGCATACGGTAAAGTAGCATTTGTTAAGGCAACTGTTGAAGTATAAGGCACTGCACCCGGCATATTTGCTACACAATAATGTAAAATATCATCAACCACATAAGTTGGATTTTCGTGTGTCGTAGGTTTACAAGTTTCGATACAACCTCCTTGATCAACGGCTACATCAACTACAACAGCCCCTTTTTTCATCAATTTAAGCATATCTCTTGTAATTAAATGTGGTGCTTTTGCGCCTGGAATCAATACTGCACCTACTACTAAATCCGCTACCTGAATTGCTTTTGCAATGGCATATTTATTAGACATCAAAGTTTCGACATTGGCAGGCATAATGTCAGAAAGATAACGCAAACGTGCCAAACTTACGTCCATAATCATTACATGCGCTCCTAAGCCTGCTGCCATTTTCGCTGCCTGTGTTCCTACTATTCCTCCACCTAATACTAATACATTAGCAGGTTTTACGCCTGGTACTCCTCCTAATAAAATTCCCCTGCCTCCTGATGGTTTTTCTAAATATTTTGCACCTTGTTGAATTGCCATTCTTCCTGCTACTTCTGACATTGGAATCAATAAAGGCAAAGAACGGTCAGTTTTTTCCACTGTTTCATAAGCCAAACAAACTGCTTTTTTTTCAATCATTGCTTTTGTCAATTCTTCTGAAGAAGCAAAGTGAAAATAAGTAAACAATAATTGATTTTCTTTGATTAAAGGATATTCAACTGCAATAGGTTCTTTTACTTTAATAATCATTTCAGCAATTTTATAAATTTCTTCAATGGTAGCAAGAATATTTGTACCTGCTTCGATATATTCTGCATCTTCAAAACCACTTCCTACACCTGCTGTTGATTGCACATAAACCGTATGACCTGCTGTTTTTAATTCTGCTACGCCTGCGGGAGTTAAACCCACACGATTTTCGTTGTTTTTAATTTCTTTGGGTACGCCAATAATCATATTTGTAAAATAGAACTTTTAAATGAAAAAATTGAATTATATTTTGGTGCAAATGTAATCAATAATTTGATATTTTTTAATTTATCGTATAAAAATTTGATGAAATTTTTGCAATAGTTGATTTTATTCAAATGAGATATAAATAAAAAAAATGCTTGTTTTTTTTAATAACAAGCATTTTCAGTTCCTAAGGAACAACGATAATTAAATAAAAAAATAAAATCAGCGTTTGAAAATCAGTTTCATCAGCATTCTTGGTTTTGGAACGCTGATGAAGATAATCTAAGCAACGCGGATTGAAGAAGAACTAAGTATTGAACAGAATTATTAAAAAAATGTTAATCTTTAGGTGGTTTTAACCTGTATTATTTTTTAAAATAAATACTTTTTATTGAACATTCACTTGATGAATATCATATTGGTCGGTTATTTTATTAAATAATCTAAATTGATAAACTCCTGCCACAGAAGGACGAAAAATATACTCTGTAGAAACAAAAATTGGTATTTGTGTACAAACTTCTGCCCCTCCCTCCATAGTATAATAACCCTTTAATGTAATTGTAAAACCTTCTTTTTTATCTACTATTCTTGTGCTTCCTACACAAGCGTTTGGTGCATCTATTAATGCTCTAAACCGAATATCTTGATTGACAGCAGCCGTTGTTGGCGGTTGAAAAAATTGTATTTTTGAAATATTAAACGGGTCAACAGGTGCTACTTCATTATTATTATTTCTACAGCTATTAAAAATAATAAAAAACAATACCAAAGATATAAAATATGATATTCTCATTTTAATTTTAATTTTTAAAAAATGCCCATAATTTTTAGTGATTATGGGCATTTAGTTTTTTTATTTTCCACCAATCAAATTCAAAGCCGAACCTGCTTTAAACCAACCGATTTGTTGTGTGTTATAAGTATGATTTACTTTAAATTCATCTTTTGAACCATCTTTATGATTCAAAACGATAGTCAAAGGTGTTCCCTCTGCAAAAGTTGTCAAACCTAAAATATCAATACTATCATCTTCTTGTACTTTGTCATAATCTGAATTATTGGCAAAAGTCAAGCCTAACATACCTTGTTTTTTGAGGTTTGTTTCGTGAATACGTGCAAAAGATTTCACTAAAATAGCACGTACACCCAAGAAACGAGGCTCCATAGCAGCGTGTTCTCTTGATGAACCTTCACCATAATTTTCATCACCGATTACAATACTTCCGATACCTGCAGCTTTATAAGCACGTTGCACAGCAGGCACTTCACCATAAGTGCCATCTAATTGATTTTTAACCGAATTAGTTTTGTTATCGTTAAAAGAATTGACTGCACCAATCAACATATTATTAGAAATATTATCCAAATGTCCGCGGTATTTTAACCAAGGTCCCGCCATTGAAATATGGTCAGTAGTACACTTTCCTTTTGCTTTAATCAATAATTTCAAACCTTTTAAGTCTGTACCTTCCCAGGCTTTGAATGGTGCTAAAAGTTGTAAACGGTCAGAGGTTTCACTTACTTTTACTTGTACTTTTGAGCCATCTTCTGCAGGTGCTTGATAACCATTATCGCCTACTGCATAGCCTTTTGGGGGAGCCATTAAGCCTTTTGGTTCGTCTAATTTTACTTTTTCTCCTTTTTCATTCGTCAAAGTATCCGTCATTGGATTGAAAGTCAAATCACCTGCTATCGCAAAAGCAGTTACAATTTCAGGAGAAGCCACAAATGCGTGCGTTCCTGAATAACTATCATTGCGTTTGGCAAAATTACGATTAAATGAAGTAATAATTGAGTTAGCACGATTAGGGTCATCGATATGTCTTGCCCATTGCCCGATACAAGGACCGCAAGCATTTGCCAAAACGACACCGCCCATTTTAGCAAAAACATCTAAAATACCATCTCTTTCTGCGGTAAAACGTACTGTTTCAGAGCCAGGTGTAATGGTAAATTCAGCGTTTACTTTCAAATTTTTATCTACGGCTTGTTGTGCCAATGATGCTGCACGTGTCAAATCTTCATAAGATGAATTAGTACAAGAACCTATCAAACCTACTTCTAATTTTACAGGATAATTATTATCTTTTACGGCTTGTGCAAATTTTGATAAAGGCCAAGCCAAATCAGGCGTAAATGGACCATTTACATAAGGTTCTAATTCTGATAAGTTCAATTCTATTACTTGGTCATAGTATTTTGAAGGATTGGCAATTACTTCCTCATCAGGTCTAAGGTTTGCTTTGTATTGATTTGCCAAATCTGCTACATCTTTTCTATCTGTCGAAGCCAAATAATCATACATATTTTGGTCATAACTAAATAATGAAGTAGTTGCACCAATTTCAGCACCCATATTACAAATAGTTCCTTTGCCTGTAGCTGATAATGAATCTGCACCCTCTCCAAAATACTCTACTATATAACCTGTACCACCTTTTACGGTTAATTTACCTGCTACCCATAAAATAACATCTTTAGCAGATGTCCAACCTGATAGTTTTCCTGTTAATTTTATACCAATTAACTTAGGGAATTTTAATTCCCACGCCATTCCTGCCATTACATCTACCGCATCTGCACCACCTACACCAATAGCAATCATTCCCAAACCACCTGCGTTAGGCGTGTGTGAGTCTGTTCCAATCATCATTCCACCAGGGAATGCGTAATTTTCTAATACAACTTGGTGAATAATACCTGCACCTGCTTTCCAAAAACCAAGACCATATTTGTCAGAAACAGAGCCAAGAAATTCATATACTTCTTTGTTAGAAACATTGGCAGTATCTAAATCCTGTTTTGCACCTATTTTTGCTTGTACTAAATGGTCGCAATGCACAGTACTTGGTACAGCTACTTGCGGTTTTCCTGCTGACATAAATTGCAATAAAGCCATTTGTGCAGTAGCATCTTGCATAGCCACTCTATCGGGCGCAAAATCTACATAATCTACGCCTCTTTTGTGAGCGTGTTTGGGTGTACCTTCGTACAAGTGTGAGTATAAAATTTTCTCAGCTAAGGTCAAAGCACGACCTTCCAATTTTTTAGCAGCCTCAATGCGTTCGCTCATGCGTGCATAGACTTGCTTTATCATTTCGATATCAAATGCCATAATGATAAATATTAATTCGATTTAATTATTTTTTTCACAAAAATAAACAATAATTATAAAAAAACTAAATTTATTGATAATTTATTTTTTAGAAGTAATATTTTGAAGTGGTTTTTATCTTTTTTTTGATAATAAGTATCCGTTAGTATTTAGTTTATATTATTATTGAATTTGCTAAAATTGACCCAACTGGTCATAACTTTGTAAAAAAAAGTTGTAACGAAATAATATTTTGCAACCCCAACTGGCTTAAGTCTATAAAAAAATCAAAACTATCGCAAGTTTAGCGAAGCGTAACTTGTGATTTTGTATTGATAGAAGTCTCCAGACTTCACCA
>RDZP01000203.1 GCA_004294005.1 Cytophagia bacterium
TTGCATATCTTTTTTTTAATTTTAAATGATGTTGCAAAAGTAATTGGCGAGATACCACAAGTTGTTCACTTAAGTTAAGAAATGCGTTTTAGCTCTTTTTTTAAACAATACACAGCCCATATCTTCGAACTTACCTCGTAAATTCAATTACTTGGGCACTCACCGTTATAGTTCTTCTAACAAAGAAAGGGGCAAAACCACTGCAGTATTCTTCGGTCATTACATTGATTATGGCTTTGGAACTATTCAGCAAGTTGGCATTCTTCATCATCGTTGCATACGCATTTTCGTACACTTGCCTTTTGTTTATCCCACCAATTGCCAATACATAAACCTGCTCTGAACTTCCGCTAACCCGATCAATTACTTTAAAATTATTACCGCTTAGGTGTACCTCTGTGGCGTTTTGATTGTGGTTGGTAACATAGGCCTGGCCGATACCACACGCATTAAGAAATACAGCAAGCAGTAATAATGCAGAATAAATTCCGATTTTTTTTATGGTATTAGTCATTTAATTTTTCTTTTTAAAATTAAAATTATACCCGAAATTAAGACCTGGTTGAAAAACGGAGTTTTCCCACTTTTTTTCTACGGCTTTAAAAGATTCAGGAACACCCGTTCTTACAGGCCAATAACTGCAAGCAATAGCTGGTTCAAAAAAGAATCGATTTTTAAAAAACTTGAACTGGTAACCCACATGGAAATTTAGATATAAGGTATAACCATTTCCAATCTTTTTTTTATCCTTATCCATATACTTTTCAAAAGCATTTAATGCATGAACAGATGTAAAAAGGCCTTTCCACAAAAAACGTTGGTATCCCACCGTAGGTGCAAGTATGCGGGCATGGCCTGGATAGCCTTCACCTGGTTTATCAAATGAGGATGACCCTAAAGCTATACCTAAAGGCCAAGCATATATAGATCTTTTAAAATCCAAAGAAAGAACATCTTTAGGTGTTATTCTATAACCTAAATTTAATTGAATATACTCAGGGTTGTTTGTTTTATCAAAATTTCCTAGCATAAACAGTGAACTCCCAATAAACCACTTTTTGTAAGTACTGTCTGTTTTGGCACCTTGTGCATTTACCTGTAAACTGCTTGTTAATACTAAAACAAGCCCAATCCATAAAATTTTCTTTTGCATATCTTTTTTTTATTGTTAATTGATATTGCAAAAGTAGATTGGAAAGTTGTTTAAATTTGTTCACTTAAGTTAAGAAATGCGTTTTAGTTCTTTTTTTCAACAATCCTTGCCCTTAGTCGGCTTAATGATTGTGGTTTAATGCCTAAAAAACTAGCTAATTGGTGTTGTGGTACACGTTGTATAAGGTCTGGTCTTTTTTGGATTAAGCTTAAATACCTTTGTTCGGGCGAGGAAATTTTAAACTCATCAAAATTAATTTGTTGTTTGGCTACCAACTCTTCCGACAATATTCTACACATGTCCTGAAATTTTGGAAATTTAGCAAATAATTCAATCCCTAAATCTGTGCTTGCAACCGTTAATATAGTATCTTCTACGCAACTTACGAAATAATCGGACGGAGTATTATTTATTGCACAATGAGGTGTTAAGGCGTCCATTTCTGTAAAAAAGGCGGTAGTTTTTTCTTCGCCATCTATGATATAATATTTCCGTATGCATCCTTTTAGCACAAAATATTCATCTTTCGATTTTTGTCCTTCTTTGAGTAAAATAGTTCCTTTCTTAACAGAGCGAAATATATCAAACGAAAGTATTTCATTTTTTTCATCCTCTGTTAGTGAAATGTATTTTGATATAAAGTCAAATAGTATGTCTTGCATTTTTTATGTTGTTATGTTATTGCCGTTGGTTATGCTTGCTACCAACAAAAATGGGGATGGCTATAGTTTGGGTATTTAAAATTCGTTGGCCCATAACCAAAGTTAATAATTGCAATATGCTGATGTTTTATTAATAAGCCAAATTTATAACGTGGAGCTGGAACTGAAGCTAAATAAAGAACAAAATGTTGAGGCTTATCCCATCTGCCCCAATAATGCCAAACCTAATGTTGAACAAAACCTTCGGTAGCCCGCCGTGGCTACTAACGTACACATAAAAGCGTTAAAGAAGCTCACAATAAATAAAAAAAAGAAGATGAGCTTTA
>RDZP01000090.1 GCA_004294005.1 Cytophagia bacterium
CAGTATTGCAGAGACAAAAAGAGAGAAAAACGAGGCTCTGCGAGTTTTTTCTCTCTTTTTTGGCTCTGTGCTTTGCACGATAGCCCGTAATCGCCCAAATTTGTCTTTTTTTGAATAAAAAAATTTGTAATTCTCATAATTTCAAATTATCTTTGTTAAAAATACTAAAAGTAACCTAAAATATAAAAATATGGACTCAATTGATATTGATATTGAAAACATTGACCTTGTTGCTGAGAAAAAAGAAATTTTGAATCGATACAGAAAAATGCGTAAATCAGCACAACCTCATATTAAAGATAAAGAGGAAGCACAGTTGATTACGGAAGCTTTTAAGGTCGCAGTAAAAGCACACGAAGGAACAAGAAGAAAGTCAGGTGAACCTTATATTTTTCACCCAATTGCTGTTGCTCAAATTGTAGTAGAAGAAATTGGATTGGGACCAACGGCGGCGGCGGCTGCTCTTTTGCATGATGTAGTGGAGGATACAGAATGGACAACGGAAGGAATTGAAAGAAAATTTGGTAAAAAAGTAGCGTTGATTGTAGAAGGAGTTACAAAAATTCAGACTTCACCAACTTTGAGTTTGGCAGATTGGGGTGTTTCACAACAAGCAGAAAATTTTAGGAAAATGGTTTTGACGCTTTCTGATGATGTGCGTGTGATAATGGTGAAAATTGCGGATAGATTGCATAATATGCGTACTTTATCGAGTATGCGACAGGATAAACAACTTAAAATTGCCTCTGAAACGATTTATTTGTATGCACCTTTGGCGCATCGTTTGGGTTTGTATCAAATCAAAACTGAGTTAGAAGATTTATATTTGAAATATACTTTACCAAATGTTTATAAAGATATTGCAGAAAAATTAGAAAAGAATAAAGTACAAAGGAATAAATTTATCAAAGAATTTATCGCTCCATTAGAAGAAAGTCTGAAAAAAGCAGGTTTTAAGGCAAAAATAGTGGGAAGACCTAAATCTATTTATTCTATTTGGAACAAAATTCAGTCGCAAGGAGTAAGTTTTGAAGAAATTTATGATTTGTTTGCCATTCGAATTATTTTAGACTCAAAACCTGAAGATGAAAAATCGGATTGTTGGCGTGTTTATTCTATTGTTACTGATAATTATCACCCTAATCCAAAACGATTGAGAGATTGGATAACTACACCAAGAAATAATGGTTATGAATCTTTGCACGCTACTGTAATGAGTAAAGAAGTAGATAGCAAAGGTGAAAGTCGTTGGGTAGAAGTACAAATCAGAACAGGAAGAATGGACGAAATTGCTGAAAAAGGCTATGCAGCTCATTGGAAATACAAAGCATTAGGAAAAAACACAGGAAGAACCAAAGAATCAGGTTTGGATTCGTGGTTAGGTTATTTGAGAGATTTAAAAGATAAAGAAGACCAGTTATCAGCCAAAGAATTTATCAGTGCTTTTAAGGCAAATTTTTTGAAAGAAGATATTTTTATATTTACAAAAGATGGACAACTCAAAAAAATGCAAACAGGTGCTACTGTTCTTGATTTTGCTTTTGATGTTCATTCTGAAATTGGTCTGACTTGCTTGGGAAGCAAAGTCAATAAAAAATTAGTACCTTTGAGTTATGAACTTAAAAATGGCGACCAAGTGGAAATTATTACTTCAAAACAATCAAAACCAAATGCAGATTGGTTGAAATTTGTAGTAACCTCAAAGGCAAAAGAAAAAATAAAGGAATTTATACGCGATGAAAAAAAGGAGTTTATCAACAAAGGAAAAGAAATTATCGAGAAAAAATTAAAGCAATTCAAGTTGGAGGTTTCTGATACTATGTTTAATATTTTTAAGGATTTTTTAGAATATAAAAACTTATCTGATGTTTTTTTTGATGTAGGAAAAGGATATGTCAATACAAAAACCATCAATAAATTTGAAAAATACAAACAAGACAAAGATAGAGCCGCAGAACTTGCCAAAACCAAAGCAAGTATGCCAGCAGAGGAGAAAAAAGCCGAAAGTAAAAAAGGATTGTTAATTGTTGGTGAAAATAATTCAGGTATGGACTATTCGCTATCAAAATGTTGTAATCCTGTGCCTGGTAATCCTATTTTTGGGTTTATTACTATGTCAGAAGGTGTAAAAATTCATCGTACAGATTGCCCTAATGCTACTAATATGCTTTCCAATTATGGTTATAGAGTGATTAGTGCCGTTTGGTCATCTCAAAAAAATACAATGTTTTTAGTTGATTTAGATGTAGAAGGCAATGATAGAACAGGTTTGATTCGTGATGTTACTTTGGCTTTGAGTACAGATTTGCAGGTCAATATTGCCTCTTTGGATATGGGCTTAAAAGATGAAGGAATTTTTTATGGGCATATCAAGTTGTATGTGCGTGACCAAGAGCATTTGGATATTTTGGTGGAAAGATTAAAATTGATAGATGGTGTAGATAAGGTTACGAGGCACGACGAAAGAAATGACGATTTGAATTAAAAAAAAATAAGACTTTACTTGTCATTTTTATTTTATCAATGATGGATTCTCAAGTGAAAAATCTATTACAAACGAACTCAAAACAACTAACAACTCTAAAAAAACAATAATTTAGTGTATCAAATTATATGATTTGAACAAACAAGAAATAAAAAATTGGTAAAAGAAGAATAGGTCTTTCTTCTCATTTCAAATTATTTATTCTGTTTGTTCAACTTTTCCAATTTCTATAATATCACCAAAAAATTTAGGCTGACTATTAATTAAAAAAATATCAATAAATGTTTGTAATCGTGCAAAGCGTTCTCTAAAATAAGTCCTAAAACCATAATACCAACCTACATCTGGGGCGTTAAAACCAATTGCTTTGATGCCTCTTTGTTGTGCTATAAAAACGGCTCTTTCATTATGAAAACCCTGCGAAATGATGGTAAAAGAAGTTTGTCCAAAAATTTTAGAGGCTCTAATGACAGAATCTAAGGTTCTAAAGCCTGCATAATCTAAATAAATTGCTTTCTCTGGAATATTATGCTGTAATAATGCTTTTTTCATATCCTTTGGTTCGTTATAGTCCGAAGTTCTATTATCACCACTAACAATAATATATTCTATTTTTTTGGCTTGGTATAATGCAACAGCAGCTTCTATTCTATATTTAAAAAATAAATTTTGATAGCCATTTTTTACTTTTTTGCTTGTGCCTAATATCAATCCTACTTTTTTTTGAGGTATTTTTTTGATGTCATCAAACAAAAACTCTTTTGTGCTACTAATAATATACCATTCGTTGATAAGTAAAAAACAAAATGAGAATAAAACAAATATCCCTATCCATTTTAGCCAAAAGAAAATTTTTTTATATTTTTTAAACATAGTTTTTTTAGATATAGAATAGATTTTTTATTATTCATAAATTGAATACTCAAAATTACGAAATAAATTAACAAATATTTATAAATTAACAAAAAAAGATAAAAAAAACCGACATTTATAAAAAATGTTGGTTTTTTTTGGTTCATTTTAAGTAATTTATACTAAGTATAAAAATTAGCCAATAGAAATTCTAAAAAATCCACTTGCTACTAATCCTTTTTCTGTATTTTGTAATAATTGACGGATTGTGATGCCATTATCTTTTACAAATTTTTGATTCAACAAAGTAAAGTCTTCATAAAATTTATTTAATTTACCCATTGCAATTTTTTCTAACATTGCTTCAGGTTTTCCTTCTTGTCTTGCTTGGTCTTTGCCAATTTCAATTTCTCTTTCTAAGATGCTTGCATCTACACCTTCTTTATCCAATGCAACAGGTTTCATTGCTGCAATTTGCATTGCTACATCTTTTCCTACTTCATTAATATCTTTTCCATTTACGCCTGTAAAGCCTACCAAAACACCTACTTTATTGTTTGAGTGTAAATAAGAAATTACTTTTTCTGCTTTCAATACTTCATAATTAGTAACTTCAATTTTTTCACCGATTTTACCTACATATTCAGTAATATAATCTGCTACTGTCAAATTTTTGATAGTCAATGAATGTAAAGCCTCTTTATTGGCAGGTTTTTGTGCTACAGCCAAAGCCAATATTTCTTTACCTAAATTTAAAAAGTCTTCATTTTTACCTACGAAATCAGTTTCACAACCTAACGCAATAATTACCCCTTCTGTTGCATCATCATTCAAATGAATGTGTACTGCACCTTCTGTGGTGGTACGGTCAGCACGATTGGCTGATACTTTTTGTCCTTTTTTGCGTAAGATAGTTATTGCTTCTTCGAAATTACCATTGGCTTCTGTCAAAGCTTTTTTGCAGTCCATCATACCTGCACCTGTCATTGTGCGTAATTTATTTACGTCTTGAGCTGAAATAGACATTTTTTTTGATATTTAATTTAATTCAAAAGAATATTGTTTCTAAAAAAACGGTGCAAAATTAGTATTTTTTTTTATTAAAAACAAATAAATTGAACAAAAAATATCTAAATTTAATCTAATTTATCTGTAAGCATAAATCCAACACCATGAATATTTTCGATTCTAATGGTTTCATCATCTTTCAAATATTTTCTTAGTTTAGTGATAAATACATCAAAACTACGTCCATGAAAATAATCATTTTCACCCCAAATAGCAATCAGAGCGTCCTCTCGTCTTAATACTGTATCTCTTTTTAACACCAACTGTCTTAGAATATCACTTTCTCTTGAGGTAAGTCTGACGATATTATTTTCAAAAATAAGTTCGTGTCTATCATAATCAAATTGATATTTTCCTAATACAAAAAAGTTAGGTGGTGTAGTTGCTGATTGTACTCTTTTAAGAATTGCCTTGATACGTAGTACTAATTCTTCTTCATTAAAAGGCTTTGTAATATAATCGTCAGCACCCAATCCAAAACCTTCAATTTTATCTTCTTTCAAAGTTTTTGCAGTCAAAAATAAAATAGGTATTTTTTGGTCTCTCTCTCTGATGGTTTTTGCCAATGTAAAGCCATCTTTTTTTGGCATCATTACATCAAATACGCATATATCTATTTTTCTTTTTTGTTTAAAAAATGCTTCTTCTGCTTCTTCACCATCTCTACAAAGTTTCACTTCAAAATTTTCCATTTCTAAATATTCTTTTAGAAGGAAGCCCAAATTATTATCATCTTCTGCCAGAAGAATAAATCCTTGTTTTTTCATATAATTTTTTATTTATTTTGTATAAAAATGAGTACTTGATTACTCAATGTTTTTTTTACTGCACAGTTAAATTTATAATGGTAATTTTATTGAAAAGGCAAAAATATTTCAAATTTACTTCCTTTTCCTAATTCTGATTGTATTTGAATTTGCCCTTTATGTGCATCAACCATTAATTTTACATACGCTAAACCCAATCCAAAACCTTTTACATCATGTACATTTCCGTTTGTAACACGATAAAACTTTTCAAAAACGTGCTTTTGTTTGTCTTTGCTCATTCCTATTCCTTTGTCCTCAATTGCTACTACAATTCCATCTTCTTTGTTGTGTGTAGAGATAATAATTTCAGGTTTTTGAGGTGAATATTTATTGGCATTGTCTAATAAATTAGAAATAACATTGGTCAAATGTGTAACATCAGCCATTAAATTGACTTGTAACGCATTCAAATAACATTTTATTTTTCCGTTTCTTGTTTTTACTTGCAAATCCAATGTATCAATTGCCCCTTGAATCACTTGATGAATGTTTGCTTGAATTTTATTGAGTTTAAAATCTCCTTTTTCTAATTTTGCTAAATGTAAAACTTGCTCAACTTGCGCCTGTAATTTTTGGTTTTCTTCATGAATGATAGCAGAAAAATGAATGATTTTATCAGGTTTATCCAAAATCAAAGGTTTTCTTAACATATTGCTTGCTAAAGAAATGGTAGAAATAGGCGTTTTGAGTTCGTGTGTCATATTATTGATAAAATCGGTGGTCATATCAGATAATTTTTTTTGTTTAAAAATAGTTTGTAAAGTCAAACCAAAACAAGTAATTACCAATAAAACCAAACCTGTTGAGGAAAGCATCATTCCATTCATTTTTGCATACACAAATTCATTAGAATTATGAAATGCAATTCTTAGTTCTACTTTTTGAGGTCTAAATAATTTGTCTAAACACCAAGCGTGTGCTTTATTACCACTTTTATCATCAACACAACTTTTTGTATAAGATTTATATTTTTTATCAATTAATTCGAAACTATATTGCAAATCGCTTAATTGATGAAATCTAAATTCATTTTTTAAAATAGAATCCATTTTTAATTTATCAATCTTATTCAAATTAACCACTAATTTTTTTCCGTTATTTTCAGCAACAGTTTGTCGGATATTATTTTTTGTAATAGAATCGTGCCTCAATTTAAAAATCACATCATAAGAAGCAAGTCTAATGCGATGATTGAGTTGTGAAGTCCGTAATTCTATCGCATTTTTTACCCAAACCACTTGCAATACTACAAGCCCTATCAACGCAAAAGCACAAGTAGTGATAATCAAAAAAATTCGTTTTTTATTCATTTTACTAATGTTATTAATCTATCAATTAGACAACAAAATAGAACATCCTAACAAAAATACGTATTTTTTAACAAAATAGTTTTTTATAACAAATATTTAACTAAAATTTGAATAATTAAAATATATCAAAAAATAAAATCAGCATTTGAAAATCAATTTTATTAACATCCCAAAATGATAGAACACTGATAAAACTGATGTAAACAACGTGGATTTAAGAAAAATGTAGTTCGCTTATGAGAACATAAACGAAGACAGACAAAAAAAAATCTTAAAAAATTAAAAAAAAATCTTTTTTTTCATATAAATAGTATAATTTTGCATTTACTATCTTACTTTTGATAAGTCAATTATTTATTTATGCAATTCGTATATCCTCAATTTTTATGGGCTTTGTTAGCCATTGCTCTACCAATTTTAATTCATTTATTAAATTTTAGGCGTGTAAAAACTATCTATTTTAGTCAAGTAAGACTATTAAAAGAAGTAAAAGCAGAAACACAAACTTATAAACGCATACGTGAATGGTTGATTTTATTGAGTAGAATTGGTGCGATTGTTTTTTTGGTATTGGCATTTGCACAACCTTTTATACCAAGTCCAAATCGTAAAAATATTCAAAATGCAGGTAATTTGGCAAGTATTTATTTGGATAACTCGTTCAGTATGCAAAATGAAATCGGCAATGAAAAAGCCTTGGATTTGGGCATCAGGTATGCACAAGATTTGATAAAAGTATATCCAAAATCGATGCAATTTCAATTATTAACCAATCAATTTGAAAACATTGAACAATATCCTTCTACTACTCAAAAAATTGCGGATAGACTTGCAAAACTTCGTTTGTCAGGCACTTATCGTAATCTTAATTTGGTAAATCAAAGGCAAAATAACCTTATCAATCGTTATTCGCCCAATCGTAAGAATCAAATTTTTTGGTTCTCTGATTTTCAAAAATCAACCGTAGGCGATTTGTCAAAACTCAAATTGGATACCACTCAACAATATTATTTTGTGCCTTTGCGTGCCGAAAAAACGCCTAATATTGCCATTGATTCTTTGTGGTTAGAAAATCCGTTTGTGAAAGCCTTAGAAACTAATCAAATCAATATCAGAATCAAAAATTATAAAACAGAGGCGGTCAATAATTTGTCTTTGAAATTGTATTTGAATGAACAACAAGTTTCGACGGCTTCTTTGAATATTGCGGCAAATAGCACTGCACAAACTACTTTTAATTTTACGATAACCGAAGGTGGAAAAAAGAAAGGTAGAATTGTTTTTGAAGATTATCCAATTACTTTTGATAATGAATTTTTCTTTACTTTGAATGCGTCACCTACTATCGAAATTATACAATTATTTGAAAAAAATACAACTAATTTTATTGAAAGTGTTTATCAAAATGAAAGTGTTTTTTCTCATAAAAAATTGAATATCAATAATTTAGATAATGATAAATTACAAAAAGCAGAACTACTAATTTTAGATGAAGTGAATAATATCGAAGGCGAAACTTCGAATCAATTACAGCAATTTGTGCAAAAAGGTGGCAGTTTGTTGATATATCCGCCTCAAAAACCAAATGGTATTTTTATTGATTTTTTAAGGAAATTGAATATTGGTAATATCAAAAGTGTTGAGACGGATTCTCTGCGTACAGGCACGAGTGCGGAACTTTTACCGCCTGATATTCAACAACCTTTTTTTAGAGGAATATTTGAGAAAATTCCTCAAAATCTCACAATGCCGTACACAAATGCGGTTTTGAAATGGGCAGATACAGGTGAAAATTTATTAAAATCAAAAACAAAACAACCTGTAATGAGTCGTTTTTTGGTGGGAAATGGAATGGTTTATTTATCTCAAACTCCTTTACAAATCAATTATTCTAACTTAGGAAAACACGCTATTTTTGTGCCTTTGATGTATAAAATTGCGGCTTTGAGTAAATCAAATTCAGAAAGATTGAATTATTATTTTTCAGAAAAAACCATCAAATTAAAAGTAAATAAACGTCAAAAAAATCAACAATTTGAGTTAGTGAAAGACAAACAAAAATATGTACCAACACAAATATTAAAAGATGATGAATTGACCTTAGAATTGCCTGAGCAAATTACAGAAGCAGGTTTTTATGAATTGCGATTGAATAATACAACTGAAAATATTATTGCTTTGAATTATGATAAAATAGAATCAGACATTAATTTTTATACGCCTCAAGAATTACAAAATAGATTTGCCAATCAAAAGAATGTTCAAATTTATGATATTCAAAAAGCAAAAAACTTCGTTCAGACATTCAAAGATAAAAATATTCAATACAATCTTTGGAAATATATGTTGATGGTTGTTTTGGTATTTTTAGCGATTGAAATTGCTTTGATTCGTTTTTTAAAATAGATGTAAAAATAAAAAAAACGGTCATTTTTTAGGCCGTTTTTTTATGCTTACACAAAACTATGTTTCTAAAATTTCTCTTACTTTTTGCATAAGTAATTCTTTATCGGGAAGATAAAGTTGATATTTGGCTACTAAAAGTCTATTTGTAATGCCTCTTAATGCGTATTCTATAGCTACATTGTTTTTTTCGGTAGTAAGTATTATTCCGATAGGCTCATTATCACCTTCTATATTTTCCTCAACACTAAAATAATTGAGATAAAAATTCATTTGACCTACATCATAATGCTTTACTTCATTTATTTTAAGGTCTATCAATACAAAGCACCTTAAAATTCGATGGTAAAAAACCAAATCCACAAAATATTCTGTATTATCTACTACAATTCTGTATTGCCTGCCCACAAAAGTAAATCCTTTTCCTAATTCAAGTAAAAAAATTTGTAGATGCTCCATTAATTTTTTTTCTAAATCTTTTTCTTTCAATTTTTGAGGTAATTCTATACCCAGAAAATCAAATACAAAAGGGTCTTTGATAATATCATTTTCCTGATTAGGCACAAATCCTTCTTTTGCCATATCTAAAATTCCTTGTTTATCTTTACTCAAAGCCAAACGTGCAAAAAGAGCGGTTTTTTTTTGCCTACGTAATTCTTGAATACTCCATTTTTCAAGAATGGCTTGTTTTTCATAAAAACTACGTTCAAACTCATCATCAATTTTTAAAATCTCGAAATAATGCGACCAGCTCAATTGGTGAAACAATGTTTCACTTTTTGGATAACGAATATAAAACAAACGAATATAGACCAAATAACTACGACTAAATCCTTTGTCATATTGAATTTTAAGGTCTTTTGCTAATTGAATAAGTATTTTTTTACCATACTCTGCTTTTATTTTACCTTTTTGCTCATATTCTACAATATATCTACCCATTTCCCAATAAGTAAGTAACACTTCGGAATTGATGGCTTGTAAAACACGTTTTCTTCCTGTTAGATAAGTATCTCCCAATTTCTTTAGCAAATCTTGATAATCTTGGTTTTGTATCAAATCATTCATAATTTTATTTGCGAGTGTTTATTTAATTAATTAATTTTTTTTTCTGTTGTTATGATGATTTATTTTTATGATGTTTTTCTTATATACGATTTATTTAACTTTCCAAAAATTTAAAACTTTTAGAAAGTGCTAATAAAAAACTACTGATAACTACAAAAGGGTGGCATAAATGCCACCACTATACATAAAACATCTATGCCACCCAAAACACTTTTGATAACTACAAAGTGGTGGCATAAATGCCACCACTATACATAAAACATCTATGCCACCCCAAACACTTTTTTGAAAATTTCCGTAATTCTTAAAAACTATATGGTAGAGTGATAGGAAACTATTTACAATATTGTTTTATTAAATCATAAGCTGCCATATCTCCTAATTCGCCTGCCTTACTCCAGTCTGCACAAGCCCCTTTTAAGTCACCTAACTGTTCTTTTAAAAGCCCGCGGTTATAATGAGGATTTCCATTTTTTGGATTAAGTTCGATGGTTTTGTTATAATCCTGCATTGCTCCTTGCCTATCTCCCAAATTAAATTTTAAGTTCCCACGATTGTAATAAATACGTGCATCTTTTGGATTGAGTTCAATCACTTTATTATAATCTTGCATTACTCCTTGCTTATCTCCCAAAGCAGATTTTAAATTCCCACGATTACCATAAGCACGTTCATTTTTTGGAATCAGTTCAATGGTTTTATTATAATCTTGCATTGCTCCTTGTTTATCTCCTAAATTAGATTTTAAAGATCCACGATTGTAGTAAGCCTCTGCATGTTTTGAATTAAGTTCAATGGTTTTATTATAATCTTGCATTGCTCCTTGCTTATCTCCTAAATCAGATTTTAAATTCCCACGATTGTAGTAAGCCTCTGCATGTTTTGAATTAAGTTCAATTGCTTTGTTATAATCCTGCATTGCCCCTTGTGCATTACCTGAATCATATTTTAAATTTCCACTCTTATAATAAGCCTCTGCAGATTCTGTGGAAAGTTGCTGAGCAAATAGAGGTAAAAACCATACGCTTAATAACCAAATACAAATTATTTTTTTCATACTTTTATTTTTTTATTTTTGCAAAAATAATATATTCTTGAGTATTTTACAATATTTTGTTAAAATAAATTAAAAAATTATGGTTCTCTGACAATTTTAGTGAAAACATTGTATTGCAACAAATTTTGTCTTTTTGAGCGAAGCGAAAAAACTTATCTCTGGCTCACAACTCGTT
>RDZP01000204.1 GCA_004294005.1 Cytophagia bacterium
GTAACATCTGCTGGTTTTTTATTAAAAATATTGATTTCAATTATTGCAATAACTTTGCAAAAAGAATTTAAATAAAAAAATATTACGCAACTTACATTATTTACATATTTTCCGCTACTACAGTTTGTACCTCAGGAATCATTCTTTTTAATAGATTTTCGATGCCTGCTTTCAAAGTCATAGATGAAGAAGGACAACCGCTACACGCTCCTTGTAATTGTACTGTTACGATACCATTTTCAAAAGATAAAAAACTAATTGCACCGCCATCACCTTCGACTGCAGGTTTGATATACTCATCTAAAATTTGTTTGATACGTTTATTAATTTCAGGTTCGTTTTCGTTATTCAGTTCTTCTGCATATTCTTTTAATACATTAGGTACTAATAATACTTTTCCTTCCTCAAAATATTTTTTGATGTGTTCCTTTACATTGCTTGCAATATCTTGCCAAGTTACATTTTCATTTTTTGTAACGGTAATAAAATTATTCATTACAAAAACTCTTTGCACAAAATCAAAATTATCGAATAATTCTGTTACCAAGGTTGATTTATGGGCAGTTTGTTTATCAGGAAAATCAAAAGTTACGCCTTCAGGCACTAACATCGTATTCAAAACAAATTTTAATGAATTTGGATTTGGATTTGCCTCTGTGTAAACCGTAACGTATTTTGCTTGTGTTGTATTCATTTTTTTTTTTATATTGACTAATTTATTTATCTAAAACTAATAACTTTTTTTTATTCCAAAAGTTCAATTTTATTCTATTATTCTGTTTATTTTTATCTTGTGGTTTGTGTTTCTATGAGTGATGAAGTCTGAAAATTTTTATTAATCAAAGGTGTAAATTACCCCCAACTGGCTTAAGTCTGCAAAAAAAGTAAAACTATCGTAAGTTTAGCGAAGCGTAACTTGTGATTTTGTATTGATAGAAGTCTCCAGACTTCACCACTCGGAGAGTGGAAAAGGCGTTAGTTTGGGCATATTTTTTGGTTTGTTAGGATTTTTTTGGATAAATGTTTTGTTGAATAAGAAAAAATATCTACCTTTGTTCAAAATAAAAAAGACGCTTGGACGCAGCATTTTCATTCTTCGAATGACTGAAGTCTGGAGACTTCTATTAATACAGAGGCACAAGTTATGCTTCGCTAAACTTTCGCCAGTTTTACTTTTTTTTATTTTTGTAACACTTAAACCAGTTGGGGTCTTCTTCTCTTTTTTGAAAATATAGAAGATTTTAAGGCAGAATTAGAAACTTTAATATCTTGGAATTTTCATATACCTAATAATAAAACTAATTCTTAACAAGTATAAATATAATAAAATGGATAGCTATAGTTTTTCACTTTTGGAATGTATAAATAAATATCAACCAATTGGGATTCAGGTTTTAAATTTAAAATTTGCAAAAAATTATCCTATTTACTGGGCAAGTAACATAAGTAATATGTCTTCAAGTATGGAAAAATTATTAACAAATGAATTTGTAACAGAGCTAGATAGAGGGCTTTATAAGTTATATGAAACAACAGAAAAAGGTAAAAAATATCTAAATCGTATAAGTGAATAAGGTATTGGGCGAGGGAGATTTACGTTTTCAGTTCACCAACTGGCTTAAGTCTGCAAAAAAAGTAAAACTATCGCAAGTTTAAGTGAAGCGTAACTTGTGATTTTGTATTGATAGAAGTCTCCAGACTTCACCACTCGGAGAGTGGAAAAGGTGTTGGTTTGGGCGTATTTTTTGGTTTGTTAGGATTTTGTTTTGTTTGGTTGTATCACACAATGAAACAAAAAACCTACACTTACAACCCTACCATATAAAATTTTATTTTTTGTATTATTTTTCCAAGAAAGATGAGTGTTTTTGGATATTTTTATTTTTCATCAAAACAAAAATAAGGTTGTTTGTCAAAATAATCTATCTTTTTATTTTTTTAATGGACATTAGTTTGTGTTTGGAGGAATAAATTAGAAAAATCATTCATAATAAAAATAAGAGCGTTGATTCTGTAATTGTTTTATGTATTACAAAATCAAGCCCTTATTGTTTTTTGAAAAAAATGTTTTATTTGTATTCTTTAACGAGCTGGATTTTTTTATTGAACTATCATTTTT
>RDZP01000091.1 GCA_004294005.1 Cytophagia bacterium
AACTACAAAAATAAACTTTTGCAACAATATATCCAAAAAAATAGTCATAATTTAGTGATTTTCAATGAATTGTGGCTATTTTAATAATTACAATTTAAAATCTATCTTCCAAATCTTTTCAGTCGCTCAAAAAGCGTTAAATCTTGTTCATTTTTTAATAAACCACCCAAATAAGGAGGCGTTTGCGTAACAATATCTAAATCTTGAATATTTTTAAAATCTTCTCCATATTTCAATAACTTTATCCAATCTATCAATTCACTTGTAGAAGGTCTTTTTTTTAAGCCTTTTATTTCACGAATATTATAAAAAACTTTCATTGCATCATCAATCATATTTTGAGCAAGGTCAGGATAATGCACTTTTACAATCGACTGCATCGTAGGGATATCAGGAAAAGTAATGTAATAAAAGAAACATCTTCTCAAAAAAGCATCTGGCAATTCTTTTTCATTATTAGAAGTAATAATGATAATCGGTCTATGTTTTGCTCTGATTGTTTTTTGAATTTCATACACAAAAAACTCCATTTTATCTAATTCTAACAACAAATCATTTGGAAATTCGATGTCTGCTTTGTCAATTTCATCAATTAATAAAACTACTTGTTCTTCTGCATCAAAAGCCTCCCATAATTTTCCTTTTTTAAGATAATTTTCTATATTTTTTATTTTTTCGTCGCCTAATTGTGAATCTCGCAGGCGTGCAACGGCATCATATTCATATAAACCTTGTTGTGCAACTGTAGTTGATTTGATATGCCAAGTAATAATTTTTTTCTGAAACGCATTGGCTACTTCGTGTGCCAAAAGCGTTTTACCTGTTCCTGGCTCACCTTTTATCAAAAGTGGACGTTCCAAATGAACTGCGGCATTGACTGCTACTTGTAGTTCTTTTGTGGCTATATATTGGTCTGTTCCTTCAAATTTATTTTGCATAAAATATTATATTGTATTGAGCCTCAAAATTAAACTATTTTTATGAAATAATCTATGATTATATTTAATTTTTAATTGTTAATTTTGGCTCTACTAAATTTTATACAGAAATTTATCAGAGTAACCAGATGGATAACACAGATTTTATGGATTTGAACTGATTTTTATTTTGCTAAATTTTATCCGTACAAATGTTAGAAGAACCTTTTTGTTTAATAATTTTCATTAAGTCCAAAGTTTAAAATTGATATATTCTATCGAAACAAAAAGCATTTCAAATGATATTCTTCGAAATGCTTTTTGATGAAATATTGTCAATATTTTATTCTTTTATCAATTTATGCACAAATCTTTGTTGGTCTGTATTGATTTGTAAAAAATACATTCCTTTTGGTAAATTTGGTAAATATTGATTGAGGACTTCATTCATTTGCAGTAAAGTCCCACGATTATCTAACAAGTTTTTTCCACTTATTTCAAATAATTTCATAGTGCAAATACCAATATTTTTTCCTTCAATTTTAATAAAATTACTTACAGGATTTGGATAAATAATAAATCCATTTTCTATTCTTAGGTATCGAATTGGGCTTAATTCTATCTCGCCTGAAGTTTTTAATATTTTTAATCGATAATAACTGCTTTGTAAAAGTTGGTAATCATCTAAGGTATAATTAGGTGATACATTTGCGTCAATTGTAGCAATATTTATAAAATTAATTCCATCAAAACTTTTTTGAACCTCAAATTTTTGTGGTAAATCTTGTAATATCACTTTCCAAGTCAATTTTGCAGTGGTTAATTCTGTTTTCTGAGCCTGAAAATCTATAATACAACTACCAAGTGGAATATTTGGGGGAGTCATTGCCCAATGTGAAAAAGCATTTACGCTGGTCGCTTCTACTGTACGTGATAATGTATTATGGGTTACTGAAATAGTAGGGTGATACGCCCAAGCATTTTGACTGCTGTTTGGTAAACGCCAGGCAGTCAAAGTTCCGTCTGTTCCATTGCTCAAACCATTTAATTCATCATTGGCAAAAAACATTTTTAGATTAGAATTTGAGCCTGATTCTGTGCCTGACGTTGTTTTGACGTGAAAAACTCTTTTGACAGTACGTGTACTTGACCAACCTGAATAATGAAATCTATCTACTTCCACGTCATAGTCGCTACCTGTGGTTCTTGATAAATGTAAGCCTATTCCTGCCATAGTATTGTTACTGGTGGTAATTGTTTTTGCTGATGTACGTACATATCCGCCTGAAACACCCACAATTGTTCCTTTGTCAAAAGTAGCGGTATTGTCTTTTATAAGATGATTTGAAGCTAAATTTTCATTTAAAGTTCCCAAACTTCCTAAATCAATATTATTTCCATTGAGGTTAATATCGTTTTGTATCAATGTAATTTGTCCGTTGTTGGTAGCAGAATAAGACGTTAAATTGATATTGGATAACAATTTTACATCATTAGAAACTTTATTGATATTAATTCTGTAAAAAGATTCATTTCCGTTACTATTTTGAATTGTTTGTTCATTTGTCCCCACAAAATTTATCAAACCATTTCCCTCGTCCAGTCCATTCGTAAGTTGATTCGTAAAGTTTCCATATAGATTGATTGTGCCGTCATTAGTAGTATTATTGCCGTCATTCATATCAATTTGTCCTGTGCTTGAGATGGTGATGTTGCCTCGTACATCAAGACGATTATTTGTATTGGCTTCGATTTGTAGATTAGAAGATGAAATATTCAAATTTCTACAATCTGCGATATTACTATAAAAATTTGCAAAAGGAGAACCTATGTCAATTTTAGGATTATTTGTCGGAACACTACTGATATTCACACTCGTATTTTGGTCAGGAATACGTAAATTTTGCCAATTTGAACATTCAAACCAATCTGTGCTTGTAACTCCTGTCCATACGCCCGCTGTAAAACCACCTGCATCTATGGTAAGTAGTCTTCCGCTATTAGTAGCAGTATTATTAGTAAAAGTTGGATTTGCATAAGTATTATAGTCTGTTGTATTGGCATAACCTGTCCAATTATTTGGATTTCTAATTCTTCCTATCCAAGTGCTTTTGGTAGCAGGTGTTAAATCCCCTGTATAAGCATTATAATCGGCTTGTACGGTAGGGTAAGCCAAATAGCAATCAAAATTGGCAGGTTTTGCAGAGTTTTTAGTTCCACCATATATGGTTTCATTTGTAGGTGCGCTTGGGTCATTTGCACCACAACCACCTGAATTTGAAGTTCCACCTGAATTTTGACACGAAGGTATCCAATAATTACCTTTAGTGTTAAATCCATAAAGAAACTTCCCGCCTGTGTATGTCCCTGCTGCACTACACGCACTCGAAGAACCATTATCATTTGGATTACCACCTGCTAAGAAAAATATTTGTTCACCTAATCCATTTAAGTTAAAACCATCTCCTACATTGGCTGGTTTTGCACCTGACCAACCTGACGCAGTAGGAGCGATAATGCTAACTATTGGGGGAGAACCAGGAGTAACACGAAAAGTAAGCGTTCTTCCCGCAGGAAAAGGGCTTGCACCTGAATAAGTCAATCTTATCCAACCCTCTGATACTCCCCAACCTGTATCTGGTGTGCTTGAACTTATAATAGGATTAGTAGCTAATGATGGATTAGTTACCAAACCACATTTTTTAAAAGCATTGTCAGTAATATCTAAAGTTGTACCGTTTTGAACATCTTTGAAGAAAACAATAATAATTTCATCTTGTCCTGCTCCGTCTCTATCATAATTAAAACCTAAAATAGCAATATCACCTGGTTCTAATGCTAAAGTGGTTGCAATATTAAAAACATTACTTGTCGCACTTGTTAGCCCTGAACTTGTTGCGTTTAAGGTTAATCCTGTACCAAGAGCAGTGTGGAATATACCAAAACTTGCCAAACCACTACTTGCTGAAGCCGTTTGTGGTGAAGAATCCAATGTGCCTGTAGAAGTTATGGAGATATTATTTGTAAAATTCAAATCTCTGTTACCATTCGCATCTGTTGTTTGCACGGAAACACTCGGACTCATCGCAGTATTGATTAACGTATTAGAAGGAGGTTGTTGTGAAAAACTAAGTTGAGTGGCGACAACACTTACAGCATTATTTGTATTACCTGAATTGACGCTTTGAGAAGCCGCTAAACCTCCTGCCACAAAAGTAAAACTCGAAGTACCTGAGTTATTGACTTCAAAAACAAATCTCTGTCCGTCTATAGTAGTTGGTAATGTTCCACCTAAGGCTGTTTTTAACCAAATTTTAAGCGTGTAAGTTTTTATTGCATTATCATTGATTCTTCCTAATTGCCCCGCACCATTTAGCAAAGAAGCAAAAGTAATGTTAGTAGCATTGATAGTGGCAGTAGTAGTGCTATTTGTTCCGTCTGAAAGTTCTGCCCCTTGAATAGCCTGCGTCCAATCTGTAATATTATTGCCTGTTCCTTGTTTGAATACAATTTGAGAAATTTGTGTATCTGCAATATCTGTGGCAGGAGTTGCTCCATCATCAGTAAAAGAAAAATCAAAATTAAGTGTAGAAGATGTTTGTGTATTTATCAAAGATGAAAATGAAGATGGCTCTGTGCCTGCACCTGCGGAAAGAGTGGAAGTGGAAGATGGTGCAGAATAAGAAGTCCAAATTACATCATCTATGGCTACTCTGTTACTTGAAGATTGATTTGTTAGCACAATTTGTATGCTTCCTGATATATTTATATTACTTATTGTAGTAGTTGTAACGGTTGTGTTATAAGGTAAAGTTCCAACGTTAGTGCCATTTACAAAAACATCAAAATTACTTGATGTGCCTGCAAATTTCAATTGTGTAGTAATTGTCAAATTTCCTACTCCATTCGAAACATTTGGAGATGTTAATGAGCCATTTCGTATAGTGATAGCTTTTCCGTTAATTGTTTGGTCTTCCCTTGCATCTGTGGCAGTCCAAGTTCCACCACTTCCTGCCCATGTTCTTGTTCCATAAGACGTATTTGTGCCTATATTTGAGAAGTTCTCATTACCTTGCCCTCTCACTTCTCCCCATTTTAAAAAAATGATAATAAATAAAAAACCGAAAAATTGTATAAATTTTTTCATAAAATAAACTTTTTAAATTCTTTTGCAAAGGTCGAATTTTATATTTGTATTTACAAACTGATGTAAGAAATACATAAAAAATGCAACATTTTCACAAAAAAATAATATTCAAAAATGAATGTAAAAATAAATTTCAAAATAAAATTATTCCTTTTTCTATGTTTTTATGTTGTTACCATTTTGGTAATTTTTTTTGTCTAAAGCTAATATAAAAGCGTACAAAATGGCGAGTAGATTATTTTATTTTAAGTAGGCAATAAGAAAAAATATTCTTATTTTGTAATAAATTCAAAAAATAGATTACTAAATCAATAAAAATAATTCAATCTATATCGAAATGAATTTAGATAAAAATAATACAACAAACATCATTTTAGAGGTCAAAAATGTCAGTAAAATGTATGCAACACATCAGGCATTGAATGATGTAAGCTTGAGCGTACCCAAAGGACAAATATTTGGCTTATTGGGTCCGAATGGTGCAGGAAAAAGCACTTTAATTCGTATCATCACACAAATTATTAGGCGTGATAGTGGCGATATTCTTTTCAAAAATAATCCTTTACAGCCTATAGATGCAGAAAATATTGGTTATCTGCCCGAAGAAAGAGGTTTATATAAAAAAATGAAAGTAGGTGAACAACTTTTGTACCTTGCAAGGCTCAAAGGGCTTTCTAAAAATGAAGCAATGAATCGTCTGAAAATTTGGTTCGAAAAATTTGATATAAAACCTTGGTGGAATAAAAAAGTAGAAGATTTATCAAAAGGAATGCAACAAAAAATTCAATTTGTTGCTACTGTTCTCAATGAACCTGAATTGCTTATTTTAGATGAACCTTTTTCTGGATTTGACCCTATCAATGCTAATATTATCAAAGATGAAATATTAGAACTGAAAAGAAAAGGAACTACTATTATTTTTTCTACGCACCGAATGGAAAGCGTCGAAGAATTATGCGACCATGTAGCACTTATCGATAAATCTAAAAAAATATTGGACGGCTCGAAAAAAGATATTAAAAATAGCTACAGAACCAATGTTTATCAAATTGAACATACAACCACAATTCAAAATTTGGGTGATAAATTCGAGATTTTAGAAACTGAAAATGTTGATGAACACTTTTTGACTTATATCCAAGCAAAAGAAAGTGGATTAAGCAACGAATTATTGCATCAACTTATTAATCAAACGGAAATTATTAGTTTTCAGGAAAGATTGCCTTCTTTCAATGATATTTTCATTATGTTAGTTACAGGAAAAACAACTTATAAAAACACACAACAAGCGATTCAACATTATGAATAAAATTTGGTTAGTCATTCAACGTGAATATGTCATAAGAGTACGTAATAAAACATTTTTATTGACAACATTCCTTACTCCGTTACTTTTTGCTGCTTTATTTATCATTCCAATCGTTTTGATGGTGTCTTCTACGAGTAATAAAATTGTGGAAGTGATAGATGAAGGAAGTTTATTTGAAAATAAATTGAAAGGAAAAAATCAGTTTATAGCTAAAAAGAATAAAATGTCAGGCGAAGAAATTGTTTTTGAAAAAAGCAAATTCAAAACACTTGCAGAAGCTAAAAAAGCTTTCAAAGAAAGTAAAAAATATGCACTTTTGTATATTCCAAAATTAGACATCGAAAAACCAACAGGCGTGCAAATATTTGCTGAAAAAGGTTTGAGTGTAGAGGTTGAATCACAAATTACACAAATTGTAGAAAATACAATAGAAGAAGCAAAAATTGTAAAATTTGGCATCGATAAGCAAATGCTTGATAAAGTAAAAACTGATTTGAATGTTGAAACTTTAAAAATGACAGGCGAACAAAGTAACTCTGCTTTATTATATGGTGTAGGCTTTGGAGGTGGAATTATTATTTATATGGCAGTTTTTATTTATGGTGCAATTGTGATGCGTGGTGTTGTAGAAGAAAAGTCAAGCAAAATTATAGAAGTAATTATCTCCTCTGTAAGACCTTTTCAATTGATGATGGGCAAAATTTTGGGTATTGCCTTAGTTGGATTAACTCAATTTGCTCTTTGGATATTGCTCACTATTGTTATTGTTACGGTGGTTACACCATTTTTGGGAGCAGATAAAATGGCTGAACAACAAATGAAACAAAGTACAGAAATGATGAGTGAAAAACAAGCACAAGAAGTAGATAAAAAAACAAAAAAGGCAATGAGTGGTATTGCTAATATTACGAAAGACTTACCAATTACAAAAATTATTGTTTCTTTCGTTTTGTATTTTATTGGTGGATATTTGATGTATAGTGCATTGTTTGCCGCTGTTGCTTCATCAGTGGATACGGAAGTAGAAGCACAACAATTTACGACACCTATTTCTATGCCTTTGATAATTTCGTTTGTGATGGGACAATTTATTTTGCGTGAGCCTGATGGTGCGATTGCATTTTGGTTGTCAATGTTTCCTTTGACCTCGCCTGTTGTGATGATGATGCGACTTCCTTTTGATGTTCCTTTATGGCAATTAGGATTGTCTATTGCTCTTTTATTTTTAGGATTTGTAGGCTCAGTTTGGTTAGCAAGTCGTATTTATAGAGTAGGAATTTTGACGCATGGTGAAAAAATCACATATAAAAAATTATACCAATGGTTATTTTTGAAAATATAAAAGTGGTAGTGTCATACTTATAATGTTTTGTCTTTTGAGCGAAGCGAAAAATCTAACTCTTTCGTTCACAAAAAACTGTTCAATGGTAAAGTTGCTTCACTTCGTTCAGCAGGACAAAAAATTACATTTGTAGCAGCACCAAAAATCTTTTGGAAAATATTTTTTCAAAAGATTTTTTTGTTTTTCTCTCAAAAAAGTAAAACAAATTAACTTTTAATTGAGTTAAAATAAAATGAAAAAAACACAAACACTTCAATATCAATTATCGCTTGTTTTATTGATAATGATGCACATTGCGGGCGTTATTGGTTTACATTGGCACATAACTCATTTTTATTTTCAATACTTGATTGGTTTTAATTTGATTTTGACAAATATTATATTGTTTTCATTTCATCAGTCTTTTGAAAAAAAATTTATTATTTCATTTTTGTTGATAGCTTTTCTTGGTTTTTTGATAGAGTTATTAGGCGTTCATACAGGAGTTATTTTTGGAAAATATCAATATGAATGGGCTTTAGGTTTCAAAATAGCAGAAGTACCATTGTTGATTGGTTTGAATTGGGTAATGCTGATTTATTGTAGTAGTCATTGTGTAGAATATTTTTTTTCATTGGATAAATATAAAAAAACACTTGCTATCGTTCTAAAATCTATTTTAGTAGCAACTTTGATGACAAGTATAGATTATTTTATTGAGCCTTTTGCAATTCGCTTTCATTTGTGGCAATGGGAAAATAATATTATTCCATTACAAAATTTTATTGGCTGGTGGATAAGTGCGTTGTTACTTTCATTTATTTTTTTCAATCTTTCTTTTGAGAGGAAAAATAGTTTGGCAATGCCACTTTATTTCATTCAATTTCTCTTTTTTTTCGTCAATTATTATATTATTTTGTATATTTCATAAAAAAAACAAATATTTTTTTAGTTTTTTTAAACAATATTTCTAATATTAAAGTTATGTAGATAGATAAATGTAATGAAAGAAAATAAAATCTATTCTTTTAACTTCATAATTATTTGATTTTAAAGTGAAATTTTTAGTACTTTTTTTATATACATCTTTTGAAATGCTATTTTGCATTCAAAGAACAGTAAAAGCAAACACAAACCAACAATATGAGTTTATATTCAATTAAAGATTTAGAACATTTGTCGGGCATCAAGGCACACACATTACGTATATGGGAACAACGTTATAACATTGTATCTCCAAAACGTACAGAAACAAATATTAGGTATTATGATGATAGTGACCTAAAATTGATTTTAAATATTTCTCTTTTAAAAGATAATGACCATAAAATTTCTCATATCGCTGAAATGAGTTTCGAAGATATGAAAAAAGAAGTTTTTAAAATTACAGATAAAAGTACAAAAGCAGATGAGCAAGTGCAAGCACTTACTTTAGCAATGATAGATTTAGATGAAGAAAGATTTGAAAAAATTATTGCTACAAGTGCATTACAGATGGGTTTTGAACGCACAATGTTACAAGTAATTTATCCATTTTTGATAAGAATTGGTGTTTTGTGGCAAACGGGTGCAATCAATCCTGCACAAGAGCATTTTATTTCTAATTTGGTCAGACAAAAGTTAATCGTTGCTATAGATGGGCAGGTAATTCACCCCGAGAAAAAAGCATCAAAATATCTTTTGTATTTGCCTGAAGGAGAATTACATGAACTTTCTTTGCTTTTTGCTAATTATATTATCAAAACACGTAATCATAAAGTTATTTATCTTGGACAAAGTTTACCTTTTGTTGATTTAGAAAATGTTTGTCAAATTCATCAACCTGAATTTATTATGACTATCATTACAGCGGCACCGATTGAAGAAGGTATGCAAAATTATATCAATAAAATTAGTGAAAAATTCCCTAATTCTACTATTTTGATGAGTGGTTATAAGGTAGTAGGACAAGATTGGAAAACTCCTGATAATGTAGTTTTAATCAATAAAATTGAAGATTTAATTAGTTTGGTAGAAAAAAATAACTAATAAAATTCAGCCATAAAAATAGGTAAAGACAACTCTGAAAAGGTAAAATAAAATAAAAAAATTCTATTTTTATTTTATTTTACCTTTTTTTTGTCGTTTTTAATTGATTAATATTAAATTTGCAATTTAATTCACTTAAAAATACCATTATGGCATACAATAAATTCAAAATCGAAGACGTACAAAGTAAACTGTTTTTATCTGTAATAAAAGAAGATTGGCTTAATAAAAATTTGAATCCTTTTGTTGATGATACACTTTTGATGCGTGTACTTAGTGAAGCCAAAAAAATATATTTAGGTAGCGAAAAAGCCCGTTCTGAGTTTATTGTTACTCCTATTTTACAAGCACTTCATCGTCAAAATGAAGACAAATTTTCTATTTTTTCGGGTTACGAATTTAATATCGATAAAAACAATGGGTTGAACGGATTTTGTGATTTTATTTTGTCTTCACCTGCCAATGGTTTTCTGGTCGAAGCACCTGCTTTTTTTATTGTAGAAACTAAAAAAACTGATATTGATGACAATGCAATTGCTCAATGTGGTGCAGAAATGTATGCTGCAAAAATTTTCAATGAGCGAAAAAAAAGACCTCAAAATGCAATTTATGGCTGTGTAACTTCTGCTTATAGTTGGGGATTTTTGAAGTTAGAAAATAACTTATTGAAAATAGACCCCAATTATGCAAGTCTTAGTTTTGATAATCCTTATCCTGTGTTATCTGCATTACAATGGATTTTGGAGCAAAGTTTATCTAATTCATAATTTTTATTTTTGATATTATGGTACTCTGACAATTTTAGTGGATTTTTTTTTAAACGCCTTTAGGTGTGTTATCTTTGTAGCAATATTGTAAAAAATACATAAAATCTCGTAGAGATGATATAAGATTTCACGCTTACAGCGTTTTTTTTATCATTATATTTCATTTTCTACAAAGATTTC
>RDZP01000011.1 GCA_004294005.1 Cytophagia bacterium
AACTACAAAAATAAACTTTTGCAACAATATATCCAAAAAAATAGTCATAATTTAGTGATTTTCAATGAATTGTGGCTATTTTAATAATTACAATTTAATTACAGGTGAGGTAATTCGATTGGATAAAATTGTAAGTGTGGGTGGAGTTTTTCAGCCCAAGTATGCACATATTCAAGATTTTAGTTGTGATTGTTAAAAAATATTATATGAAAAAAGAGTACTAAAATAGATTTTAGTACTCTTTTTATTTTTATGTATTGAAGGAAGAAATTATCCACCAAAATCATCAAAACGGACATTTTCTTTTGGAACGCCCATATCATCAAGCATTTTCAAAACAGCCGCATTCATCATAGGAGGACCACACAAGTAGTATTCAATATCTTCAGGCTCAGCATGTTTACTCAAATAATTTTCAAACAAAACTTGATGAATAAAACCTTTGTAACCATCACTTTCTCTGTCATTCAAATCTTTTTTAATTACCCAATTATCTTCTGCTAAAGGTTCTGATAAAGCAATGTTATATTGAAAATTAGGAAAATCTTTTTCTATATTTCTAAAATGTTCGGTATAAAATAATTCTCTACGAGAACGACCACCATACCAATAAGATACTTTGCGATTTGATTTCTCAGTGTGAAACAAATGGAAAATATGAGAGCGTAAAGGAGCCATACCTGCACCACCACCAATATATATCATTTCTCTTTGTGTAGGATTGATATGAAACTCTCCATAAGGGCCTGAAATTGTAACCTTATCACCCGGTACACGTGAAAACACATAAGAAGAACAAATACCCGGATTTACTTTCATCCAAGTTTTATTCGCTCTATCCCAAGGTGGAGTAGCAATACGAATGTTCAACATAATAATATTACCTTCAGCAGGGTGATTCGCCATTGAGTAAGCTCTAAATAAAGGCTCAGGATTTTTCATTTTTAACGCCCACAAATTAAAACTATCCCAATCAGGCTTAAACTTATCAGCACCTATTGGGTCAGAAGGATGAGGTTTGATATCCATTTTGCTGAAATCTACCTCACAAGCAGGCACATCAATTTGAATATAACCACCTGATTCAAAATGCAAACTTTCACCTTCAGGTAATTTTACTACAAACTCTTTGATAAAAGTGGCTACATTATAATTAGAAACCACTTCTGTTTCCCATTTTTTAATACCAAAAATTTCATCAGGAATTTTGATATTCATATTATTTTTTACTTTTACTTGACAAGCCAAACGTACATTATCTTTTCGTTCTTGTCTTGAAAGATGTCCTACTTCGGTAGGCAGTACATCGCCGCCTCCGTCTGTAATAATACATTTACACATCGCACAAGTACCGCCACCACCACAGGCAGAAGGTAAAAATGTGCTTTGGTTTGCCAAAGTGGTTAATAGAGAAGAACCTGCAGAAACTGTAACTTGTTTTTCTCCGTTGATAGTAATTACAACGGGACCGCTTTGTACTAATTGTTTTTGAGCAAATAACAACAATAACACTAATAATAAAATGAGTGCTGTAAAAATAGCCGCTCCTGCAATGATGGTTACTGGATCCATATATGTTTTAAGTTTAAGATATTAAATAATAACTTTTTTGTTTTATAACAAGGTGTTTTTAAAAATGTTAGCAAAAGTAAGAATGATTTTTTAATTATTTATAAAAAAACTATTTTTTTTTATAATTTTTATAATTTTATAAATATTTTTCTTTGATATATGCTATTGTTTCATTGATACCACGTGTTTCAATAGGTTCTCCAATAGCAATAAATTCCCAGTTATCATTTTCTTTTCTAATAAGTTTGCCCATTATCATAGACACAAAACCTTTAAAAGAACTATCACCTGAAAGATTTAAAGTTGCAAAAGTAGAATCTACTCGAGTTGGAGTTCCTTCAAATATTTTTATTTTTGAATAAGGAATATCAGCAAAATCTTGTTCTTTGTAAGAATTAAGATAAAATATGATTGTTTGCACACTTGTATGCACTTTTTTGAGATCGATTTGTATTACTTCATTGTCTAAATCGTCATAAGATTTTACATCTCCAACTCTATCATCTCCACTATGAATTACTGAGCCGTCATCAGATTTAAGATGATGGTAATACACTGTGTCATAAGTTGTTTTGTCTGCATAAAACATTGTAACACTTCCGTCTAAATCAACTGTTTCTTTTTCTTTGAATAGTCCAAAGAACGTTTTTTTCTCAATAGCACCCCAATTTAAGCCAATACAAATACGCTCTAATTTCTTACCTTCTTTTTCTAAAGAAATTTTACTACCTTTACTAAGATTGATACCGCTTTTTTTTTGTTCTCCTGCCATTTTATTTTGAATGTAATTGTTTTTTTTGATGAGATAATTGAATCTCATTTTTTTTTGCAAATATAATTATTATTTTAGAATAATTCAAAAAATAGAATGAAAAATTACTTAAAAAACTTCTTTTATTTTTTATTTTAAAATTATTAAAAAATATATTGTAAAATTCAATTTGTGCTTTATCTTTGCTGATATAAATAGAGATTTTACAATAACCAGCTGCCAATAATTGATATGTTAGAGATGATTTCATACATTAATAACTTTTTCAACAACATATCATAGAAGATATTGTCAGTAGATGAAATAAAACAAATTAGAAAAGAAATAAAATAAAATAATTTTCTTTTTTTTGTATTTTGCGATAGTGATAGAAGCAGACTTGCAGAGACAAAAAGAGAGAAAAACGAAGGCTTCCGTAGTTTTTTCTCTCTTTTTTGGCTCTGTGCTTTGCACGATAGCACGTAATCGCCCAAAATATTAACTATAAAAATAGTATTGTTTTTGTGAATGATTTTTTGTAATAAAATCAACTATTTTAGCGTATCAATCTACTTTTTGACAAATTCCCAAATGCTTTCTGCTGCTTTTTGAGAAGCACCTGCTTTGCCCATCTTTTCTAAAAGTTGTTCATAATCTTTTTTGATTTGGTCGTGTTGCGTGTTTCCTTTGAGTAGAGGTGCTAAATAATTGGCAATATTAGAAGGTGTGGCATAAAATTGTAGTAATTCTGGCACTATTATTTTTTCCGCTACCCAATTCAAAAGACTTACATACGGTAATTTAACAATTCTATGGGCAATTTCAAAAGTGATTTTACTCATTTTATAGATGACTACTTGTGGCACTTGAAAAAAGCCTGTTTCCAAAGTTGCAGTACCCGAAGCAACAATAGCCCCTTCTGCAATACTTAATAATTGATAAGTTTCGTCTGTAACTATTTTGATAGATGGATATTTTTCTGTGATTGTATTGATATAAGTGCTTAAATTACTCACACCTGCGACTACAAATTGATTATCAGGGAAATATTGAGCCGTTTCTAACATCACAGGAAGGTTATGTTTTATTTCTTGTTTGCGACTGCCCGGTAAGAGTGCGATAATTTTTTTTCCTCTGAGTTGATGTTTTTCTATAAAATGACTATCAGGTTCAAATTTTTTGAGTTCATCTAACAACGGATTACCTACATATTTTACTTTACAATCATATTGCCGATAAAATTTTTCTTCAAATGGGAGAATAACTAACATCAAATCAATTACTTTTTTTATTTTGAATACTCTTTTTGTATTCCAAGCCCAAATTTTGGGAGAGATATAAAAAATAATTTTAATTGTTGGATTTGTTTTTTTGATGTAGGAGGCAATTCTAAGGTTAAAACCTGCATAATCAGTGAGAATAAGTACATCAGGTTCGAAATTGATGATATCTTTTTTACATTCTTTTAAAAAACGGCTTATTTTTCTGATATTTTTTAAGACTTCAACAAAACCCATAAAAGCCATTTCTTTATAATGTTTTACTTGTTTACCTCCAACTTTTAGCATTTCATCGCCGCCCCAAAATCTAAATATTGTACTTTTATCTTTTTTTTGAAGTTCACGCATAAGATTGGCTGTGTGCATATCACCTGAACGTTCTCCTGCGACTAAATAATATTTCATATTGGTTTGATTTTTACATGCCCAACCACCACATTCCTGCGCGATGAATTTTGACTTGATTTGTTTTTTTTAGTTTTCTTTTTTGTAAGATTTCGTAAGATTTTACGATATTAAGGTATTTATTGATAACAATTTTTTCATCAAATTCATTTTCTACTTTTTTACGGCTTGCTTCTCCCATTTTTTGTAGTTGTTCATTGTTGAGTGCGTAGATTTTTTTCATCTTATCCGCTAAATCTTCTGCATTTTTGACTTCACACAAATAGCCATTAATGCCATCATCAACTGTTTGCCTACAACCTACAACATCAGTAGTGATGATTGGTTTTGCCATTGCACAGGCTTCGAGAATAGAACGAGGCGTGCCTTCACGATAGGAAGGCAAGACAACGCAATCTGCTTTTTTGATAATTTCTGCTACATTATCGCTTGTGCCAAGATATTCGATATAATTATTTTTTTCCCATTCTTCCACTTCTTCTCTATTTACTCCTAATTTGGCACTTGTATCTATACTTCCTAATACTTGACATTTTACTTTTAGTCCTAAACTTTTTAGATTTTTGGCGGCTTCTACATATTCAATAATTCCTTTATCATACAAAAGCCTTCCAATCATCAAAAAATTAAAAGTATCATTACGATGAAAATTTTGTGCTTCAAACTTATTCAAACAAACGCCTGAACCCGGTAAAATATCAGTTGTTTTTTCTTTGACAAGATTTTCTTCCACAAATAATTGCAAGTCCTCTTCATTCTGAAAGAAAACTCTTTTAGGAAATTTGAATGAGAATTTATATAAAAATTTTGCAATTTTTGAAGAAAGGTTATTGTGTAAAAATACTGTTCCCAATCCTGAAACGTTATTGACTACTAATTTTCGCAAAGGAAGAGAAGCCAAAGTGCCATAGATATTAGGTTTGATGGTGAATTGTAAGATAACATCTATTTTTGCTTTTTTATAAATTTTGTATAATTGATAGGTATAGTGTAAATCCTTTAAAGGATTTGTTCCTTTATTTTGCATTTTGACAGCATAAAATTCACACCCCATTTTTATAAGGTTTTCAGAATATTTATCTTCTGGTGCAATAGCAACTACTTGATGACCTTCATCTAAAAGTGCTTCTACTAATCCATGTCTAAAATTATAAATATTCCAAGAAGTGTTTAAGACGATTGCTATGCGCATAAATCAAAATTTTTAAATGAGAAAACTTTTTGTAGATTGAGAAGTAATATGTAAAGTTACGAAACTTTTAAAAAAAGGTTGTTTTTTTTTCGTTTTTTTTCATAAATAGTTGATTTTTGTTCATTTTTTATGTTTTTTATTTACTAAAATCATCTATTTATCTAAAAGTAAATCATTTTTTTAAGTCGATTGATTATTTTTGCAAGATTTTTGACTGATTATATATGTTATCTCGAAAAAAACATTTAAATATGAAAAAAAATATCTTACTTTCTCTGATTTTCTTTTTTTACTTTCAACAAATATACATCAATGCACAAACAATAAATGGTTATGCACAGGTAACCAATATCAATGCAAGAGTAATTACATTAGGTGCTGTTGATGAAGCAAATGGTACTTTTGAGAATGGAAATGATATTATTTTGATGCAAATGCAAGGTAATATCTTGGGTAACACCACCAATACAGCCAACTTTGGAGATATTTCGACCATTTCATCAACAGGGATATATGAAGTCTGTACTATCTTATCGCAGACAGAAACAGCAGGTATACCCACAAGTATTACAGTAGTGAGTAATCTCAAAAACACCTATACAATCAATTCAAATAGTTCCATACAGGTAATAACTTTTCCCAAATTGGGAAATCCAAACTTTACAACTACTTCTAATATGTCTGCAAAAAATTGGGATGGGACAACAGGTGGAGTAGTTGCTTTACAAGTTGCTGGTACTTTAACTTTGGCACACAATATTACCGCTAATGGAGCAGGTTTTAGAGGAGGTAATCGTTCTAATAATTTTTATCCTGGTGGAACAACTTGTGATGCCGCTTCTTTTATTGTTACTTCTAATCATACAAATAATGGACAAAAAGGAGAAAGTATTTATAAAACATCAAATAATGATTATCTATATGCAAGAGGCAAAATTTTGAATGGCGGCGGCGGCGGAAATGCACTTGTTAATGGCGGTGGTGGTGGCGGCGGGAATTATACTGCAGGTGGGCAGGGTGGACGAGGTTGGAATGCTACAGCAAGCGGTTGTAGCCCTTCTATTAGCGGTTTAGGAGGAATGGCGTTAGGAACATACATAAGTGGTAGCCGAGTATTTATGGGTGGTGGCGGAGGAGGAGGACAACAAAATGACACACAAGGGACTAATGGTGGTAATGGTGGTGGGATTATATTGCTGAAAGCAAATAGAGTTGTTACAACAGGTACTTGTAGGATTAACATCAGTGCTAATGGAAACTCAGTCCCAAATGGAAATAACGACGGACAAGGTGGAGGTGGTGCAGGTGGTTCAGTGGTAGTACAAGTAGCTTCTTGGGCAGTTGTTTCAAGTTGTCCAATTACAGTGGCAGCCAATGGAGGTAATGGTGGATCTGTCAATAGTGATATACATGGTGGTGGTGGTGGTGGTGGACAAGGATTGATTATGTATTCTTTGGCTGTACCTACTGCTAATACAATCAATCAAACCAATAATGGAGTAGGGGGGTGTGATAATACGGCTTGTACTTTTCGAGGAAGTAATGGGAGTGGAACAAGTGGAAGCGGTTTGATTGGAAACACCTCTACTAATTTACCTATTACATTGGTTTATTTTAATGTATCACCACAAAAAAAAGACGCTTTGGTAAAATGGGGAGTAGCTAACCAACTCAATAACCAATTTTTTGAAATAGAGAGGTCAAAAGATGCAATCAATTGGGCAAAGATAATAACCTTAGACGGTGCAGGCACTACTTCACAATATTTAGAATATCAATATTTGGATAAAAATACTTTGAGAGGGACTTCTTATTATAGATTAAAACAAATTGATTTTAATGGTGAATTTTCTTATTCTTCTATTGTTGCTATTAATATCAAAGACGAAATAAATATCTATCCTAATCCTGCTAAAGATTTTGTAAACATAACAATAGATGATAATTCAAAACCTTATTATATCAAAATTATTGATAATGTAGGAAAAGAATGCACCATAAAAGAAGTACAAAAACAAGATAATATATTGACTATCAATATCAATCATTTGCCTAATGGTATTTATTATGTTCAATGGATAAGTGATGCAACAATTACAACTAAAAAAATGGTTGTAATGAATGAGAATTAAAAAAATTATTAGACAAACTCAAATGTAGAAAATGCAATAAAAAACGAATAAAACAAGGATTATTTTTCTCTTTGAAACAAATTTTTAGGCATAATATCTTCGATATTGATTGCAAAACCATTCAAAACAGAAGATTGAATAATGCCTTGTTTTTTTGCTTTTGCAATGATTTTATATTTTTGGTTTTCTAATATTTCGACGATAATTTCACGTTTTTTTGGAAAAATTGTCCAATATTCTTTTACGCCTTTTTTTTCATACAAATCGTGTTTTTCATCTCTTTCTTTTTTTTTGTTGGCAGGCGACATAATTTCGACAATCAAATCAGGCGCACCATCGATAAAATTTTTAGTAATAATATCAAGTCTTGTGATAGCAATAAACAAAATATCAGGTTGTTCGAGGTTGTCATCATCAAATTTTGTATCCATTGGAGCATTATAAATTTTTCCTAATTTATTTTTTTTGACAAAACTTGTCATTAAAAAAGATAAGTCATTTGATATTTCTTGATGAATTGTACTTGGAGAAGCCATAATAATAATTTTGTTATTGAGTATTTCAACTTTATGCTGTAGATTTTTTGGAAAATATTTGATGATATCTTGAAATTTCCATTTTTTATCTTTTGGAAATTTTTTGACAATTTTTTTCAAATCTGCTAAACTATAACAACTTTTTTCTTCAAAATATTTTTTTTTGTTTTTCTTTTTATTATCATCATTGTATTTTTTTTTCAAATGCAATAAATTTTTTAGCACAGCCGCATCATCTATTGCGCCAATCCATTGTATTAAATCGTTTTGTAATGCTTTTATGGTAATATTTGACATATTTTTATTGATTATTTAAAAAAATTATTGTTTTACATATTTTTTAATTCCTTCACTCATAAAGGTTTCAATTTCATCTTTTTCATTTTTAAACATCAAAATAACTTCTAATTCTTTGTGTTTTTCTAAGATTTCTTTTGTTTTTTTGATGCCTAAAACCATAAACGCCGTTGCATATCCATCTGCAATCATACAAGTTTTAGCAAAAACGGTAGCACTTAACATTTCATTATTTTCAGGATAACCTGTTTTTGGGTTAATTGTATGTGAATATTTTTTTCCATCTTTGATATAAAAATTTTCATAGTTGCCTGATGTGTTCATAGCACGATTATCGACTTCAACAATATAAGAAAGTTGCGGTTGATTTTTTTGTTTGTAAAATGGATTTTTGATGCCTAATCGCCATAATTTATCTTCATTTGTTTTTCCTTTACAGACCAATTCACCACCAATTTCGACCATATAATTATCAATCTTTTTTCCATTCAAAAAATCTACCACAATGTCCACCGCATAACCACCTGCAATCCCGCCAAAATCCAACATTACATTTTTATTTTTTTTACGAACAGATTTACTATCAAATTCAATTTTATCAAAGCCAGTTATTTTTCTTAATTCATTTATTTTTGTTGAATCAGGTAATTGCTGTTTTTTAAATCCAAATCCCCACGCATTCACCAAAGGAGCAACTGTAACATCAAAAGCCCCTTCTGTATTTTGATAAACTTCTTTTGAAGCATTTAAAACCTTTAAAAAATGAGGTGATTGAAAAACAAAAGTACTATCTTGATTAAACCTTGATATTTCAGAATCAGGAATATAAGTAGAAAGTGCATCATTAAAATTTTTTAAAATACCATCAATTTCATTTTTAAAATTTCTATTATTTTTATCAATGTATTTAATGTTATATTTTACAACGCCCATCGTAATTCCTTCTATATAAATCATTTCAGGTACAGCAGTCCATTGTCTGTAATAATAAATCATCATAAAAACAATGAGTAAAAACAAAGAATAACGCGCATTTTTATTCAAATTCGACATAATTATTAGTGCTAAGAAGATAAAGTAAAGTTTTTGCAAAGATAAAAAAATAATAATAAAAATACAAATCATTTTTTTTAATAATGAGTGATGAATAATAAAACTATACTGTTAAAAATAGATTTTCGTTTTTATTTGTTTTAATACATTCAATTTGTATTGTCTGTGTTCCTGATAATTGATAACTTTGTTTTTTTATTTGTCTATTTTTTATATCTTTGCATTTCTTAAAACAAAGCGTATGAAATATTTATTACTACTTCTTTTTTTATTACAATATCATTTTTTGTTTGCTCAATTACCTAACCAATCTTTGATAGAAAAATTGCCTGAAATAGATAGTACTCAAAAAGACAAAGTTTACTTTTCTTGTTTTACAAAAAGTTATTTTAGAAATAATGAATATTTTAGCCCTGTTTTATTAGGTGAAACAATATTTGGCTACTACCTTACGCCCTCATTTATTTATTATCCACACCAAAATTTTTCGATTGAAATAGGAGCGAATATACAAAAAGATTTTGGAAATACTGATTTTACACAAGTACAACCCCGTTTTCGTATGCGATATAGAAAAGCATTTTTGAAAGATAGTTTAGAAATTATCGCAGGAAATTTGCACGCTAATTTTGCTCATCAACTCATCGAACCTTTGTATGCTTTTGAGCAAGGTTATAAAAGACCTTTTGAAAATGGCTTACAAATTAGATACCAAAGAAAGAAATTAAATACAGAAGTTTGGATAGATTGGCAGAAACAATTAGCACAAAAACCACCTATACAAGAGGTTTTTTGGGCAGGTTTGCAACTCAACTACGCATTGATTCAAAACAAAAAATTGAATCTGTCTTTGATAAATCAAAATACTTTTTTTCATCAAGGCGGGCAAGATATTCGTGGAAATACACCACCTGCAACTACACAAATGGTAGTTAGTTTAGGCTTAAAAGCACAACTTAACCAAAAAATAACTGCTTCAATTTATGGTTTATATTCTCAAAAAGAAGTGTTTCCTGATTCTACTCTCATAAGTTTTACAGAAACAACAGGCAATGGAATTTATACAAATTTACAATGGGATACAAAAGTAGGTAGTTTTTTGCTCAATTATCTATACACTAATAATTTCAGACCTACCAATATGGGTGGTGCTTTGTATGGTTCTATTTCAGCAGCACAAACAGGAAATGAACGTTTTTTTAGATTTAGAGAATTGTTTTTTTTGCGCTGGTGCAAAGACTTTAAAATTAGCAAGGAACTTACTTTTACTTTAAGATTAGAGCCTTATTATGATAGTAGACTACAATTATTCGAATATAGTTATGGCTTTTATATGACTTTTCAACCTTCTTTTTTATTGAAGAAAATTAGTTTTTAGTCAGTTATTTTTAGTGATTATTTTGAACGATAAATAAAAAAAATCTAACATCTTTTGTGAATGTTAGATTTTTTTGTCTTATAAATTGATACAATCGAAATTAAATTTTAATTTTCTTTGACAAATCTTTTAGTAAAAGATGCTTTACCCGTCTGAATTTTAAGCGCATAAACACCTGTTGATAATCCTTTCAAATCTAATTCATAACGACCAAATTGTGTGAGTTTGATAGTATCAAAATCTTTTATCAAACTGCCTTTCATATCATACATCATTATTTTTAATTTGGTTGTACTTACTGCACCTTCAAGGTTAATCAATATTTTTTCATCGGAAGATGATAAAAGAGGATTAGGATACAAAAGTACTTGGGTTTCTGTTGGAGTTTTAGCATCTTTTAGACTGATACTAAAAGTAGCAGCATTTGACTCAGCATTCTGACTATCAACAGCAGAAAATTGAAATAAATCGTCTAATTCTGTATTTCTATTGTTTGGATAATAAGCAATTCTATTATTTAACAAATCATCTCTCGAAAAAATTTGATTAACTGCCATATTTACGCCATTCAATTTTAAAGTCCCAGATGAAGTTAATGACCTTAATTTGAACCTAAGATTATAACCTGGTAATAGTGCATCTTCAGGGTCATCACCTTTCATCATTTCATTCTCAATGACATAAGATTCGATGTCTTGTGGATAACTCATTAGGTTACTATTGATAGCGGTTGGTGCAGAATTACAACCATTTTCATCAGCCACCGTAAATGTAAAAGAATTAGTTATTGTTCCTATACTATTTGTAGCAGCTATTGTAAAAGAAATACTATTACCAATTGTAGCTGCTGCTGTTGCTTTTACATTCAAATTCACTATTCCATTACTACTAATAGTGGCTTGGTCTAATACAGCCGTAATTCCCGCAGGCATTACAGCAGGAGAAGTAATAGAAAGATTGATAGGACTATTACAACCACTCACACCCGAAAGAGTAATCACATGGTTTTTTCCTATTGGGTTTAATCTACAAACACTATTAGTGCTAGCAGAACTCATAGTAAATTGCGAAGGAATTACTGATTGAATTGTAAAATTTGTATTTGAAATATCAAAAAAGAAATTACCAACTGCTTCCACTCTTATTCTTGCTTGCGAAGTATTGATATTGGGTACGGTTATATCAGCACTTCCATCATTAGGCGTGCTTGCCAATAAAGTAGTAGGATAAGTGAAACCACCATCAGTAGAAAGTAAAATTTTTACATTCGCACAATTGATACTGTTTGCCGTTGTTCCTGCTACATTCCAAGTAACGGTTTGTGTGCTACAACCTTGCCAATTCACTGATGTATTAGGGACAATAACAGCAAAAGCCTGCCCTGTATTGACTACTTCTACCAAATAAGCACCATATCTCACACCTGAAACATTTTTATTATCCCTTACTGTAACTCTAAAAGTCATATTACGACTTGTAGCAGGGAGAGATTCTCCCATTACCGTTGTATTATTAACAAGGTTAGATAGTCTTGGAAATGTTCTTATCGGATTAGTAGTAGGTACAAAAGAACGAAATATAGGTCCTGTGAATGCTGTGGTAAGTGTTCCTGCAGGCGTAGGATCACTTGCCACTCCTAAATCAAATTGTTCCCAACAATACGTCAATACATCTCCTGCATCTGCATCAGTTGCATCTGCTCCCAAGAAAAATGGCGTGCTTGCAGGAATTTTAAAACCTGAAGGTGGAATATTTAAACCTGATATTCTGTTTAAGTTAATAGTTGGAATATTATTGACTACCCCAGTAGGAACTATGCAATTTCTTGCTTCGATAACATCTAAAATCTCATCATAATTTTTTGTGTGAAAATAAGCAGGATTATTATCTGTATTGTTTTGTAAATTATTCACAGCACCACAAATGCCTGCATACGCCATAATTGTGCTACCACTACCTGGCTCATAAGCCGCATTAGATTCTCTTGTTCCATTGCTACAAGTACCTTGTCCACCTGTAATACTATTAAAGGTATGATTTCCTCCAAATTGATGACCAATCTCATGAGCAACATAATCAATATCGAATGGGTCACCTGTTGGGTTGCTAAGACCCGTTACACCACCATATTTAGTGTTAGTACACAAAGAGCCTCGATAAGCAACACCACCACCACCAGTGCTAAAAACGTGTCCTATGTCATAATTATTAAAACCTATTAGACCACCACCACCTGATCTGCCTAATACATCTCCGTTTTCTTCTAACATATCTCCACCATCATCATTAGTGTAAGGGTCAGTAGCACCATTGGTATATACCACAGCCGCATTATTGACCAATGTAAAACTACAAGCTACTTCTTTTTCATATACACCTCTTACCCTATTGATACTTGTAACAATCGCATTTTGGGCTGATGCCACAGTGCCACCTCTTACTTGTGTGTACTCACCCGTTGCTGCTACTACTAATCTATAAGTACGTAATTGTGAGCCTGAAGGTCTAAAAGAAATGTTACCATTGGCACCATCTTTTTCACGTGGAGCGTCATTTTTTTTATCTTTTTTATCGTGTTGATGGTCTTTGTCTGTTTCTTTGTAACCACAAGATTTTGTTTGATTTATTTTTTCTTGAGAAGGTTTATAATCTTTTTTATAATAAACCACATAATAACTGGTTTCTCCAAAACTATAAGGGTCAATAAAAATAGTACCATTGACTGCACTCAAAACCATTGCATGAAAGCCATGAGGTGTGTAATCCATTACCAAAGTGGCAGTTTTATCATCAATACCATAACCTGAAAATGTTTTGATGTCAGGGCGAGCAGCCGCAAAATCAACACTTAATAAAGGTGATTCTACAATTTTAAATCGTTGAGAAGTACCATCAGGCATAGGTAAATCAAAAACAAAAGAAGAAGTAGGCGCATCAGAAGATAGTCCTTTGGGTGCAGTATTCAAGTATTGTTTTAATGAAGAGAAATCAACTTGAATGGTTTGGTATTTTTGAGGCACGATTTCACGTTTGCCTATGTATTTAATTTGTCGTTCGTCTTTTATCTCGCTCCAATATTTATTTTGGGCTTTTGCAATAGGAGAGAAAAATAAAAAGGCAATTAAAAAGTAAAAAATATTTTTCATAAAAGAATGTTTTTTTTTAGTTATTTTAAAAATTTTACACAAATATAGTCTAAAAAAATAAAATTACAAAAAAATATCATTTTTTTTTGTTTTTTTATGATTTTTTCGTTACTTTTGTTATCGAATTGTAATTAAAGTATAAACAAATTATTTATTTAAAACGTTATCTACAAGACTATTAAAAAACAATATTTTTTTACCCTTTTTATAAAACAATTTTTTTATTATGACAGATTTATTTATTTATTCAAAGCAACCATTCAAAAAATTTATTGGGCTTTGTTGTTTTCTTTTTTTATTTGCTTTTGTTACATCTGCTCAAAATGCAATAGTTGGGACTGGTTTCTCGTCAGGATGGGGAGGTGGAAGTTGTCCTACAGGTAATTTAAATTTTAAGCCTATGGCTGCCAACATAAGTACAACTTATAGCGTAACTTCACAAGCAAATGGTACAGGTAATCAATTTTGGCGATTTGGTATTGATTGGAGTACAACAACTGCACAGAGAACAAATAACATTGGTAGTGATGTAGATGTAGTAGTAGGCACTAAATACACATTAAATAGTAGTTGTACTACAAGTGGGAGCTTGAGATATAACGTGCCAAACGCTTCTTACAACTATGTTTTTAAAACATTAGATGCTGGTACTAATCCAACGGGTGCTTGGGTGTTTTTTGAGGTACAAGGAGATGTGCGAACGGTACTTACAGTAAATCAAAGTTTATCTGTTGTGTATAGAAATCAAAGTCCTGTGATTACTGCTAATTTATCAGGTAATCTTAATACAGGTCAAAGTGTTTATCTTCGTTACACAACCAATACTTTTCCAACTTCATCAACAGTAGTAGAAATGTCAGGAACTGGGTTAACAAGAACGGCTAATATTCCTGCTTTTTCAGGTGGAACCAATGTACAATATTATATTTTCACATCAGGGAGTGGATTACAAACTTACTTGGCAGCCAATCCAACTGATTCTGATCTTTATACAATTAATCATAATAATAATGGAGGCTCAAATTATTCATACACCGTAAATAATAGTATCGTAAGTACTACAGATGGGAACTGGTCAGACGCAAGTATATGGGTTGGCGGCGTTGTACCTATATCTACTGATAATGTGACTATCGCCAACAACGTAACCCTCAATCAAAATGCTTCTGTTTCGAATATAACTATTAATGTAGGTAGAACACTTACAAGTCAAGCATCAAGTGCAAGGGTATTGACTGTATCAGGTGTTTTTACTAACAATGGTACTCCAGGTTCATCTTTTATTGCCAATGATGGAAAGGTTGTGTTTGCAGCAGGTAGTTCGATTTCAGGTAGTGACATAGGATTTAATAATGTAGATGTAAATGCAATTAACATGAATTTTAGTAACCAAAATGTATATGGAGTCTTGACCATTAATACAGGAGGAAGTATATCAAATGCTCCTATTTATGGTGCTGCTTCTACTTTGGCTTATAGTACTGGTTTATATACAGTAGGTAATGAATGGAGTCAAAATGAAACATCAGGTGTAGGAATTCCTAATGATGTTCTTATCAATGCAGGTAGTATTAATTTTGGTGCAACAACACAATTTAGATATTTGAGTGGTAATCTAACAATAAGTGGTAGCACATCACTCACCTTATCAAGTAATTCAGGTGGAGATTTAAGAATTGAAGGTAACTTTACTAATAATGGTACTTTTAATGCAAATGGAAGAGCTGTATTTTTTGTAGGAAGTGGTGCAGACCAAACTATTACAGGAGTAACGACTTTTCCATTTATGATTATTGATAAAGTAAACAGCAATGTTGTTTTGAATGATAATATTTCTGTAAGCAATACAATGACACTTACAAATGGTGGTTTAGATTTGAACGGAAAAAACCTAACTTTTTCTGGAAGTAGTATTGTCTTTGATGGTACAGCTACTAAATCTATTACAAGTACCACCGCCTCAATTTTTGATATAAACACTTCTAATACTGCTATTACTCGTTCCACAGGTTCGAATAAAATTGCCTTTGGTTCGAATATAACACTTAGAACGAACAGAGGAGTAAATTTTGGTAGTGGTTTGACAGACATCAATGGGATTTTTCAAATAGAATCAGGTGGTTTTGCGAACACCAATACACCTAATTATCAATCAGGTTCTACATTGCGTTATAACTCAGGAACGGTTTATGGTAGAAGTGTAGAATGGAGTACAAACTCACCTTTTAATGTTGAATTGGCAAATAACACTACGTTAGATTTGGGTGCAAATGGTGGTACAGGAACTGCAAGGACAGTAGTCAACACATTGACAGTAGGCTTAGGAAGTACTTTTTCAATGAATCAGGCAGGTAATCAAATGACCGCTACACTTACTGTAGGGAGTTTAGTTAATAATGGTACATTTTTGATGTCAGGTGTTGCTACTAATAATAATGATTTAGTTTGTCAAGGAAATATTACAAATACTGGAACATTTACTACAAATAATCAAAATATCAGTATTCAAGGAAACTGGACAAATGATGGAACATTCAACGCAGGCATAGACCCCAATGCTTTTGATATGATTACATTCGCAAGAGTAAGTTTTAATAATGCTGCAACTTTACAAACCATAGGTGGTTTATCTACAACTAATTTTTATGATTTAACAGTCAATAAAACAGCAGGAAAAGTAAGATTGCTTCGAAATATTGGTGTTACATTCTTAGTAAATATGTTAGCCCTTGCTAACGTTGCATTATTAGATTTGAATGGTAATAATATTGATTGTGGTTCAACAGGCAATGTTGTAGAAAGTCCTTCACTTGCTCAAAGTTATGTTACAGATGAATCAGCAGCTGGCGAATCAGCGAGAGGTGGTGCAATTATTATGTCAGGAAGAACAATCAATACAGGTGCTACGGTAATAGGAGGGATTAGTTTAGCACGTACAGCGGGAACTGATTATACAGTAACTGTTACACGCAGGCATTACAGAGGTGCAGGAATAGGTTTAAAAAGAATATTTCAAGTCGATGTTACATCTGGCAATGCATCAGGCACAAATACAACAGTAGTTTATGGTTATTCTGATGGGGATTTATCAGGCTTGACAGAAAGTACATTGTTACAAGGAAAATGGAGTACAGGCATTGGCTGGGTTACTTATCCTGCGGGTATGGGTGCTTTAGAAAGTAACTTAAATGTAACTAATAATACTATCACTGTTTTAGGTTATGATTCGTTTTCATCTGTTACAGGTACATCTTCTAATAATGCAGCACTACCCGTATCCCTCACAAAATTTGAAGGACAATCTATCAACAAAACGCAAGCAAGATTAACTTGGCAGACGGCTACCGAAATCAACAACAAACAATTTGAAGTTGAAAAAAGTATTGATGGAGTAAGTTTTGAAAAAATCGCTACTATTGATGGCAATGGCAATTCGAGTGTTATTAGAAATTATCAAACAATAGATAATAATTTTATAGCAAGTGCGTATTATCGTTTGCGTCAAATAGATTTTAATGGTACGGAAAGTATGAGCCAAGTGATATTTATCAAAAATAACAATGATAAAATATTGGTTTATCCTAATCCAACAAGTGGTGAAATTTTTATTCAAAGCAATGAAAACAAACAAAGTAATCTAAATTGGAAATTGATTGATGCACAAGGAAAAGTAATTTTAAATGGCAATGATACTTTAGAAAATGTTGAAAAAGCATTAAGCAATCAATTAAGAAATCAAAATAAAGGTATGTATATGATTGAAATTCAAGGAAGTAAAGAAATTTATCGCCAAAAATTAGTCGTAGAATAACCTTTTGATTCTTTTATTTTGATACAATAAAAAAATGGTCTGTACTTTCATCAATGAAAGACTGACCATTTTTTATCATCAAATTTTTTCTTTTATTCATCTAAAAAAATAAAAAAATGGCAAGAAAAAAACTCATTCGTTTTGCCGATAATGAAATAGCAAAAAATGTGATAGAATCTAATAAACCAATTTATTCGACTATCAAAGGCAATTGGAACAAAGAATTTTTTAAAAATGACAATCCTATTACGCTTGAGCTCGCTTGTGGGCGAGGCGAATATTCTGTTGGTTTAGCAAAACAATATCCTGATAGCAATTTTGTAGGAATTGATGTAAAAGGAGATAGGTTTTGGGTGGGAAGCAATGAAGCGAATGAAAATAAATTAGAAAATGTGGGTTTTTTGAGAACTTACATTCAAAATTTAGAACAATTTTTTGCACCCAATGAAGTCAATCGTATTTGGATTGTGTTTCCTGACCCACGTCCAAAAGAAGGGGATAGAAAAAGGCGATTAACTTCGATGCGTTTTTTGAGTATGTATCAAAGATTGATGCCTCAAGGTGGTTGGATTCATTTCAAAACAGATAATGAACCTTTATTTGATTTTTCATTGCAACAAATCGCTAAATATCCAACCGAAAATTTAGAATATACAAGAGATTTGTATCGTTCTCATTTGGCAGATGAGCATTTTGGAATAATAACCAAGTATGAAAAAATATTTGAAAATCAAGGTTTTAAAATCAATTATCTTAAATTCTTTCTCTCAAAAAGTAATTAAATGCGAAACGTACCAACGGACTTTAGTCTGTTGTTTTGTAATTATTTTTTGAAACAACAGACTAAAGTCCGTTGCTACAATCATTAAAAGCACTTCAATAATTATAAAAAACTAAATTTTTTAAAATAAAAATGACTAATTTTTTGTATTTTGTTGATTTTATTTTTAACTTTGCAAACTTTTACAGACGAATATTCGTTTGCATATAGATAGAGTTGATTGAACTTTCTTTTTATTTTCTATAAAAACTAAAGCCTACACTTGTGAAAGGCTTTTTTTTAACATCAGAGAATAAAAAGGCGTTCTCTCTTTTTTTTGTATTCTAATTTCTACACACCTAAAAAAGTGTGTATTTATTTTCTATTTTAAACCCCTCAATACATAAGATTATGGGAAATATAACACAAGAAGGACTAAATAAATTAAAAAGCCAATTACACGAACTTAAAACAAAAGGACGTTCAGAAATGGCAAAACAAATTGCTGAGGCACGCGATAAAGGTGATTTGAGTGAAAATGCAGAATATGATGCTGCAAAAGAAGCACAAGGATTAATGGAAATGAAAATTGCAAAATTGGAAAATACTATCGCACAAGCAAGGGTTTTAGATGAGTCGCAGATTGATACAACAAAAGTATCGATTATGACCATTATCAAAATAAGAAATTCGAAGACAAAAAAGGAGTTTACTTATACATTGGTAGCAGAAGAAGAAGCAGATTTGGCAAATGGTAGATTATCAGTTTTGTCGCCTATTGGGAAAGGACTTTTAGGAAAAAGCATTGGAGAAAATGCTGATATTCAAGTTCCTTCAGGTATTGTTAATTTTGAAGTCTTAGATATTAAACCTTCTTGGTAAAACTCAAAAGTTCCATATTTCTTTTTTTGAAAGAAAATGGAACTTTTGGGTTTTTAGGGTTTTTCTATTCAAAAAATACATTACAAATTACTCAAAAAAGCAAGCGTATCAATATTATCAGCATAATCAAACAAAGAAGGCGTTTGTGCTGTTCCAAAAGGTAAGCTATTTCGAAATGTACCTTCTTTTGAAACAATTACTTGAATTTTATCTTCCCATTTTTTTATTTCATTTTCCAAATCAGTACTATTTTTATAATATTGATAGTAAATAACGCCTGTTGGTGCAACTAATTGTTCATTTTCTCTTAGCAGTATAAAATTATTGTCAAAATGTTTTATCATATTGACCAAATAGACGGCTCTTTGGTATTCATAATTGTTATAATATTTATGATGATTAGCAACTTCTTGTTGTATAAAAATTCCCTCAAAAAAATATTTCAAATCATAGTTCTCAGGGATGTATAACTTACAAACATTCCTACAACCCAAGCCAAAATAAGTAAAAATATCATTGCTTAAATCTTCAAAATCTTGTTGCGTTTCCTTTCCTGTAATGATTGCCAATGAATGTCTATTTTGGCGAATAATAGTAGGTTTGTGTCCAAAATATTCTTTAAAATAACGGGCTGAATTGTCACTTCCTGTGGCTATGTACGCATCACAATCTTTCAAACGCAAATCAAAATGAATAGTGTTTTCTAATTCAGGTGCAATTTTGAATAGTATTTTTGCAATCTCAGGAATCAAAACTTCATCTTGTGTGCTTAATTTTATATGCAGATGATGACCACTCACCAAAACTGCCAAAAAATCAGCCCAACCCACCGCAGGAATATTACCTGCCATAATAATTCCAATTTTTTTAGGTGAATTAACAGGTAAAGATGGATATTTTTGAAGCCACTTTTCTATATTTTTTTTTTCTAAACTTTGGATAATTTGTTCAAAAGCAAATTGAAGGTTTTTGGGAGTAAACCAACGATTTTTTTCATAAGCCCAAGTGAAAGGCTGCCATTCATCACGTTGAATTTCTTTTAATTTTTGACCTAATTGAATGAGATAATTGGTAATCATTTTTTTATTTTTTATAAAATACGTTGCAAATCTAAGCAAAAATATCTAAAATAACGTTAAATCTGTGTTAAAACACTATAATTATTGTGAAATATCAAATTAGAAAAATATCTTTGTGTATAAAATTAAACTTTAAAAAAATCATATCAACAATGAAAAAATACATTTTTGTCTTTTTATTCTTATTTTCGCTTGCTTTATTATCAATGAAAAATACAGGTTATCAAGTAGGAGATACTGCTATTGATTTTAAACTCAAAAACGTAAACGATAAAAAAGTATCTTTGAAAGATTATAAAAAAGCCAAAGGCTTTATTGTGATATTCACTTGTAATCATTGCCCATTTTCTGTTGCTAACGAAGATAGAATTATCGCATTGCACAAAAAATATGAGTCACAAGGCTATCCTGTTGTTGCTATCAACCCTAATGATGTAACTGCCTATCCTGATGATTCTTTTGAAAATATGAAAGTAAGAGCAAAAGAAAAAGGTTTTACTTTTGCTTATTTATATGATGAAACGCAAGCAATCGCTAAAACGTATGGTGCTACAAAAACACCTCATATATTTGTATTGGATAAAAAATTGACCGTAAAATACATCGGTGCTATTGATGATGCTGCTAAAGATGAATCAAAAGTAAGTGAAAAATTTTTGGAAAATGCTTTAGATGCATTGATTGCAGGCAAAAATATTGAAAAAACATCTACCAAAGCCGTTGGTTGTGGTATTAAATGGAAAAAATAAAAATTAGACAATAAAATAACTTGGTTTCATAGATTAGTATCAAAAAGTCCACTTCTATCGTTGAGGTGGATTTTTTATTTGTATTGTTTCAATAGTGTTTTAAAATCTTCATCATCATAAAAAGTATCAAAATCTTTGTCTTCATCTTTGGAGGCAAGTGGGTAATAATCTTCATAATCTAAATCAAATGATTTTTTAAGATGGTTTAACATTTCTGTTTTTAAATTCAGTTTCGAATAGGCACATGCTTTGTTGTACCAAGCACCGGCATAATTACTCAATTTGATGCTTTTATCGTTACAAACCAACGATTTTTGATAATCTTTAAGCCAGAAGTAAGCCAATCCTTTAATAAACCAAGCATCAGATTGCATATCTTGTTTCTCTTTCGAGTAATTTTGGATGTTATTGAGATAGTCATCACAAATCTGTAGTGCTTCCTCACATTTTCTAAAATGACAAGCAACCTCTGCCAATTTGATAGTAGCAAAAGCATTGTCTTTTTCTATTGCTAATGATTTCAAAAAACCAATTTCAGACAAACCATGATCATCTGTAATTCTATGAATTTCACCATACCAATGCCAAAAAAGTGCTGAATGAGGATAGATTTTAACGCATTTTTGTATTTTTTTACTACTTAATTTATACCTATTTCCCCAATAGTTATCTTTTGCTTCTTTGTATAGATTAGTTGCTACTAAAAGAGGGATTTTTTTTTTCAATAAATGATTAAAAGTTCTATTTTTTTTGAGGGCTGTTTTGTTATATGAAAAAGATTTTAAACTTTTCATTTCAAAAAATTCAGGTGGCATTTCCTCTATTGCTGAGTTGTCAATGGTAATAGATTCTAAACCATCCAACAAAAATAATTCTTTTGGTAAAATTGTCAAAGTAGAATAATCTAAGGAGATTTTATCATCTACTATCATCTTTTGTAGTATTTTTTTTGTGTTAATATTTTCCTTTTTAATAAAATAATCACAAATATCCATTCTATCTATTAGTTTTGGAAAAACCCATTCCACAATATCGTCCCAAGTAAACAAACGATTATTTTTATCACACAATTCTTCAAAAATTGATACCAAGTTGGTAGCACTTATATCATATAGGTCATATAAATTGCTCGCGAAAATGGTTTTTGTAATATGCTCAGGTAATATTTTTGTAATATTTTTTTTAATTTTAGTTTGTATTTTTTTCTCTGCTTCATAGTAATTTATCCACAAAGGTAATACAAAAATGGCTACCATTCCTCCGCCATCTATGAGTTGCAATGCTAATTCTATATTGACTTGTTCGTTAGTGGCTAACAAATCTAATAGATTTTTTTGCATTGACAAGGCTTCCTCTGTAGTATTTTGTAGATATGACATTTGTATTTTGTTTATAAAAAAATATTTATTATGATAACTATTTTAAAATGATTTTGTTAATGTATTAAAGAATTATTTTCAAAATAACCTATCCAATACAAAAACAAAAATATGGTCGGAATTATTATGGGAAGTCAATCAGATTGGGAATTGATGAAACCTGCAGCAGATTTTTTAACAGAAATGAACATTGCTTTTAAAGCAGAAGTTGTTTCAGCGCACCGTACACCTTTGCGTATGGTTGAATATGCACAAAAAAGCCTTGAAAATGGTCTAAAAGTAATTATTGCAGGGGCAGGAGGGGCGGCACATTTGCCGGGAATGATTGCTTCATTGACGATTTTACCTGTAATAGGTGTGCCTATCAAATCACACAACTCGATAGATGGTTGGGATTCAATGTTGTCTATTTTGCAAATGCCTAATGGTGTACCTGTCGCAACAGTGGCTTTGAATGCTTCCCAAAATGCAGGAATTTTAGCGGCACAAATTTTAGCCATTTATCAACCTGATTTGCGAGAAAAATTGTTGCTATTCAAACAAAAATTAAAAGAAAAAGTAGAAAAAAATGCTATTTTGATGTAATCTTTTCATTTTGTACTGATTATTCACAAAAAATAAAAAAAGGTCAAAACATTAGATTTGACCTTTTTTTATTTTTTTATTTTTTAATTTCATCAAATACTAAATCAGATTTTTCATTTTTTGGTATATTGATAGGCTTGTTAGTAAGTTGAGGAACAGCACCCATTTGGCATTTGCCATTGAAACTTGCACCTGCTTCTACAACTAATTTTCCACAAATCAAATCACCAATTACTTGTGCAGTCGCTTTTAAAGTCAATGTGTCAGAAATTTCGATAATTCCTTTTACGCTCCCCGCAATGTCTGCTACTTGTGCTTGGATATTTCCTTCTACCACACCTGAATCTCCCAAACTGATTTTTCCTTTTCCTTTCACGTTACCAAACACAGTGCCTTCTATGCGTAATGTACCTTGTATTTCGATATCACCTCTAAAACTTGCACCTTTTGCGACATGTGTATTTGCATTGCTTAAATCTTGTGTATTCCCAGTAGAAAAATTTTCTTTTTCTTTGTTATTTCCAAATATAGCCATAATAATATTGAGTAAATGAATTTAAAACTCGTTTTTTTTATTTTTTTAAAAATTTATTAATTTTTCTGCATTAATAGGATTGCCTTCATACCACATTTCAAAATGTAAATGTGGACCAGAAGTGAGTTCTCCTGTATTGCCAATAATTGCTAAAATCTCACCTGCTTGTATAAAATCGCCTGTTTTTTTTAATAATACAGAACAATGTTTATAAACAGAAATTAGTTTTGAAGGATGTTGCACCATCATTACATAACCTGTATCGTCAGTCCATGAAGCCATTATCACAGTTCCTTCTGCAATAGATTTAATTGGAGCATCTTTTTCGGCTACTATGTCAGTTCCAAAATGTTTTTCTTTCGGATTATATTTTTCTGTAACTAATCCTTTGAGTGGTTGAAAAAAAATCATTTCTTTTAATTCTATGCTTGCTCCACCTGACAAACCAACTAAATTTCGGTCAGTTTGTTCAATTTCTTTTCTTAGTTTTTTATCTGCTTCACTGATTTTTCCCAAATCAATCGTATCACTTCCTTTTTTTTTATTCTCTTTTTCATTCGTGCCAAAGTCATTTTTAAGATAATTTTGGTCTACTTCTAATAATTTTTGAATGTTTTGAATGTATTTGTCTCTTGTTTGTAAAACTATTGCCAAAGAATCCACAGTTTGATTCATTAGTATTAATTTTCGGGTTGTTTCATCTTTTCCAATTAAATTTTTGGGACTAAAAAACCAAGCAGCAAATAACATACATAATAAAAAGATAAAAAAGACCAGAATACTTATTACTAAGGTTACACTCAAACGAGAATAAGGTAATTGCCAAACTTCTTCTAAGGTTTGACGATTACGAACAGTCATAACAAATGGTTCTTTCCACCACGCGCTATTTCTCCAATTTAATTCGTTTTTCAAAATATCTTTTTTTTATTTTACGCAAAGATAAAGTTTTTTTTTCAATTCAAAAAAAATATTTTATATTTTATATTTTTTTTCAATTCATTTCATTTTATTTGCATCATTTTTTAGATTTGAGAGTAAAATAAAGTAGTATAAACTAAATAACTGATGTTATAAAAGGATAATTTTAAATTTCATAAAATTGTCTGTACCGTAGTAAAACGGAGGTCTGACAACTTTATAAATTTAAAATTAAAATGTTTTTTGGTAGCAATAAAAAGCATTTTCAGCAAAAAGTCTTTGATTTAATTTTTGAATGGTCAGACCTCCGTTTCATTATGGTGCAGACCGTTCAAAAAATTAAATTCCGTAACATCAGTAAATAATTTGAATTACATTGGTCGTTCTTATTTTTCGTTACATACTATTTGTATTTGTTGAATAGAGCCACATACTATTAGTTAATTTTAAGAAATGAATAACTTGTAGTAAAAAAATAAAATACACCAAAAAATATTTCTTCACAGAATAGTTTTTAATCTATTCTAAGCCTATCCAATCAATCAATAATTTGAAATCTTCTTCTTCTTTGTTGGCAATTAAAAAACTCACTTGTGCGATATTTGAAAAATTGAAATTAGGAATATTTAATTGTTGCCCTCTAAATTGAGGATAAAATTCACCGATAGGTAATTTGAGCATCTGCCATTCGCCTGATGTAGCAAATTGATAGACATAAGACTCATATTGTGAAGATTTTCCTTTCAAACGAAGTTCGTAGCCTTTGCCATCTCCTTTGATACGCAAAACAACAAATTTATCTTCTTCTGTTAATTTTATTTTTGTATCTAATTGTATAGAGGCAAATCCTCCATTGTTTTCTAATGAAACATGCCCTGAAAATTGTCCATTTCCAGATTCAGTAAGTACCAAAGAACTTTTAGATATGCCACCCATTACACCATCATTGACAATTCGCCATTCTTTGATGTTAGTTTGAGTTGAAAAAGTATAAATTTCTTTCATATTTAATTGGGTAAAAAAACAGAATGTTATCAAAGTTATGATGTACTTTATCATTTTTTATTTTTATTAATATTTATAATGAACACATCTTTTATACCATAAATATAAATAAAATGTTTTGAATTTCGAAAAAATTATTAATAGAGTTTTTAAAATAAATCTTGAAAATCATATCAATATTGGTATATTTTTGTATATTTGCATAAAAAAAGTAGTATGGGATATAGCAATTTTAAAAGTTTAAAACTTACCTTAGAAAAATTAAATTTAGAAGAAACAGATGAAATTCTTTTTCCTCAAATCGACCTTGTAGCACCATCTGAATGGCTCTTACAAACTTTACTTTTTGCTAAAAGATTGCCACTTACGAATGAAAAAAGTAAATCGGAGCGTGTTATTTCACCTATTTTAGCAGAAGTTGCCTTGTATTTTGAAAAACAATTTACAATGTTTTCGGGTGAGGACTTGACCGTTGATAGCAGTAAAGATTTATCAGGTGAGTGTGATTTTTTCTTTGCCCAACACCCACGAAAAAGCGTAATGCAAGCACCTGTTGTAACTTTTGTAGAAGCAAAAGATGAAGATTTTGAATATGGACAAGCACAATGTACTGCTCAAATGTATGCTTCTATGCTTTATAACGAGCAGAAAGGCAAACCTGTGCCATACATTTATGGTTGTGCGGTTACGGGTGATGTGTGGAAGTTTTTAAAATTAGAAAAAGGGAAAATAACCTTAGATACTGAAAATTACTATTTGATAGAGTTACCAAAAATATTAGGTATTTTTCATCAAATATTGAATAGTTTTTTGAGATAATTTGCCTATTATTTTGCTAATAAGTTGTTTGTAAAAACACAAAAAACAGCAAAAACACATTAGAAGTGTGTCCTACATTTTTTTGACTAAAAAAAAATATAAAATTTTTATGCAAACGTTTGCAAAATTAAAAATAAAGATTTATCTTTGCACTGTGAAATATAAAAGAGAGTGGAGGTAAAGAAGTAAATGTATTTCATAATTTTAGGTTTTAAGTTTTTCATAGAAAAATTGTAAGGTAAATAATGTGTTTTTATTGTTCGTCAGAAACGGTCAAATAATTTATTTGACTGTTTTTTTGTTTTTACTTTCTTTGTTTTTTTAAATATTTGGTTTACCTTTGTAGATGAAAAGCATTTTTTTTTCATTCAATTATTTTTATAAATGAAATTTAGAACAGAAATTAGTATTCAAAAGCCTTCTTTTTTCTTGAATCATCAGCACAAAATATTGAGTATTGGCTCTTGCTTTGCTGATACAATAGCAGAAAAATTAAAGCACAATAAATTTCAATTATTAAAAAATCCTTTTGGAAACTTATTTCACCCGCTTGCTATTACCAAAATAATAAAATTTGGTATCGATGTTCAACAAAAAGGGTATGAAAATGCTTTTATAGAAACAAATCATACTTGGCTAAATTATTATTTTCATTCAGCTATTTGGGATATTACAAAAAATAATCTACAAAAAAAAATTGAAGAAAAGATAAGTATTTTACATCAATTTATCCAAAAAATAGATATTCTGATGCTTACCTTTGGTACGGCTTTTATTTATGAAAAAAATGATAATCAACAAATTGTGAGTAATTGTCATCAACAAAATCCGAACATATTTACAAAAAAATTACTTACAATAGAAACAATTATTGATGATTTTGAAACGATTTATCAATCATTGAAAATAATCAATCCATCTATTAAAATTATTTTAACTGTCAGTCCCGTTAGACATTCGAAAGAAGATTTGGCAAACGACCATTTGAGTAAATCTATTTTGAGAGTTGCCACTCATATTTTAGCAGAAAAATACAAAGATAACATTTATTATTTTCCCGCTTTTGAAATATTGAATGATGATTTGAGGGACTATAGATTTTACAAAGAAGATTTAATTCACCCTACTTTGCAAGCCGAAAATTATGTTTGGCAAAAGTTTTCATCTATTTTTTTTGATACCTCAACACAAAAAATAATCAGTGATTGGAACAAAATTTATCATCATTTACAACATCAACCCAAAAATAAAAATAATCCTGACTATATTTTATTGTTAGAAAAAACAAAAAAAGATTTGACCACAATTAGTCAATATATTGATGTAAAAAATGAAATAGAATTTTTCTTATAGTTTTTCGTTGTTATGATATAAAAATATTTTCATTCATTTATTTGTTTATTTAATATGGCAGACAAAAACAAAAAAATTGTAGTTTTGACAGGAGCAGGTATCAGTGCAGAAAGTGGTATCAAAACATTTAGAGATTCTGATGGATTGTGGGAAAATTACCATATACAAGATGTGGCTACACCTGAAGCATGGAAAAAAGACAAGGCTTTGGTTACAAAATTTTATAATCAAAGACGTTCACAACTTGCAGAGGTAAAACCTAATTTGGGACATTTGGCATTAGTAGAATTGGAAAAATATTTTGATGTAACGATTATTACGCAAAATGTTGATGATTTACACGAACGTGCAGGTTCTAAAAATGTACTGCATTTGCATGGAGAACTTACCAAAGTCAGAAGTACATTAGACCCTACTTTGGTTTACCATTGGGGATATAAAGAAGTGAAAATTGGTGATCATTGTGAAAGAGGTTCACAATTACGTCCACATATTGTATGGTTTGGTGAATCTGTTCCTAAAATGCAAGAAGCAACCAATATTACAGAAGATTGCGATATTTTTGTGGTTGTTGGTACTTCGATGGTCGTTTATCCTGCCGCAGGATTGATTGATGAAGTAAAACCCAATAATCCAAAATATGTTATTGACCCTCAAAAACCTGCTATTCATTTGGATAAATCTACCACTTTTATGGCAGAACCTGCCACGATTGGCGTTCCTAATTTGGTAAAAGAATTAATTGAAAAATATGTAAATTAAAAAAAAGAAAATGGAAAATACACTACGATTAGCCATTCAAAAATCAGGAAGATTAAGCGAAGATAGCTTAAAATTGATAAAAGAATGTGGTATAAGTTTTAGTCAAGGCATCGGAAAGTTAAAATGTGAAGCATTTAATTTTCCTCTCGAATTTTTGTTTTTACGTGATGATGATATTCCACAATATGTGAGCAGTGGCATTGCTGACATTGGAATTGTAGGTGAAAATGTGTTATTAGAAACAGGCGAGGAAGTAAAAGTTATTCAACAATTAGGTTTTTCAAAATGTCGTCTATCTTTGGCAGTTGCCAATGATTTTAAGTTTGAAGATATTAGAAGTTTAGAAGGAAAGAATATTGCTACTTCTTATCCTGTTATCTTGCAAAAATACTTAGATGAAAAAAAAATAAAAGCAGCAATTCACGTCATTAGTGGTTCGGTTGAAATAGCACCAAGTATTGGTTTAGCAGAGGCAATTTGTGATTTAGTAAGTTCAGGAAGTACATTATTGAGCAATGGATTGAGAGAAGTAGAAGTGGTTTTGAAATCAGAGGCGGTTTTGATTGGTCATCCGCAAATGAACGATAACAAACAAAAAACACTTTCAGAACTATTATTCAGAATTGCAGCGGTTCAAAAGGCAAAAGATAATAAATATATTTTAATGAATGTACCTAATGATGCTATTGATACAATTAGTAAAATTTTGCCTGTAATGAAAAGCCCAACCATTATGCCTTTGACAATTAAAGGATGGAGTTCTTTGCATTCTGTTGTAAAAGAAGATGATTTTTGGAGAATTATTAGCGAACTCAAACAAGCAGGAGCAGAAGGTATTTTGGTTATTCCAATTGAAAAAATGATATCTTAACAATCTTTTTTTGATTTTAACCTTTTTAAACTCGTTTTGAAAAGGTTTTTTTGTTAAAAAATTCAAAATCCAATCATTATTCGTTATAAATTTCATATTTTTGCTACTTGAATTACACACAATGAAAAAAAATATTGAAAATAACGACAATCCTCCCAATCTAAAATTTTTGTATTGGTTTACTTATGTCTATTTATTTATTTTTATTAGTTTTTTAGTTTGGTTTGCGTATGCTTTTAATAAATAAATTAAGTAAGTAATTTTTTTTATGCAATTATTAGATTGGATAGTGCTTTGTGGTACTACATTATTTATCATTATTTATGGACTTTGGAAAAACAAAAAAGAAGAAGAGGACATCACTACTTATTTGCGTTCAGGTCATACACTTTCTTGGTTTACGATTGCCCTTTCCGTTATTTCCACACAAGCAAGTGCCGTTACCTTTTTATCTGTACCGGGACAAGCCTATACAGATGGAATGCGTTTTGTCTTATTTTATTTAGGAATGCCTCTGGCAATGGTTTTTATTTGTGTATTTATCTTACCTGTCTATTATCGATTGAATATTGTTACAGCCTATCAATTTTTAGAAACCAAATTTGATGCAAAAGTAAGAGTTTTAGTTGCCCTTTTTTTTCTTATTCAAAGAAGTTTAGCGGCAGGTATTAGTTTGGCTGCTCCTTCGATTGTTCTTTCTGTTATTTTAGGTTGGAATTTTTACTATACTAATATTGTGGTAGGAAGTTTGGTGGTGCTTTATACTGTCTTGGGCGGTTCTGATGCAATTAGTCAAACACAAAAACTACAAATGATTATTATTTTACTTGGAATGGTATCTGCAGGTTGTTTAGTAGTTTATTTATTACCCAAAGAAGTTAGTTTTGTGGAGGCACTACAAGTGGCAGGCACAAGCGGAAAACTTAACACGATAGATTGGAGTTTTGATTGGCATAATAAATATACGATTTGGTCAGGCTTGATAGGTGGTTTTTTCTTGCAAATGGCTTATTTTGGCACCGACCAATCACAAGTTGGGAGATATTTGGGCGGAAGCACCATCACACAAAGTAGAATGGGTTTGTTGTTCAATGGAATGTTTAAATTACCGATGCAATTTGGAATCTTATTAATTGGCGTTTTGTTGTTTGTTTTTTATCAATATGAGCAACCTCCTATTTCTTTTGACAAAGTAGAACTACAAAAAATTGCTAAAAGTGATTATGCAGCAGACTTTGCAAAAGTAGAAAATAAATATGATAATGCTTTTGTTGAAAGAAAAAAAGCAAGTCAAAACTTAGTAGAATCATTCAAGAAAAACGATAAAAAAGAAATTGAAAAGGCTGAAAAAATATTTTTAGAGAAAGAACAACAATTTCAAAATATAAAAAAAGAAGCCAACGTCATTATGAAAAAAAATGACAAACAAGCAAACACCAATGATGCTAATTACATATTTTTAACATTTGTTACTAATCATATTCCCGTTGGAATGGTAGGACTTTTGATTACTGTTATTTTATTTGCTTCTATGTCCACTACTGCTTCTGAACTCAACGCCTTGACTTCTACGGGTATGGTGGATATGTATAAACGACTTTTTTGGGACAATGCTTCTGATAAACATTATATTTTGGTTTCAAAGATAATGACAATTTTATGGGGTACTTTAGCAATATTTATTGCTCAATTATCATTGCATTTAGGTACATTGGTTGAGGTGGTTAATATGTTAGGTTCTTGGTTTTATGGTACAATTTTGGGTGTGTTTTTGTTGGCATTTTTTAGTAAAAACTTAAAAAGTGATGCTGTATTTATAGCCACAATTATCACCGAAATTTTAATTATTTTGATAGATTTTGATGTTTTTCCTTATGTTGATATTGCTTATTTATGGTTGAATGTGGTAGGAACATTTTTTGTTATTGTTTTATCTTATTTGTTTAATTTTATCTATCTTATTGTCAAAAAATCACGAATTTCGTAAAAAATTTATACTCATTAGTAATTCATAATTTAAGTATATGCCTACAAAATTTCCTTTTTCTGTTACTTTTACAGCCACATTATTAGGCATTTTTTTATTCTTTGGTGGTTTAATTATTGCCGCTGATTTATTAATACCTTTGGCTTTTGCATTTATCTTTTCTTTGACTTTGTATCCATTGGTTGTCAAATTAGAAAGAGCAGGAGTTTCTCGTTTTTTGAGTGTAATGATTGGTTTATTAGTGGTATTATTAATTTTAGGTGTTATTTTTTTGATTATTTATCAAAATATTCTTACTTTTTCATCTGATTTGCCTGAGATGAAAAAAAGAAGTTTGTTATTGATAGAAAAAACACAAACAAGCATCGAAAAAGCCTTGAATATGCCTGCTGAAAGTCAGTTGAATTGGTTAAAACAAAATTCAAATAGTTTTTTGAGTTTTATTGGTAAATTTATCAATAATTTGATTGCTTCTACTGCTAACTTTGTTTCTCAAACGGTGATAGTTTTGTTGTATATTTATTTTATGTTGTATTATAGGCACGTTTTCAAAGGCTTTATTGTGCGTGTTGTGAGTGCTGCCCATAGACGCAAAGCCATTAAGATAGAATTGCAAATCATAGAAGTTACTCAAAAATATTTAGTAGGTTTATTGACAGTGATGTTGGTTGTAGCAATTTTGAATGTATCAGGACTTTTGATTTTAGGTATTCCACATGCAGTTTTTTTTGGTACATTTGCGGCATTATTGATTGTAATTCCATTTATTGGTGTTTTTATTGGCTCATCTTTACCGATTTTATTTGCTTTGATTATGACTGATAGCCTTTTTTATCCTTTGGCAATTTTGATTTGGTTTCAAATTGTTCAGGCATTAGAAGGTAATATTATTACGCCTAATATTGTAGGTTCTCAAATTAGCCTTAATCCTTTGGTAGCGATACTGGCTTTGTTAGTGGGTGCGTCAGTATGGGGCATTGCGGGTATGGTTTTATTTACTCCTTTTACTGCAATGGCAAAGGTTATTTTTGATAATATTCCGTCTTTAAATCCTTATGGTTATTTATTGGGGCAAGGTGAACCACAATTTCATAGGAAAGGAAAAATCAAAAAATAAAAACCTAAAAAAGTAATTGATGTTACTTTTACACTTTTGATACAATTTCTTTTTTTTTCACAAGCAAAAGTATTTTTTCGAAAAAAATACTTTTTTATTTTGCCATGTAAAAATTACTTTGTAAGTTTGTGAAGTTTTTAGAAATAACGCAGTTTTGGGACTAAATCATACAATTTATCATACCCAACATAACAAGCCGTATAAAATTTTAACTTGTGTATAGTTTTTCTAATCACTTTTAAATCAAATTTTTAAAAAATGCGAACTTTAGTTCGTATAAGTAATAGTTGGCTGTCATTTTAGAAACCACCAAAACAAAAACTCCAAATGCTCACAAAATTAGCCATATTTAATTCAGAAAAATATGCCAAAGTTATCATTAAACTTGATGATGTTTCAAGTGTTCAGGCTTTGGGTTCAAACGGAGTAGGAAAAACAAGCCTCATAGGTATTCTAAATTTCTTGTATATTGTGGGAAGTGATATGATATTTCCTACAGGAAAAGAGGGGAATTTTTATGATTATAAAAAAAGTGTTCATTATTACTTCCCAACTCCTAATCAAAGTTTTATTGTTTTTGAGTGCCTTAAAAACAAGGCAAATGGTTATTTTTGTATTTTGGTAAAAAGAAAAAATACTGAAGATGATGTAGAATATTTCAAAATTGATAAACCTTTTAACGAAAATGATTATATTGATACAGCAAGCGGTTTAAAAAAATTTGATGATATAAGAAAAGATTTTACACTTCATAATGTTATTGAGCCTTTGAAAGATAAAAGTGATTTTTTTCAATGGGTATATAGTAAAGACACCAACAGAAATGCTTTTTTGTGGGTAAATGAAAAAGTAAAACGCAAAGGTCAATCCTTAGAAAATAGTCTTACCAAAATCTATCGTTTTTTGCTCAATGCAAATGCTATTAATGACATCGCATTGCGTGAAGCATTGATTATTGCTGATAATCGTCAAGGCAGACCTTTAGACGTTTTTTCAAGCAAAAGCAGAATTGAAACTATTGAAGATCTAAAAAAACAAAGTGCTTATATTATTAAATTAGATGCTCTCAAAAAGGAATTTGAGGATTTTAAATTATTGGTAAATACTACGGAAAGTAAGAAAAAATTAGTTACAGAATATCTATATAGTTTTGACGAATTGCTTAAAAGAGAACTTGAAAGCCTAAAATTACAAATTGAGCAAACAAAAACGCAAATTAATTTATATAAAGAAGAAGAAAGTATCATTAAACCCAAGCAAACAGAATTAGCCAAAGAAATAGGCAGTTTAAATACAAATATTGGTAATTTGCAAAAAGAAAAAATAATTCCAAAGGAAGAAATTTTAAAAGAAATCAATAAGATTTTACGAGAAGCAAACCCACTTCATACTACTGTAGAAACCTTGACAGACTTTTTGGAAACACAACAAAATTCCTATCAAAAACAATTTAACGAAGTTTCAGCCACTTTGCAGTCTATTACACAGTACAACACTACTCAAAAGGAAACAGAAAATAAAATTAAATCATTCACAGAAAAACAAACACAATTACAAAATAAAATAAGCAAATTTCAGGATTTGCTTATTCATAATATTTCTGAAAATAAGGAAGTTAGAGAAAAACTAAATGCGTTTTTTTCGCAAGAAGTAATTGCTACATTTACCAAAAATGATATTGTCCATAAAATACAATCTTTTGAAAATATTTTGACTATCAACGAGGGTAAAATAGAAGGTTTGGATAAAATAAAGCCTAAACCCTTAGAAAATATTGTAGAACTAAACGAGCAGTTAGAAACTGTTGAAAAAGATTTGAAACAACAAAAAGATATTTTAGACACGATTAAAAATAGGACTGAAAAAGAAAAAGAAAAAAATAAGTTTGAAAATGAAATAAAAACTATTGAGGCTAAAATCAACAAAATTAGCCAAAAAGATAGTATAGAAAATGAACTTGCTCAACTCAGAAATGAATTAGAAAAATTTAAAAAAGACCTTACTGAAAAAGAGCAAAAGCACGGAAAAATATCAGAAGAACTTACAAAACTTGATAACTTAATTAGACAAGAAGAACGAAAAAAAGAAGGTGCAGAGAATAAAATTAAAACATACCAAAATGAATGGTATCCTGAATTTGAAGAGGACATTAAGAATTTACTATTTCAAAAAATAGAAATAGTAGAAACATCTTCTATTGAAGAATTAAGAAGAAAACTTAGAAGTGAAAAAAGTAAATTAAAAGGTTTGCTTTCCGACAAACAAACTAAATTTTCAGAATTGCAAAGAATAACAGAAAATTATACAGCCAACGAAATAGATTTTATTTCCCAAATTGGGCAAGATATATTTACCTTAAAAGACAAGGAAAAAAGCATTGAAATACTCTTAGAACAAGTTTCTAATGACATTACAGTTCCTATTAAAACCTTTTTAGATGCTTATAAGCATTTTAAAGGTTTTATAACAAAATTTAATGGATATATTTCAAAGTTTAATATTTCTTCGTACACGAATCTAGCCATAATTATAAACGAAAATGGCACAATAAACAAAGATTTAGAGAAAATGGCTAACATTATAAGTGTTGCTGACTTTAAAGCAGATTTGTTTAATAGCCTAAATAGCAGTGAGCAAAAAGAATATTTAAAGATTTTAGAAAGTTATATAGAACGAAAAGTTAAAGTAGATTTCAAATCTCTTTTTGATATTTCTTTATCAGCAAAAGAGAATAACGAAACTATTAAAATAAACCTAAATACAGGCGAAGGGGCAAGTACAGGCACTTATAAAATGATTATTCTTATTCTTTTCTTATCTGTAATCAGTTATTTTAAAGTAGAAGATGAGGAAAATAAATTGATTTTTCCCATAGATGAGGACACTATTTCAGACGATAATTTGGATACTTTACTTGCATTTTGCAAAGAAAAAGGGTTTATCTGTATTTTTGCTTCCAAGAAACAAATTACAGGTGTTGAAAAATTTTATATATTTAAAGACTTTGTTAGAATAGGCACTAAGGATAAACTTATGGTTACAGAAATTCACGCTAAATTAGCCCAAAAGAAAAAAAATGATGACAATAACGGATTATAATTTCTTGCAAAAACTCAAGACAGAAAAAATTAGTTGTTCAGTTGTGCCTGTAACAGTTAAAAATTCTGTTTATTTTCAAAATTTGTTAAGCACAAATGTTATTCTTTTAGAAGGTAATTGGAAACGAGGTTCAATAAAATTGAATGAAAATGAAAAAGATTATTTTAATACTTTTTTGAAAAATAATTTTCCAAGTGAAATAACCCAACAAATAGATAGAGCAACTAATATTAAATCACTTCGGAATAGCAAAAGCAGAAAAACAGAAAGTAATATTATTGTATTTTTACGTGGAAATCAACAAATAAAAATCAATGGAATTGAAGTAGATTTGGCACTTCACACACATAATTTTGGGCTTTTTTCTACAGTTTTAGAAAGTTTAGTTTGTGATAAAATTTGTTTTGTGGAAAATTTGTATAGTTTCTTAAATGTAGAAAAACTAATTACAGACGATTATATTTTTGTGCATACTTACGGTAGATTAGGCGAGAAATTATTAGATAAAATACAAACAAATGAAGTTTTAGTTTTTTCAGATTATGATTTTGTAGGGTTGAATGAATATTTAAAATTTAAAGAAAAGTTTACAAAAACAACCTTTTTTGTGCCTGAAAATTATCATTTTCTTTTTCAAACATATAGCAGACCTTTGAAAGACACCCAAAAAGAAACTTCACAAAAACCATCAGAAAGAGTACAAAACTCTACTGATGAAGTAGCCATAAAAATACGAAATCAAATATTTGAAACGCAACATTTTTTAGAACAAGAAATTTTGACAAGTTTATGAGGGCAAGTGGACAAACAATAGTCAATTATTTTGCAGAAAACTTTGCTTTTTTAGAAGAATTATTCAATTTTTCTAAAAAAGATAATTTTTTCATTGATAATGAAGTACTAATTAACCGTTGTATTGCTAAAAATATAAATGTTAAAAAATTAGAGGAATATAAAATAGCCAAACCCTTAGCAGGTGGAAATTATGAATTGAATAAAAGATTTACTGATTTTATTGCGTTTTTGATAGATGATTTTCGTTTAGATCTGCCTGAAAGTATCAAAAAATATCAAAATTCCATTGAAGAAATTTATGCACAAATTACCTTAGATAATCTTACTTTAAACAGGCAAAAAACAACTAATCAAATCATAGAATTAAGCAATGGTTTGATGAATGAAATACAAGAATTTGGTTTGCAAATAGAGGCAAATACTAATCAACTTTTTGTAGAAACTACAAAAATATCCGAAAATAAAAACAAACTTGATTATGCAGGTAGAATAAGCAAAGCAACTTATTTGATAGAAAACTATATCAAACCTTTGAATGATATTTTGAGTAAAGAGCATAGCAATTCATTTATTAAACAGTTAGGGCGTATTAGTGATTTTGCTAATTTACAAAGGCACGAACAAACAGACATAGGTTTGAATAGTCAATTTCAAAGACTTTATCAACGTATTTTGAATATTAGTGAGAATATTCTCAAAAATTCGTCCATTATGGCAAAAGATGTTACGCCTTTAATAGACCGTTTAAGAACTGAAAATGAAATAATGAAAGGCATTGAAACTTTTTTACTTAACGCCAAACGAGGAAAAATTGAGCAAAAAGTTTGCTTATCAGAATTGAAAAGTAGGCATAAGACATACGCAAAAAATTTTGAATTAAGTGCTAAAAATATACTTGAAATGTTGAAAAAACAAGAGCCTATAAATTTTGATAATAATCAAGTTATCAAACAACAAGATTTATGGGTTTTTGATAAAGAAACATATAAAGAAAAGTTATTACAAGACTTACCTATTAACAATTTTTTTAATTGGTGTTATCAAACCTTAGATAACGAAGACAAAGAAAATATTAACAGCGAAAAATTTTATTATATTTCCTCTCTATTGTTTGAGAAAGAAATACAAGAAGAGTTTTTGCTTGCTGACAAGTTTGAAATAGATTTAACAGACTATATTTTGAAAGTTCCACATATTAAAATCAATCTTGCAAAAAATGAAAATTGATTATCCTGCACAGCACCAACAAATAGTAAACGACCTTCTGGAAGGCAAATTTTTGCTTTATACAGATTTTCAAAAATTTCAATCATTGAAAGACAATGACAATTTTTATACTGATTTTTTCAAAAAAAGTTTTGGTTATGAACTCAGAATAAGAAACGAATTTGCTTACTTGATTTCAGATAAAACAGACGAAAAAATATCGCGAAATTTTACTATCTTTTTGGCTATTTTGTGCTACGAAATTAACCAAAAAACAACGGATTTTAAAAACCGAATAGAAAATGATATATTTTCGTATCAAGAAACTGAAAATTATCTAAAAAGTAAAAATTTTGAAGAAGTTGTAAATGAAATTGGTATAGACAATTTGAGTAGTTTTCTAAGAACATTAGCCAAAAGAAATATTATTGAGTTTATGAGTAAAAATGAAGATAACTTTAAATTTACCAGAGCAATAAACTTGTTTTTTGAATTTGCTATAGACTTATCGAAACAAGAAGCAGAAAATAAAAACGAGCCATAACATTGTATCAAACCCATTAAGTTAAGAAAATAAGGTGGCACAAGGCTTGCTTCGTGCTACTTTTTTTTAAAATAAATCAAAAAAAAGAATGAAAAAA
>RDZP01000092.1 GCA_004294005.1 Cytophagia bacterium
ATTTATCGCAGGAAGCACGCGGATAACGCGGATTTTACGGATTTGAACGGATTTTTTGTTTTTGTAAAATTTTATCCGTATAAATGTTAGAAGAACCAAAAAATCTAAATTTGCAGAACAAAAATGAATAATAATTTTGTGCAAGTGACCACACTTACACAAAAAATACTATATTTTCTTTACAAAACAAAATATTCAAAATGAAATATTTTTTTTTATTTTTTTATTTTTATTGTCTATTTTTCTTTTTTGGATTGGCTCAAAATAAAAAAGAAAAAAAACAAGAGGTAAATTATAACCCCAATCATACCTATTCGCCTGCACAACTTCAATCTGATTTTGAAATAATTAGATTTGTTTTAGAAAATGCACATCCAAGTTTAGATTGGTATATATCCAAAAGTAAACTACAAAGAAAAATGGATAGCACCGCTCTTTTATTGAATAAAAATATGACCGAAAGAGCATTTTATCAAGTGATTAGTCCTTTGATTGCTGCAATACATTGCGGACATACAACTTTAGAACCTTCTTACTTGTACCAAAGCAAAGGAAAAAGATTGCCTTTAGATTTTATTTTTAGAGACGGAAAAGCCTATATTGCCAATAATTACACGCAACAACAAGAAATTAGAATAGGCGTAGAGGTTTTGAGCATCAACGCAAGACCAATGTTCGAAATACTACAAAAAATATTACCTGCTTTATCAAGTGATGCTATCAATCAACAAGGAAAATGGGCAAGTTTAGATGATGATTTTGCTAATTATTATGATTTGCTTATCGAACAACCTGATACTTTTTCATTGACTTGTCAAGATGTAGTAACAGCAGAAATGATTGATTATGAAGTTCCCGCCAAAGATGATGATTTTTTAAGAGAATACAGCAAAAATTATAATGAAGAAATACAAAAAAGAAAAGTACTTGATTTTAAAATTTTAAACGAAAGCAAATCTTGTATGATGACTATTAATTCTTTTCTTCCTTTGGATATTAAAAATTCAAAACAAAAATTCAAAAAATTTCTTCAACAAAGTTTTAAAACTATCCAAGAACAAAAAATTGAAAATCTAATCATTGATTTAAGAAATAATGTAGGAGGTGAATTGTTGTACGTCAATGAATTATTTAGTTATGTAACAGATAAAAATTATAAATTTGTAGATGATATTTTAGTTGCCAATGATAAAAATATAACACAATTACAAGCAAATGGATTTACAAAAAATAGTATGCATCATCTAAAAAACATACAAAAAACAGATTCAGGCACGTTTGTAAAAGAAAGTTTTTATCCATTTTTAAAGTTTCAAAAACCAAAGAAAAGAAATTTTAAAGGAAAAATTTATATATTGATTAGTAAAAAAACTTTTTCGGCGGCTTCTTTTTGTGCTTCTCTATTTTATGCTTACCAACGTGCCACGTTGATAGGTGAGGAAACAAGTGGTGGTGCCAATGGTTTATCAGCTGGAGGTTTTATAGAAATTGAACTTCCTGAAACCAATTTACAATTAGAAGTGCCTATCGAAAGATGGTCTAAACATATTGCTGACTATCCTTATAAAAACAGAGGAATAGTCCCTCAATATTTCTTTTTACCATCATTAGAAGATGTGTTTAATCAAAAAGATACAACGATTGATTTTGTATTAACACTTATCAAAAACCAAAAATAATAATTTTTCTTACTATCCAAAAATAAATAATTTAAGATAATTTCCTTCCTTTCCATTCATATTCTTTCCCAAAACCTGCAAAAGCAAACAATAAAACATAAAAAGGATAAATAATTTGAATTAAAAAAATAAAGAAAATACTCTTTTTATGTTCAAAAAACAACAAAATTATCATCAAAAATAAAAATTCAGGGATAAATTTTAAACCTATTATCCAACAAAAAGAATAAAAAGACAATAAATTGGAACAAAATAAAATGATACTTAATAATACATTAAAATTGAAAAGAAAGACAACAAAAGCAAGTATTTTTGTTTTCAAATCTTTGTAATATTTCCATTTGCTTGCCCACCTTTTTCTCTGTTTGTAAAATTCATTCCAATTTGAAGAGGATTTTGTAATGATAATAGCGTTTTTATCTTTTAAAAAATAAACATCATTAGGAAATTGGTTAGCAATTTTTGCTAATAAAAATTCATCATCACCTGATGCAATCGTAGGTGTGTTTTGATAACCTTCTATCGCCAGAAAGACGGAGCGAGTATAGGCAAGATTTGCTCCATTTGCCATATTAGGCACATTCAAAGACAAACTAATTGCACCCGAAGCAACCAAAGAAGCAAAATCAACTACTTGAAAATGCTCAAAAAAAGTAGAAGGTTGATGAAAAGTTACGGGTGAAGAAATAAGTTTTGCTTCTGTCTTTTTATAAAAATCCCATATTGTTTTTATCCAATTTTCATCAGCGATACAATCTGCGTCAGTTGTCAAAATTAATATTCCTTTGGCTTGATTAATACCTAAAGTCAATGCTTTTTTCTTGGGAGAATAGTCAATTTTTTTATCTGATTGCAATATTTTGATAGAAAGAAGACTATTTTTTTGAAAATCTTTGATGATTTTTGTTGTATTATCTTCAGAATTATCATCAATAATTATCACTTCAAAATCTTTTTTTTTGAAGGTTTGATTTTCTAAACTTTCTAACAAATAGAGAATGTTTTTTTCTTCGTTCCGAGCCGCCACAATTACACTGACTTTATACTCATCAATATTATTGGTGAGAACTAAATTCTTTTTTTTTTGGATTTTTTTTTGATTACGAGTGTCAATTAAAAACCAGTTGATTATCAAAAAAAAACAAAGAAACGCATATAAAATAGCAATAAAAATCATATTTTTAGTTATACACTGCCCGCAATTGTATCCAAAATTGTTTTATAATCTAATTCATTGAGTCCTTCTCCTGCTTTTGATGGATATTGAATGGTGTTTTCCCAATGATTAGCAATATCCGACCAAGGATAAGCGTCAGGGGCATACATAATCAATCTTTTTGAGGCTTTGCTCATATATTGTCCCTCCCAGAGGTCTGTTAATTCATCAAAATTAGTAGGAATATTAGTAGGATAATTAGCAGGTTTTTCATTTTGGTAAGCGTCCAAAGGATAAGCGGTTGCGTCTGTCCAAAAAATAATAATTTGTCTTCTTTTATCGCCTGTATTGTTCCATTTAGATTTGATAGCCAATGCGAGTGCTTCCAAACCACTTTCAGGTTCTTCGCCTCCGCCTTCTGCAACAATTTTTTGTACAAATTCAGAAAATTTTTCTTTTTCTTGTGGCAATGTAAAAAAATTAGATTCTTCTAATGAAAATTCGCCATCATAATAGTAATCTCTAAACATAATTACTTTTACCCTCAAAGTATCAATATGTTTATTTTTGACTTCCATTACATTCATCAAATCTTCATAAAAACGTAAAGCATTTGATTTTACTTTATCAATAATTGGCTGCATACTGCCTGTGGCATCTATGCACATCAAAATATCTACGGTATATTGAAGTGTTTGCATTTCTTTTTATTTTTTTTACAAAGGTAATAAAAAAAATACAATTTTATCATTTTTATTTGATAATTTGTTTATTTTTTAAAAAGCAATGCCAATATTAGCACCCAACCAAGATTTTGCAGACGAATTGCCAATATAGCCCTGAAAAATAGAATAAGGTATAAATCCATTAAAATTGAGGTCAGGACTTTTTACATCAGAAATAAATAAATTAAGCGTAGGACCAGCAAAAGCAGTCATACTTTTTGTTAATTTAATATGATAATTAAACTTTAATTGCAAAATTTCGTTCAATTCTCTTGTCCATCTATTACCTTTGTTGAGATGATAAATTGAAAAGTCTAAATGAGCAGAATTTTTTTCGTTAAATTGAAATTTTCTACCAAAACCATAACCAATTGCCCATTTAATGTCAGGTTCAGAATAACCTGTCGCAAAAGAAAAAGTATTATAGAATTTTTTTGTGCCTAATTTATAAGAAACATTCGTTTGAAAAATCTCACTTACATTTAATTCTAATTGTTGAAAACCATTCAAAGCCACAATCGTAATCAAACCAATTGGGGTACCTTGTGCAGAATCAGCAATATTAATCAGTCCAAATTGTCTTCCTTTCATTATTTTAGCACGATTTATCAAACCCACTTGAGTTCCTTCCAAAGTTTTTGCATCATTAAAAAATGTACTTGTCTGCAATTTTGTAATTGTATTTGCTTTATTGGCAATCAAAGCAAATTGTTTGTCTTGATAATTTTGTCCGTTATGATTGATAAAACCTGCAATTTGAATTCTTCTATCTCTTTTTTGTAAAATAGGCGTATTTTCAGGATTAATTTCAATTTCTGTATTTGATTGACGATTAATATTAGCAAAAAGTGCTACTTGCGTACCTTTTGTTTCAGCATAATTGATAAGTCCAAAAGATTTTTTTTGCTTGTTTTGTTCCTGTTCTTTTTGATTAATTGATATAATTGTGATTGATTTTGGAGTATATTCTTCTCTGAAAATTTCATTTTGCAGTAGCTCAAATTTATTTTTATTTTCTTTCGCTACAACCGTAATAATATTATTTTTATCTTCGTTGATTTTATCGTTATTTTTTTGTCTTTCATTTGTTTTTTTATCAACATTGACAGCTATAATATTACTTTTCTCTACTAAAAAAGAAGTGTTATTTCCTGAATAATAGTGGGAAGTTTTATCTTGAGTATTTTTATTTTCATCAATATTTTTTTTATTGATTGAATTATTTTGATTATTTTGATTATTTTGATTATTTTTTTCTGTTTTTTGGTAATTGTTTGATGAATTATTTTGATTATTTTGATTATTTTGATTGATATAAGTAATTTCTTTAGTTACAAAAGCATCATTTAATACAAAATAAGTAGGAATACTCAAAAATAATAAAGAAGCAGCCACCATTGCAACTCTTTTCCAAATTGTCCATTTTTTATTTGTATGATGCAAGCGTGCAGAAAGTAGCTTCCAATCTTCTGGATTGTAAGGTATTTCTGTGTTTTCTGCCAAATCTTTCAATTTTTTCTCAAAATTTTGCAACATACTGATTATTATTATTGTATTCGTTCAACATTTTTTGTAATTTTGCTCTCGCTTTTGCCAAATTTGATTTTGAAGTTCCCTCGTTAATATTCAACAAAACACCGATTTCTTTGTGTGAATATTGTTCAATTACATACAAATTAAAAACTGTTTGATAAGCAGGTGGTAATTTTCTAATAAAAACTAAAATATCTTCATAACTCAAATTTTGTAGTGCATCATCAGCATTATTTTCTTCATAATCTACATTATTATCCAAAAGTGAATCTTCAAAAGTAGTTGTGTTATTCTTTTTATTCTTATGATAAAAATTAATGGCAGTATTGACCATAATTCTTTTTACCCAACCTTCCAACGAACCTTCTGATTTGAATTGCTTAATATTTCCAAAAATTTTTATAAAACCTTCTTGTAAAATATCTTTTGCTTCTTCTATATCTTTAGAATAACGCAAACAAATAGCCATCATCTTTCCATAAAAAAGCTGATAGAATTTTTCTTGATATTCACGTTTGCCATTTTGACAACCTTCCAAGATTTTTTTTTCTGATGCCTCATTATTCATTTAGAGGTATATATTGGGATAGACTATTGAATTACATTTTCGTTGCTTCGAAAATGTAATTTTTTTTATACAAAAAGTAATTTTATTAAGATAATACTCAATTATAAACTGAAATATTACTTTTAATACGCAAAAGTAATAAAAAAAAATGATTTTTTTTATTACTTTTAAAAAATATTCAGTTCAAAATACTTTGCCATGACTTTGTTTCACTAATATTTTTTTGATGAATGGTAATATTTTGGTAGATTGTACCAATAATTCACTCAAAAAAGGATTTCCAAAAAAGCGTTGAATATTTCTACCTATTTTTAATCTTTGCTTAAAATTTTTATTCCATTCTAATAAATAATTTTGTTTGCATTGTTCAAATGATATTTTTTTATCTAAATATAAAATTAAATTTTGAGAAAGTATTTTTGCTGAGTGAATTGCCATTGCCATTCCATTACCACAAAGAGGCGTTATCATTCCTGCTGTATCTCCACACATCAACAAGTTACCTTCAAAAAGTGTTTTAGGAGCAAATGTAATTTCATTGATGACTTTTGGTTTATCAAATATAAATTCGCTATTTTCGAGAATATCTTTGATATAAGGGTTTTTAGATAAAATTTCACTTTCCAAATGTTGAATATCATTTGTTTTTTTTAGATTATCTCTCGAAGTTAAATAACAAAAACAATATTTATCATCTTCTATGCGTGAAAATCCTGCATATCCATAAGAAAAATTATGCAAAGCAATCATTTCTTTTGGGTGTTCATATTTTAGATTTTTGACTTTGAGATGATGTTTTACTCCTACATAAGGAGAGCGTTGATAAAAAAACTTCCTATTTAAAGTTTGGTCTAAATTGGCTCTTTTTCCATAAGCAGCAATTACGACTTTTGATTGAAATTGTAGATGAAGGCTTGATTCGAGTAAAAAAACATCTTTTTCTTCTTTGATATTGATAATATTTGTTTTCTCCAGAATTTCTACACCTTTTCTTTTTGCTAATTGCATCAAAAAATAATCTAATTCATAACGACTAATACCAAAACCACCCAAATCCAAAGGCATTTCTAATGTAGAACCTTTGGGTGATGTTAGTCTAAATTGTGTCAATGTTACTGATTTTTCCTCAATAATATCTATACCAATACTTTTGAGAAAAGGTAAAGTTTCATTAGAAATATATTCACCACAAACGCGATGAAAAGGATATTGATTTTTTTCAAATAAAATAACTTTTTTTCCTGCATTTGCCAATAAAATAGCATTGGTCAAACCTGCTAATCCACCTCCTATGATGGCAACTTCGTATTGCATTTGATTATTTTTTTTAGTTTATCTTTTACAAAGTTAAAAATTATTATTACTAACACAAAATCATAGTTTTTTAGTTATCAAAAAACAAAAAACATACATCAAATTATTTTCAATGTATGTTTTTATTTTTATTAAAAAATTAAATTACTAAGAATTTGTCTTAGATAAATCAATTTGCACTTCTGTTTTTGGTGTTTCTATTTCTTCACTAACGATTGGAGCGGCTTTTTTACCCTCCATAAAGCTTTGATAAGAAGTTAATTGAGCAAAAGGTCTTTTTCCTAATATTCTTTCCAAATCATCTTGGAAAATAATTTCTTTCTCTAATAATGCTTTTGCCAATTTATCTAACTCCTCTCTTTTTTCTTTCAATAAATCACAAGTACGAAGGTAAGCACTATCAATTATTTTTTTTACTTCTTCGTCTATAATTCTTGCTGTTACATCAGAATAAGGTTTTCCCATCGAAAATTCTGATTTTTCAGGGTCATAAAAAGAAATATTACCAATTCTATCGTTCATTCCATAAATTGTAACCATACCATAAGCCATTTTAGTAATTCTTTCTAAATCACTTAAAGCACCTGTTGATATTTTTGCAAACACAATTTCTTCTGCTGCCCTGCCTCCAAAAGCGGTACACATATCATCAATTAGTTGTTCGGTTCTATAGATATATTGTTCTTTTGGTAAATATTGCGCATATCCTAATGCTGCCACTCCTCTTGGAACAATGCTTACCTTTACCAATGGATTGGCGTGTTCTAAAAACCAACTCGTAACCGCATGTCCTGCTTCGTGATAAGCAATAATTTCTTTTTCTTCAGGAGAAATAATTTTATTTTTCTTTTCTAATCCACCAATTACCCTATCAACAGCATCTTGAAAATCGACCATTTCTACTGAAGATTTATTACGTCTTGCCGCAATTAAAGCCGCTTCATTGCAAACATTTGCAATTTCTGCTCCTGCAAAACCGGGCGTTTGTGCCGCCAATTTCTTTGCATCAACATCTCCCGACAGACGCAAAGGCTGTAAATGTACTTTAAATATAGCTTCACGTCCTATAATATCAGGTCTATCAATACTAATCTGTCTATCGAATCTTCCTGGACGCATCAAAGCACTATCCAAAATATCAGGTCTATTAGTTGCCGCTAAAATGATAACTCCTGAGTCTGTAGCAAAACCGTCCATTTCTACCAATAATGAGTTCAAAGTGTTTTCTCTTTCATCATTTGCACCAGGCATTGCTCCACGTCCTCTTGCTCTACCAATAGCATCAACCTCATCAATAAATATAATACAAGGTGCTTTTTCTTTTGCTTGTTTGAACAAATCTCTTACACGTGCAGCACCTACACCTACAAACATTTCAACAAAATCTGAACCTGATAAACTAAAAAAAGGAACTGCTGCTTCACCTGCAACGGCTTTCGCTAACAAAGTTTTCCCTGTTCCAGGAGGTCCTACTAATAATGCACCTTTTGGAATTTTACCACCTAAATTTGTAAATTTACCTGGATTTCTTAGGAATTCTACAATTTCTTGTATTTCTTCCTTTGCTTCATCTAAACCAGCAACATCATTAAAAGTAATCTTTATTTTATTGTCTGCATCAAATAAAGCAGCTTTTGAACGTCCAATATTAAAAATTTGTCCACCAGGTCCAGAAGGGCCTGCCATTCTTCTAATCAATATCCAAATAAAAAATAAAATTAAAATAAAACTTCCCCAATACATCAAATTATTTACCAAATCTCCTCTGTCTTCAATTTGTGTTTCTATTTGTTTTTCTTTTGGAATATCTTTTTGAGCAGTAGCTATTAGTTCTTCCAACTTATCCACCGAGTTAATTCTGAACTTATAATGAGGTCCTTCATCAGAAACACGTGTTTTGGTTGGGTCTTGATATTCTTTTTTCTTGAGTGCTTCTCTTTTCAAAGTAATCTCGACCATATTTCTATTGAGAACCACTACTTCCTTTATATCTTGATTGACTAACATTTCTGTAAATTTCTTTCGCGTGGTTTCTCTTGGTGTATTCACACGACTAAAATAAACTAACCCAACTACTAACAAAACCATTCCAACTATCAACCAAAATTGATAGCTTCCACCACTGTTATTGTTATTATTACGTGGTTTGTTTGGAGTGTTATTTTGTGGATTGTTGTTTGATTGCTCACCCATTATTTTTTATTTTTTATTTTTTATTTTTTTTATAAAACTAATTTTTTTAATTTATTTTGCTTGTTTTGATTTTAATCTTCGTCAGCAATAGAAGTGATTTTTGCATCACCCCAAAGTTCCTCTATTGAATAGTAATCTCTTTTTTCTTGTTTGAAGATATGTACTACTACATCAATATAATCCAATAAAATCCATTCTTTATTTGTTTTCCCTTCTTTATGACGTGGGTTTTCACCTGTTTCACGATGAACAACATCTTCTATAGAATCAGTAATTGCATCTACTTGAGGAGCAGAACTACCTGAACAGATGACGAAAAAATCTGCAATCGCTTGAGGAACTTTACGCAAATCCATAATTTTTATGTCTTTTGCTTTCTTATCTAACATTCCTTTAGCGATAAGTTTTGTTAATTGTTGCCCTGTGGCTTGTTTTTTTATTACTTTCATTTAATTTTTCTATAAAATTCACATTTTTTACCAGTGAATTATACCAAGTTTAATTTTTTGTGTATTGAATAATCAAACTACAAACGTTACAAGTTTTGGTTTGTAAAGATAAGTGTTTTTTTTATAAAAAAGTTTACTAATTTGAAAAAAAATATAAAAATACTTTTTTTCTTTTATTTTATAAACGATTTGCAGGTGCTTACTATAAAATTTTATGGTAAGCACCTGCAAATGTAAACAATTAAGAATGATAATTTATTCAATTGTTTTAAATTCAATTTTATCTAATCTTTCTTGTAATTTTGATTCTATTTCTGCAGCCCCTACTTTTGACATTGATAGTTGTCCTGTTTGTTGATAGATTTGTTTCAAAATTTCTTTTACATTTTCATTTTTTTGAATCGCATAAGCATTTTCAAAATAAGGTAATGCTTTTTGTAAATGAGAAGCTTTTGTTTTGTCATAAGGTTTTCCTTCTGACATATAACCTACCACTTTCATTTTGCTTGTTTCTTCTTGTGGAGCAAGTGCCATGTTATAATAATAAGCACCTACTACAAAATTAGCAGCATAATCTTTTGGGTCTTCTTTTAAACGTTCTTCCTGTTGTTTTTTATCATTTTCAGTAATTTCTTGTGCATTTAAAACGAAAGAAAAAGAAATAAAGAAAAACAAAGCAAAAAATAATTTTGTTGATATTTTCATAATTAATTTGAGTGTTTTTAATAAATATATTTATAAAATAAATGAATAAACAACTACACAAGTCTATACTATTTCAAAAAATAATATAGACTTTATGTATAATAGTGCAAAGTTAGTACTATTTTTAAAAAAATACTAATAAAATAAAAAAAATAAATACAAAACAAAAAAAGGTTCTACTAAATTTTATACGATTTTTTCTATTGAGCAATTGTAGTACACACTTTTAGTGTGTCGACACACTAAAAGTGTGTACTACAGTTTTTATT
>RDZP01000093.1 GCA_004294005.1 Cytophagia bacterium
ATCCTATCTATGCCGATGGTATTATTGCTGTCAAAAAAGCACTGCGTCATCTTGTTCATCAAGATAATCCCTCTAAAAAAGCATTGCAAAATTGGTTACAAATCAATTTAGAAGAAAGAAAAAAAGATTTTAATTCGTTTTTATATAGTCAATCTCAAAATTCTGCTTTGCTTGTCAAAGAAAATAAACCGACTTATGATGAAAATGCAGCCATCGTAGATGGACGTGAAGTTTTGCAAGCCAATTTTGATAAAATATTTGAAACCAATCCTTTGGTTTTTGCTATTGGTGAAGATGTTGGAAAAATTGGTGATGTTAATCAAGGTTTTGCAGGTTTACAAGATAAATATGGCGATTTGAGATTGACTGATACGAGTATTAGAGAGGCAACAATTATTGGGCAAGGCATCGGAACGGCTATGAGAGGTTTGAGACCGATTGCAGAAATTCAGTATTTAGATTATATTTTGTATGCCATACAGATTTTGTCTGATGATGTGGCTTGTATGCAATACAGAACCAAAGGCGGTCAAAAATGTCCTTTGATTGTACGTACACGCGGACATCGTTTGGAAGGAATTTGGCATTCAGGTTCGCCGATTGCTACTTTGTTGGGTTGTTTGAGAGGAATGTATTTGTTAGTGCCTCGAAATATGACACAAGCCGCAGGTTTTTATAATACATTATTGAAAGCAGATGACCCCGCAGTTGTGATAGAATGTTTGAATGGTTATCGTTTGAAAGAAAAATTACCACAAAATTTGGCAGAATTTACCGTTCCTTTGGGTATTACAGAAATTTTAAGAGAAGGAACTGATGTTACAATCGTTACTTATGGCTCGATGTGTAGAGTAATTATGGAAGCAGCAGAACAATTATCAACTTTTGGAATTGAGTGTGAAGTAATTGATATTCAAACACTTTTACCTTTTGATATTGAAAACAATATCGTAAAATCAATTCAAAAAACAAATAGAGTTGTATTTGCTGATGAGGACGTAAAAGGCGGCGGAACAGCATATATGTTACAAAAAGTAGTAGAAGAACAAAACGCTTATCGATATTTGGATAGTCAGCCAATTACGATTACGGCTGAAGACCATCGTCCTTCTTATGGTTCTGATGGTGATTATTTTTCAAAACCTAATTCTGAAACAATTTTTGATGCGATTTACGCTATGATGAGAGAGGCAATGCCACAAAAATTTGGAGCGATTTATTAAATAAATTATCAACTTTCCAAAAAAATATAATTTTGGAAAGTTGGTTAATAAAAAATTGATTGAATAGATAAGTAATGAAAGAAAATAATTTGAATATCAACGATTTTGTTATCACATTGGTAGCAATAGAAAATGTTGAAAAAAATTCTGTTGGGTTGATTTTGGAGATTACAACAGAAGAAATAGTTGTATTTTTTATAGGAAAAAAAATAATTATACCTACAATCAAAGAAAAAATATCGTTTTTAGATGTAAATTTAACAGGAAAACCTTATCAAATAAAAATATGCAATGTTTGTCATGTATTAAAGAACGAAACAGAGTTTGACATCAATCAAACTGATGCAAAAGGAAGAAAAACGACTCGCCCAAGCTGTAAAACCTGCAGAATTGAAATAGATGGTAAAAGTCTTATAAAAGAAGATAGTGCAAAGATGGATAAAATAAAACCAGATAAATTATTTATTTGTCCTATATGTCAAAAAACTTCTATTGTAGGTATCACTGCCAATTTAGTAAAAGACCATAATCACATAACAGGCTCAGGTAGAGAATGGATATGTGATAGTTGTAATACAGGTCTTGGAAGATTCAAAGATAACATAGAAATCCTTGAAAGAGCAATTAATTATTTACACAAATATAACGAATAAACCTACCATTATAAATCCAATAAAAATTGATTATCTAATAATTTTATTCTTTCCTTAGCAATATTAACATATTCCTCTGAAATATCAAAACCAATAAAATTACGCTTGTACAATTTTGCCATTTTACAAGTTGTACCCGAGCCAGTCATTGGGTCTACAACAATATCATTTTCATTTGTCCACGATAAAATATGGTCAGTGGCTAATTTTTCAGGAAAAATGGCACTATGTTGAAAAGCTATTTTATCGTTGGTTGAGCCTCCTAAACCTACTGCATATTCCCAAATATTAATAAGTGTCTTTTCAGACTTTAATTCTCCCCAAACTTTATTATTAATGCCATCTGTTTTTTTATTTGCCACTAATTTTTCTTTTCCTTGTCTTACTGTTTTTGTTTTAAGAGGATTAAATGTGTTAGGACTTCCTTTTGAGAAAATGAACATAAATTCAAAACAATTTGTATAAGCATTAGAACGCATAAAAGGTGTGTTTTTCTTCTGATAAATCATCACATCATGAGCATTAAAACCAAGTGCTTGGAAAAAAAGAGCATGTCTAAAACTTGTCAATGAACGATTGCCATTTTTTGTTTTATCACCTACAACCCAAACCAATACGCCTCCTTGTTTTATGACTCGATATATTTGTTCAGCGATTTTTTCAAAATCAAAACTGTAACCTTTGTAATCTCTTAAATTATCATAAGGAGGAGAGGTTAATACCAAATCTACCGAATTATCAGGTATTTTTTGCATACCTATTACACAATCTTCACAATAAATTTCATTCAAATCTAAATCACCTATTTTAGTGTTTGTGTTTATTTTATCCATAGAAGTAATGTTTTTTGTATCTTTATTTTTTGTATTTTATACTTTCTTCAATTAACGCATCAAAAATATTATTTTCATCATCAAACAAAAAATTAACTTGAATTGGTAAATAAAATATTTTCTTTTCAGTATTTAATTTGTCTTGAAAAACACGTAATTTTGTAAAATCTTTTTCTGTTGTGATAATCTGTGTAGTTGGATTTTCGGCAATATATTGGTTTATTTTTTGAATATCATTATCAGTATAAAAATAATGGTCAGGAAAAATAAAATGTTTTTGAACAATAAAGTTTTTTTGAGCATAATTTTCAAAACTTTTAGGTTGTGCAATGCCCGAAATCAAAATAACATTTTGTTTTGTATCTAATGTATCATTATCAATATTTTTAGGAACATCATAACGAAAGTTAGTAAAAAAAACAGCCAAATTTTCTTTGGTATATTGATGAATGTGTTGAGTAATTTCCCTTTTTTCTTCAACAGAAATACTATCATTGCATTTTGTAACAATGACAACATCTGCTCGTTTTGCACCTTTTCTGCTTTCTCTCAATCTCCCCGCAGGAAACGTAAAATCTTTGTAAAATAGTCTATGATAATCAGTTAATAAAATATTAAAAGATGGATTAACAGGTCGATGTTGGAAAGCATCATCTAAGATAATTACTTGAATATCAGGCTTTTCATACAATAAATAAGGAATTGCTAAGGCTCTTTCTTCGCCTACACTTACACTTATTTTATCTTTGAATTGATGATAAAATTGTAGCGGTTCATCGCCAATTTGTTCTGCCGTAGCTGTTTCATCAGCCAAAATAAAACCTTTTGTTTTGCGTCCATATCCTCTACTCAAAGTACCAATTTTAATATTTTTGTTTAATAGTAGTCGTAATAAATATTCAACATGTGGTGTTTTTCCTGTTCCTCCAACGGTTAAGTTTCCAACATTGATAACAGGTAAATTAAAACGAAAAGATTTACGATAATTTTTATCATACATATAATTTCTTACATCAGTAATGCACTGATACAAAAAACTGAATGGTAAAAGAAGAATTTTTAATAATGTCATCTATTTGTTTTTTTTTGATTTAAAAATGTTTTAGACTAACGCACCAACAGGCTAAAGCCCGTTGGTACAATTTTTAGTAAAAGTTCCATTATTATTTTTTGTTATTTGTAAATAATCGAGATAGGTAGTTTCTGAAAATTGATGATGATAGGAAAAATAATCTATATGAATAGGCAACAATTCCAAATTACCACGTAAAACTTTATACGTAGAAAATAATTTATTAAAAAGCCAATTCATAATTTCACTATTCAACAAATCAGTTAGTTGTTGGTTGGTGATGCCAATATCAACAGGAATAAGTAAATTAGCACTATTCAAAATAAAATTTTGTTCTGTATCACAAAAAAAACATAAATTGGAAGAAATAAATTTATAAATTAATTTTTCTTTTGCTTGATACATTTTTAATGGTGCAACTTGCTGAAAATTAGAAAAGTCATTGGATATAAATGTGGTAGTTTTTTTTAATCCGTTTTTTGTAATGTCAGTACCTTTATAAATTGGAACATACCCATCTTTTTGTGTATTACTACAAAAATTATTATTATTTCCCGTTATGATACCCAAAGCCCATGTAGCCTTGTCTTTTAATGTGGTATATTTGGTTGCATATAACTTTTCAATGACTTGTGTTTCATTTTCGTTAGTCCAAAAATTAAAAATAAATTTTGGATTTTTTTTGAAAGATGCTAATTTTCGCTCAAAACTTTTATTTTCTACACAACACTCAATCATATCATCAGCATTTGCACCTATATTTTTGATGATAATTGCCTGTGCTTTTGTCATCAAACTTTTAAATGCTTTGCCATAATCTACAAAACGCACAATTTTTTTGACAATCATTTTGCTTCTAATATCCTCAAAAGTCGTAATATTAAAAAATGCTTGTTGTACCAAAAAACCTAATAAACCATTTTTTTTGAGCAAAGACATACTTGCACCCATAAACAATGCGGTTGTATCCAAACTATTGCCTGTGTGATATGTCGAGGCTAATTTTTCTTTGTCTTCTTTATCAATTTTTTTGCCCCAAGGCGGATTTGTAAATATCAAATCAAAAAATACATTTTCTTTGCTTAATTTGGGTACTTCTTCTAAAAAATTGCCAACTTTTATATTGGGCGTTTCAAAGCCAAATGTTTGTTTGATACGCTCTTTTGTGATAAAAACTGCATTTTCATCTATGTCAAAACCATATACATTCTCAGGCAAAACACCTGCTTTTATGGCTTCCACTATAAAATTACCCGAACCACAACAAGGGTCTAAAAATGTATAATGACTGTCAAATTTTATATTTTTGAACATATCTTTTATTACCCACGAAGGCGTGTAATAAATACCTTCCTTGTTGCGATAAGAATTAGACAAGGAATTTTCGTATTCAATGCCAATATTTTCATCACTAAAATTTTGCGTCAATGCTTTTATCTCGTCTGTCGTTTTTTTAAGATGATGGACGTTTTTTAATGATTTATTTGCCCTTGCATTTAATTTTTCTTTTCCTGCAATATTTAAGATAAATTCATCAAAAGATTTTTGTGTGATAATACCTTTACTCAACTGTTCCAGATAGCCTGTTTTTATCCAATTACGAATGGTTGCAGTAGAAACATTCAGACTTTTTGATGCTTGTTCGATGGTGAAACCATACATTTCTATTTCTCCAAATAAACTTTTCACGATTGATAATTTTAAAAATCCCAAATCCCTTTTTTTTCTCTCATTCCTAACATTTTGATGGCAGTAATAGCGGCTTCATCACCTTTGTTACCATGTTTTCCGCCCGAACGGTCTTGTGCTTGTTCTAAATTATCAGTTGTCAATACGCCAAAAATAACAGGTTTGTCATATTTTAGACCTACATTGGTAATGCCATTTGCCACTGCTTGACAAATAAAATCAAAATGTTTAGTTTCTCCTTGAATGATGCAACCCAAAGCAATTACTGCATCGATATCGCTATCTTGAGCCAACCATTGCGAAGCCAAACTTAATTCAAAACTTCCCGCTACGGTTTTGATAATAATATTTTCTTTTTTAGCACCATTTGTCATCAAGGTATTGATTGCACCCTCCAAAAGTGCTGATGTAATTTCCTCATTCCATTCTGCTACTACAATTCCAAATGTATAATCTTCGATTTTAATTAGGTTTTTAGTAGAATATTCACTTAAATTTTTTAAATTACTTGCCATATTTTTTATAAAAAAAGGCATAAATTTTTTTTATGCCTTTTTATTTTTTTTGATTAAATTTTTTCAATAATTTTATCTACAATGCCATAAGCAACAGATTCTTTTGCATCTAACCAATAATCACGATTTAAGTCTTTTAAAACTTTTTCGTAAGGTTGTCCTGTGCCTTGTGAAAGAATTTTTGCACCCATTTCTCTTGTTTTGATAATTTGTTTGGCATTGATTTCAATATCAGCGGCACGCCCTTGAATATATCCACCATAACTTGGCTGATGAATCATCACTTCGCCACTTGGAAAAATACTTCGTTTGCCTTTTGCACCACCACACAACAAAATCGAACCCATTGACGCCGCTAAACCCATACAAATTGTAGCCACAGGTGAAGAAATCATTTGCATTGTATCATAAATAACCATTCCTGCCGTTACCGAACCGCCTGGGCTATTGATGTAAAAAGTAATTTCTTCTCCCGGTTTTTCTGCATCAAGATACAACAAACGATTGACAATATCTTTTGCTGAGCTATCCATTACAGGTCCCCAAAGAAAAATTTTTCTTTGTTCTAAAAATTTTTTATTAAAAACATTACCTTGTCCTAAGGCTTCTAATGCTTCTTTTGCTGTTGAAGGTTGATCCTCATCATCATCATCTTCAAAGCGTTTTAATATTGTTGTCATCTCTAAAAATATATTTTTTGTATAAAAATGGAAAATAATTTAGATTATACTATCTAACTATCCTCTTACCAACACCTCATCAATCAAACCATATTCTTTTGCTTCCGAAGAACGCAACCAAAAATCTCTGTCCGCATCTGCCTCTATTTTTTCAATAGATTGACCGCTATGTTTCGCCAAAATTTCATACAATTCACGTCTTAAAGTCAAAATTTGATTCGCAGTAATTTCCACATCAGAACTTTGTCCGCCCACCGCACCAGAAGGTTGATGAATCATCACACGTGAATGTTTCAAAGCAGTACGTTTACCCGGTGTACCCGAAGCCAATAAAATTGCACCCATCGAAGCCGCCAAACCTGTACATATCGTAACAATATCAGGTTTTACATACGCCATCGTGTCATAAATTCCCAATCCTGCATACACAGAACCGCCCGGACTATTGATATACAACAAAATATCTTTTCGTGAATCTACCGATTCTAAAAACAATAATTGAGCAGTAACAATATTGCCCACATAATCATCAATGCCTGTACCCAAAAATATAATTCTATCCATCATCAAGCGAGAAAAAACGTCCATCGCTACTGCGTTCATTCTTCTCTCTTCGATAATATTAGGGGTAAGGTTAGTGATTGTACTCACGTATTGGTCAAAAGCCAAGCCGTTTAATCCCATTCCTTTTACAGCAAACTTACGAAATTCGTCATGGCTTAATGCTTTTTGTTCAGCCTTATCCAACTGTTTGTTTGCCAAAAAATGTTCAAAATTTGTGTTTTGATTCATTTAATAAAAAATTATAATTTTAAGGTTTTTTCTTTTAGTTCAAAATATTCAACACTTTTTTAGAGAATAAAGTTCGTTTGATGACAAATAATGCTACCAAATATTTATCCTATTTGAATTGTATCAATCGCTGAAGCCAATTTTTTGTCTTTTTCAGTAATTGTATTGCCTGCATCATGCGTAGTGAGTTCTATTTCTACTTTGTTATATACATTTGCCCACCAAGGATGGTGATTGTGTTGCTCTGCTAACAAACCTACACGCACTATAAAGCCTAATGCTTCACTAAAATCTTTGAAAATGAACGTTTTTTTGAGTTTATTATCTTCTTCTATCCACATAGTTTTTTTCAAAAATGATTGATTTTTTATTGATTTGCAAAGATAAGAAAATATTTTATAAAACCAAAATATAATTCATTTTCTTGATAATTTTTCAAAATTTGCTATTATTTTATAAAACAAACTTTTTATGAAGGTCTTTACAATGGATTTTAAGTTGATAGATTAACAATAAAAATTGTATGCTAAAAATTACATTTGTAGTACTTGTGTAAGAAGTCTAATAAGAAAATGTTAATTTTTTTTATTTTATGATTATTCTTCGTATATTTGCATTTTAAATATATACATAAAAAATTTTATTAACAAAAATAATAAAAAATTGACCAATTGTTTTGTATTTTAATACAATCTATATACGAACATAAAAACGTTTATTTTTTATTTTATCTCAATTTTATTGAACTTTATGAAGCAATGTTACACACAAAATCCTACAAATGCTTTGCCTCTTGTGAGCAAGCCTTTGAATAGGTGGCTCGCTTACTCGCTGAGTCTTATAATTGTCTTTCTTTCCCTTGCGATGAGTGCGAAGGGACAGAATAGTTTACAATTTGATGGAATGAATGACCAAGTGATTATCCCTCATCACCCTTCTTTGAACTTAACCAGTGAAGCTACTTACGAAGCGTGGATAAGGTGGGGAGGAGGCTACAACTTATTTATGAAAGGAAGCTATGGTTGGGGTATAGGTATTGATGGCAACATAGAATGGTGGCAACAATTTACCCAAAATGCAGGACCTAATTCTACAGGCACAACTATACCCACAGGCACGTGGACGCACATAGCCGTAACCATAGTACATGGAAGCACACTAAGATTCTATATCAATGGCACGTTGGTTACTACCACAACAGGGAATATAGTAAACAATACAGAATCTTTGTATATTGGTACACAAGGCACTTGTAATTGTAATTTTATGAATACAAGTTTAGACGAACTTCGTATTTGAAATGTAGTACGCACAGCAAGCGAGATTAGTGCCAATATGAACACAGAATTGGCAGGTACAGAAACAGGCTTGGTAAGTTATTACAAATTCAATCAAGGAACCGCAGGTGGCACAAATACAGGTCTTAATACACTTATTGATGTAGTAGGCTGTAACAACGGCACACTTACTAACTTTGCACTCACAGGCACCTCCTCTAACTGGGTGGCAGGCAAGCCTTCACTTACAGCCGTAGCAGACCCTGTAATAGTGAGACCTGAAATTAACGTACAAGGCAATTCAGTATCTATAATAGATGGTAATGTTACGCCGTCACTTACAGACCATACCAGTTTTGGAAACGTGGGAAGTAGCATAAGTCTTGTTCGTACTTATACTATTCAAAATACAGGGGCAAGTACACTTACCATTAGTAGTATTGTTTCGAGTGGTACTAGTGCTGCTAGATTTGTAGTAAGTGGTGCGCCTACTTCTGTAGCTGCAGGTGCTTCTGCTACTTTTAATGTTACATATACCCCGGGTACTGCAGGTACTCATAACGCTACCATTACTATCAATAATACAGATTGTGATGAAAGTGTGTATGATTTTGCTGTACAAGGAATAGGCGTTACCACTTCTGAAATTAATCTAAGAGGTAATGGAGTAGATATTGTAAGAGGAGACCTTGTTCCTACTACAGCAGACCATACCGATTTTGTGGCTACAGGTATTAGCACTGCCTTTGTACGCACTTTCACTATCCAAAATACAGGTGGAGCCACTCTCAATATCACTTCTATCAACAATTCAAATACTGGAGACTTCACAGTTGGCACTTTTCCTGCTACTATCGCAGCGGGTGCTTCTGCTACTTTTACTGTAACACTTAATTCTGCTACTGTTGGTACAAAAACTGCAACTATTACAATCAACAATAATGATGCAGACGAAGGTTCGTATGATTTTGCTATCACAGGGCGCGTCATCAATGCCTTGCCTACAGGCGTAAGAGGTAATATGCTAAGTCTTAGCGGTGCAAATGATGTCAGTGTTCCAAATAATGCCGTATTTGAATTTGCAGATGGCACGCTTGAATTTTGGATAAAACCTACCTATACGTCCAGTCCAGGTTATAACCCTTGTATGATTTCCAGCAGAAATAATGGAGGAAGTGCATCAGATACACGTTATAGTTATCACATGACAGGAGGAAAAACAGCTATAGAATTATATAATGGAACTACTGTATCTACGTGGTCATATACTTTCAATACCAATGAATGGTATTATGTATCTATTGTAGAAAGTGGCACTACCGTAGAAGTATTTGTCAATGGTATAAGCATTGGAACACGAACCACAGGTTCATCTGCTATCACAGGACGAGTTTTTAATATTGGTTCTTCAGGTAATAGTGAGCGTTTTCAAGGGCAGATAGACGAAGTGCGTGTTTGGAACACTGCCCGTACTCGCGACCAAATTCGTGAAAATATGCACCTTACTTTATCAGGGACAGAAAGTGGCTTAGTAGCTTATTATCAATTCAATGAAACGACAGGCAATGCCGTAGATGCTGTAGGAGGCAACAATGGCACGTTACAAAATGGTGCAACACGCATAACCTCAGAAGTGGCAATAGCCAATGGTACTTCTCAAAGAATAACGCCAAGTATAGGATTGAATACTTTTACAAACGCC
>RDZP01000094.1 GCA_004294005.1 Cytophagia bacterium
TTTTCTATTGAGCAATTGTAGTACACACTTTTAGTGTGTCGACACACTAAAAGTGTGTACTACAGTTTTTATTTTCCGTATAAATCTTAGTAGAACCGAATTTGTTTTATTATCATTACGAGTATTGAATGGAATTATTAAAAAATGTTCATTTTTAGATGCGTTTAGCCTGTAAATATAATTACAAATTCAAACACTCAATTTCTATTACTATTTTTTTTGAAAACCTTTTTTTGCTAATTCTTGTTATTGATGTTATTATCAAGTGTCTTTTCTTACTTTCAAACTAAAATCTTTTAAATAAAATGAAAACTATTTTTGCAGAAATTATTACAATAGGTGATGAAATATTGTATGGGCAAATTACCAATACTAATTCGCAATTTATAAGCAGTGAATTAGATAAAATTGGGGTCAAAGTAATCAGACATATTTCGGTGAGCGATAAAGCAAATGAAATTAAAAATGCCATCATAGAAGCAGAAACAAGAGCAGATGTAATTATTATGACAGGTGGATTAGGTCCAACTAAAGATGATATTACCAAAAAAACTTTAGCAGAATATTTTGATTCACCAATGCACATAGACCTAAAAGTGATGCAATGGTTAGAAGATTTTTTTACAAAAAGAGGCAGAGAATTATCAGAAATCAATAAATTACAAGCCTTAGTTCCTGATAAATGTAAAGTAATTTATAATGATTGGGGAACTGCCCCTGCTATGTGGTTCGAAAAGTTTGGAAAAATATTTATTTCGATGCCCGGTGTGCCTTCTGAAATGAAAAACTTAATGACAAATAAAATCATTCCTGACTTACAAAGTTATTTCAAAACTCCTATCATTTTGCATAAAATTGTCCATACAATAGGCATTGGTGAATCTATGATTGCCGAAAAAATTGCAGAGTGGGAAGATAATTTACCTCAAAATATGGGCTTGGCTTATCTTCCTAATTACATTCAAGTAAGATTGAGATTGACAGGAATGGGCGAAAATAAAGAAATTTTGGAACAAGAAATGCAAGCCCAAATCAATACACTTTTACCACAAATTGAAAAGTACATCTTTGGTTTTGATAATGATACTTTAGAACAAGTAGTTGCCAACTTATTATTAGAAAAAAGAAAAACAGTCAGCACGGCTGAGAGTTGCACAGGTGGAAATGTGGGGCATCTATTCACAAAAATCGCAGGAAGTTCGAGATATTATGAAGGAGGAATCATCAGTTATACCAATGAAGTAAAGACCAAATTATTGGGTGTAAACCCTCAAACTTTAGCGGAATTTGGGGCAGTAAGTGAACAAACTGTGAGAGAAATGGCAGAAGGAGTAAGAAAAAAATTAGGTACAGATATAGGTTTAGCTACAACAGGAGTTGCTGGACCAGATGGTGCAACTATTGAAAATCCTGTAGGTACAGTTTGGATAGCTTATAGTGATGAAAACAAGACTTTGGCACGCAAACTTACTTTGGTCAATGACAGATTACAAAATATTCAATTTGCATCTTTATTATTATTAGAATTTATGAGAAAAAATATTGGTTAATCTTAATTGTAAGTAATAATAAAGTGATTAAAAAAAATACATTGTAAGTTTTTTAAAATAAAAAATATTAAAAAAGTTTGGTTTTATCAAAAAAAAGGAATATTTTTGTCTAAAATATAAATAGAAATTGGTTAATCTCTATTTTTTTAATATAAATTATTGATAATCAATTATTTACCTAAATGAAAAATCGTCCCTTTGTTTATTTCTTATTTTTATTTGTTTTAACAACTACAATTACATTTTCTTCTTACGCACAACGAAAACGCAATGAAGAGAAAAAAGAAGATGTAAAAAAAGAAGAGCCTAAAAACAACACTTCTTTAGTAGTGAGCGATACAATTAAAAAATTAAGACGATTATTAAACAAAGAAGAATTAGCCAATGCCAATGTATTTAGAAAACTTGATGAAGCAAAAACAAAACCTGATAGTACATTTATTTTAGATTTACCCTCATTTTGTTGTCCTTTTTTTCCAAAAGAAATGGGAAATTTAGTCAATATTCAAATATTAAGAATGAATGGAGTCGATTTGAAAGAAGTAGACAGCACAATGATTGGAAATTTTGACCATTTACAAGTCCTATCTTTTAATAATAATTTTTTGAAAGATTTACCAAAACAAATGGCATCACTGAAAAATTTGGAGGAGTTAGAAATCAGAAAAAATAAATTTTTAACTATACCAAAAATTATTGGAAGTTTGCCAAAATTAAGATATTTGGATTTAAGTTTAAACATTGATTTAGCAAAGACAGGCACTATTCCTGCGGAAATAGGCAATTTAAAAAACTTAGAAATATTAAAATTGGAAGGATTAATGCTTACTAAATTACCAACTACTTTTGGAAATTTGACCAACTTAAAACATCTTAATTTTAGATTGAATAAACTAAAATCGATACCAAAAGAAATTTTACAAATTACAAATTTAGAAGTATTGATAATGAAAAAAAATGGAATTACTGTAATTCCAAATGAATTATCAAATCTTAAAAATTTAAAACACTTAGACCTAAGTGCTAACGTTTTGACTACTTTCCCTGAAAGCATCTTAAAACTTACTAATTTAGAAATTTTAAATCTTTCAGATACAAAAATCACTAATTTTCCTATTCAACAATTAGGAATTTTCAAGAAATTAAAAGAATTGCACTTAAAAGAAAATAATATAAAAGCGGAAGATATTAATAAAATAAGAAATATTTTACCAAATACTGTACAAATTTATTTTTAACAAAAAATAAGTTGATTAAAAAAAATAATACATTCATTAAAAATAAAAAACCCTATAACCCCAAAGGGTAAACATTTAAAAATAACTCCCCGTTGGGATTGGGGGCTTGGATTTTGTTATGAACTACTTTACTGATTTAAAAGACTCTTTCGCTGTAAAAGACCCAATTATTGAGTATCAAGGCGAGATGCACCAAGAAATCATTTTAAAAATATTAAATGACTTGGAAAAAACTATGGACGGAATCGGCGAGAAATTAAAAGTTACAAGAAAAGCTTTTAATATCATTACAGAATGTTTACAAAATGTTGTACGTTACTCGGTGTCACCACAAGAAGAAGGAACTCTACCCGGTTTCGTTTTTGATAAACAAGGGGAAGCCTATTTAATTGGTTGTGGAAATTTAATTAGCGAAGTACAAAAAAATAAGTTGGAAGGACGTTTAGAAGAACTTAATACCCTGGATTGGTTTGGTATTCAAGAGGCATACAAACAAGTCATAAAACATAATCTACGTGATAGAGACAGACAACAAGAATCTGATAAAGAGCGTAACAGTGCAGGTTTAGGCTTTATTGAAATGCTTAGAAAATCGGAACAAAGGTTAAAATATGATTTCAAACATTGTAAAGATGGTAATTATTATTTTATGCTGGGAATTACAATTTTAAAACAAGTTTAAAAAAGTTAAGAATAATGCAACCAAACGTTTTTTTTCTTTCTGCCTCTGATAAAACACCTGAAGTAAGATTTGCCCCTGAAGAAGGACGCATTGATATTTGTGGTGCATCTTATCCTGAGAATGCACAAGCATTTTATGATTATCTATTGGAAAAAATAGAGCGATATATTCAAAACCCACCAACCAATAAGACGTGTGTAAGATTTCGTTTTTCTTATTTTAATACAGGTACAAATACACCAATTTTTGCACTATTCCGCACTTTAGAAAAATTAAATAAAAATGAAAATCATACAGTTGAACTGATTTGGGAATATGAAGAAGATGATGAAGATATAAAAGAATTGGGAGAATATTTTGCGGGAATGATTGATTTACCATTTATAATTATATCTGCATAAACACTAAAACCTTTAATGCCAAATAGTATAATGGATATTACGAAAGCCTCCGAAGCCTTTGATAGCGGTTCGATTCCGCTTTTGGCAACTAAATTTTTAACCAATTTTCAATAATTTTGCTTCCATATTCACTTATGATAGACTCAGGGTGAAATTGCACTCCCCAAACTTTATAAATTTGATGTCTTAACGCCATAACTATATTTTTTTCAGATTTTGCTAATACTTTCAAAGGAATTTTTGAATCATTCCAATTTTCAACCGCCCATGAGTGATACAAACCTACATTAAAACTATTAGGAATATCTTTGAAAATCATATCATTTTCTATGATATTACAAGTTTCTTTTTGACCGTGAAAAACCGAAGGTAAATTGATAAGATTTGCTCCAAAAACCTCCCCTATTGCTTGATGTCCCAAGCAAATTCCTAAAATAGAATGTGTAGATGAAAATTTTTTGATAACTTCTAATAAAATACCTGCTTCAGAAGGTAATCCTGCACCTGGACTTAGTAACAGATGAGAATATTGAGCAATTTCATCAATGTTTACCTTATCATTTTTTTTGATGACTACTTCAACACCTAATTCCTCTATTATTTGTACCAAGTTAAAAGTAAAAGAATCGTAATTATCTAACAAAAAAACTTTCATTTTAATAGATTAATTTGATAAAAAGTAATTGTCAATTTTTATTTGAAATAGAATAAAAATTGACAATTAGAAAATTACTTGTTTCAAAAATCGACTAAGGAATAGGTAAAATTTTTGAATCTTTTTCAGTAGAAAGAATTACCATTGATTGCATATTGCTAATTTCTTCGATTTCACTAATTTGTTCTAATAATAATTTTTGATATGCATTGATATCAGTAGCAATTACTTTTAATAAAAAATCACAAGAGCCTGTAATATGATGACATTCAACTACATTTTCGATGAGATTAATTTTTTCTACAAAGGCATCTAAAACAGATTTTTTGTGGCTATGTAAAAAAACTTGAACAAAAGTTTGAACACCAAGACCAACTTTTGTATGGTCTAACATTGCATGATAACTTTTGATAATACCCAATGACTCTAATTTCTTTACACGTTCAAGGGTGGGTGCAGGAGAAAGACCTACTTCTTGCGCCAATTTAGCATTGGTAACTTTAGCGTTTGTTTGTAAAATTTGTAAAATTTTACGGTCAGTCTGATCTAATTTTATTGTTTTCATTTTAAAAAGAGAGAATAAAAATGGTTTTAAATAAAAAGATATTTTGTAATTATTCTTTTAATTTATTTTGTGAAATAGATGAAAAAAAGTATTTTTTTTTTAAATTTAAGAAAATACAAAATAATTATCTTTTTTAATTGATTTTTTATTATGCAAAGAAACAAAATAAAATTTGGAATATCACAAAAAAATGAAAAAAAAAATATTTTTTTTTATTTTCCTACCAAAATTTAGCAAAAAAACAATAGATTTTATAATTTTACAAGATAAATTAGTCTTTTTTACTGTATAAAGAAAAACAAAATAAAAAATTATTCATTATTATTTTTGAATATTAATGAAATATTTTTGTACTTTTGAAGTATAATTTATAAAAACAAACTTTTTTACTTTTTATTATGTATCGACTATTAATTATTGTCTATATTTTATTTTTGACGAACATTGCTGCTTTCGCTCAAAATGGCACACAAATTATCGTATTGCCTTATCATGAAGCAGATTTATGTGAAGCCTTTGACGAAATGACAACAAAAGCAAGAGAAGCAATAGATGAAATTAGTGCAGGTTTGAAAGCACAAGGCTATCGTTCTGCAAGTTTTACAGCAATTATGCGAAACCTCAAAGGAAAAGGAGGCTGTGATACTCAAAATCCTGTCAAAATTTTGAATAATGTATTAGCTGAAGCAAAATGTAAGTATTATCTCACTATCGAAACCTCTTTTGAGCAAGTTTCAGAGGGACATTATGTTAATTTGAATGTCTCTGCGCATAGTGCCGAAAGTCGCGATGTAGTTTCTTATGCATCTGCTCAATCTGATAAGGCTGAAACAACCGATGTCCGCGCACTCACACGTAACGCATGGCAAAAAATCGCTGCTCAAATTACGGAATATATTTCTTTGCAACCTACGGTAAAAAAAGACGAGGTTATCACAATTCAAAAACCTATTGATAATGGGAAAATCATTGCAAAACTAAATTCTGATGTAGATATTAATATTCCACAGGCAAAAGCACAAAACCCTGATGCGATTGCGGTAGTGATTGGTAATACCAATTATACTAAAACAAAAGCGGTTAAATATGCTTTGAATGATGCTTTGGCAGTGAAAAAATATTTAATAGAGGCTTTTGGTTTCAAAGAAGCAAATATTTTTCATATCGAGGACGCTTCAAAAAGTGATTTTGAGTTAATGTTTGGCAACAAAGAGCAACAAAAAGGAAAGTTATTCAATGCAGTTAAAAGAGGAAAAAGTGATGTTTTTGTATTTTATTCAGGACATGGTGCGCCTGGCTTAAAAGATAAAAATGCGTATTTTGTACCTGTAGAATGTGACCCACAATACATAGAAATTGGTGGTTACGTTACAGAAACTTTTTATCGTAATTTATCTATCATTCCTGCAAAAAGTATTACTGTTGTGTTAGATGCTTGTTTTTCAGGAGCAGAATTATTCCAAAACATCTCCCCTATTGTTATCAAACCTAAAGGAATTATGGGTATCAAAAATGGCAATTTATTGGCTTCTTCACGTGATGCAGAGGTTTCAGGTTGGTACAATGAAAAAGAACACGGTTTGTTCACTTATTTTTTCTTGAAAGCAATTCAGGACAAAACGGCTGATACAGATAAAAATAATAAAATCACTTTGAATGAAATTTATAGATTTGTGAGTGATGAAACGGAAGCAGTGCCATATTTAGCAAGAAAATTACATGGGATAGACCAAAATCCTGTTATTCAAGGTAATTCTATTAACGGTACTTTAGTAGAATTGAATCGATAAATACAATTTTGGAAGGGAAAATAGAACATAAAATAACAAAAAAACTATTTTATTAACATCTTTAACCTTTCATTAACATAGTTTAAGTTTTGTTAATAGGAATGTATAAAAAACCACTTTATCTTTGCAATAAGAAATCCAAACAATAAGATTTCTTTAATGCAAACGATTACTAATTGTTGGCAAATACAAAAGAAAGATGCTCACAGGAACACTTCAAACATTTGTTTGTTCTTTTATTATATTTCCTGAGATTATGTTTTTTAAGTGGTTTTTAGATTCTTGGAAAAGCGAAAATTTGATGAATTTTCGCTTTTTTTTTACATTGATTTTGTCCTTCCTCCATCAATAGCCAAACTAATGCCTGTGATATAATCTGCCAAATCGGAAGCCAAAAAAGCAACACCGTTTGCAATTTCTTTTGCAGTTGCAAAACGTTGCATAGGAATTGCTTTTTCCATTTCTATTTTTGCTTCCTCTACTGATGTATTTTCTTTTTTTGCTTTATTATTCAAAATCACATCAATTCGCGCAGTTTTTGTGGCACCTGGAAGTATATTATTGACCGTAATATTCAAAGATGCTAACTCTGTTGCTAATGTTTTTGCCCAAGCAGCCACCGCCCATCTTGTAGAGTTAGACACACCTAAATTTTCCAATGGTTCTTTAACAGAAGTAGAAATAATATTGATAATACGTCCTTTTCCACTTTTTATCATCAAAGGAACAAAAATTTGTGCTAAAATTTGATTACAAATCAAGTGTTGTGTATGCGCATTCTGTAAAGTGTTTGTACTCGCATCTAACAATGCACCTCCAGCTGGACCTCCTGTATTATTAACAAGAATATCCCAATTTTCGATTTGATTTTTTTGTATAAATTCTTTTGTTTTTTTTTCTAATTCATCAGGAAATTGATAATCTGCCACAATAAAATTATGCTTTTGGTTGTAAGAAACAGGCAAAATTTCAATAATTTCCTTTAATTTTTCTTCATTTCTTGCTATTAATGTAATTTCTGCACCCATTTCTGCTAAAATTTGCGCAACAGCAAGCCCTATTCCTTGCGTACTTCCACCTACAATGGCTTTTTTATTTTGTAAAGATAAATGCAACATTTTTATAGTTTATGCGGTAATTGCTTGAAAATTTCTTTTCCAATCTTTGAATCTAACAGAAATCCTAGTAGCTAATTTTCCATAATTTTCCCAAGTATCTTCTACTTGTCCATTATGATTTGCATCAACAAGCATTTCTTGATAATCTTTACGATAGATACCACTTTGATAATAATAATGGCAAAAATCATTACCTTCCTCGTTAAAAAGTTCTTCACCCAAATAACCATCCCACAAAGCACTCAAAAGAGAGCAAGAAATTTCTTTATTTTTAAATCGTAATAATTGATGGGCTTCTTCATCTTCAAATATTTCACTATGCAAATCATGGTCAAGCATCCAACCTAAAAACATTCCCACGTGTACGTAGGCTTGATCCATTGGCAAAATACTCGGAAAATGGCTTAGAAATTGAATCTTTGCTTTTTCGTAAATTGGATTTTTCATTTTATTTTATTTGTTATTTTTTATGAAATTATAATGCATGTAAGAATTGAGGACAAAATTAAAACAATTTTATATTACTTGCAAATTTATGTTAATAAATATTTAATAATTTTGAAAATATTTATTACCATTTTTTATACTTTTTTTTTATATCTCAAAAAAAATAAATATATTTGCATATTGATATTTTTTGATGTATTCATTCTACCTTTAACTTTTTTTATGCAAAACTACACAATTCTTTGGGCTGATGATGAGATTGACTTACTCAAACCCCATATTTTATTTTTAAACAAAAGAGGCTATCAAGTTACGCCTGTCAATAGTGGCGCTGACGCCTTAGAAAAAGTAACAGAAGGAATTTTTGATATTATTTTTTTAGATGAAAATATGCCTGGTATGACAGGTTTAGAAACATTAGCACAAATCAAAAATATCCGCCCTAATGTACCTGTGGTAATGATAACCAAAAGTGAAGAAGAACATATTATGGAAGAAGCCATCGGCTCAAAAATTGCCGATTATCTACTAAAACCTATCAATCCTAACCAAATTGTATTGTCCATCAAAAAAATATTAGAAGGAAAAAGATTAGTAAGTGAAAAAACTAATTCGGGGTATCAACAAGATTTTAGACATTTGATGATGGCTTTTAATGATGATTTGAATCACGAAGAATGGGTAGATATTTATAAAAAATTAGTTTACTGGGAATTAGAAATAGAGAATACACAAAATCAAGAGATGGAACATGTCTTGGAAACACAAAAAAATGAGGCAAATACAAGTTTTGTGCGTTTTATCGAAGATAATTATGAAGATTGGTTAAATGACCCTGATAGTGATAAGCCAGTACTTTCACACCAAATTTTGAAGAAAAAAGTTTTCCCATTGATAGAAAACACAACGCCCACTTTTTTCTTTTTGATTGATAATTTAAGATTAGACCAATGGCGTATTCTTTCTGTTATTTTGTCTGAATATTTCAACATTGATGTTGATGAAACTTATTATTCAATTTTACCTACTACAACGGCTTATGCTCGAAATTCTATTTTTTCGGGAATGATGCCTTCAGATATGCAAAAATACCACCCTGATTTATGGATTCAAGAAGATGATGAAGAAGGAAAAAATCTAAGTGAAGAGGAGTTTTTAGCAAGACAACTCAAAAAAAATAAGTTAGATATTAAATTTTCATATCACAAGATTATCACACAACATCAAGGAAAACAAGTATTAGATACATTCGAAAATATGATGAAAAACCAATTCAATGTATTGGTCTATAATTTTGTAGATATGTTATCACATGCACGCACAGATGTTACGATGATAAAAGAATTAATGCCTGATGAATCAGCCTATCGTTCCTTGACAAAATCTTGGTTTATTCATTCGCCTTTATTAGATTTGCTCAAAAGATTATCTTCTCGAAAAGTGAAGGTCGTTATTACCACTGACCACGGAACAATTTGTGTACGAAAACCTTTTAAAATTATAGGTGATAAAACTGTGAATACAAATTTGAGATACAAACAAGGAAAAAATTTAAGTTATGATGGCGATGATGTTTTGGTATGCACAAAACCTGAACGTTTTTTCTTGCCTCGCCTCAATGTTTCAACTTCTTATGTTTTTGCGGTCAAAGATTATTTCTTTGCTTATCCTAATAATTTCAATCATTATGTTAATTATTATAAAGATACATTTCAACATGGAGGTGTTTCATTGGAGGAAGTAATTATTCCATTTGCAGTTTTGAGTAGTAAATAAATGTTAGATGATAATAAAAAAAATAGGTTCTACTAAGATTTATACGGAAAATAAAAATTGTAGTACACACTTTTAGTGTGTCGACACACTAAAAGTGTGTACTACAATTGCTCAATAGAAAAAA
>RDZP01000205.1 GCA_004294005.1 Cytophagia bacterium
TTAATTCCACCTGTATTGTTTATGTATTATGGACCAAAGTAGTTATTAGTTATTAGTTATTAGTTATTAGTTATTAGTTATTAGTTATTAGTTATTAGTTATTAGTTATTAGTTATTAGTTATTAGTTTACTTATGAATGATTTTGAGAATAATTTAAAAAAATAACAGCATCGGGACGTAGCCCCTCCCCTTGGGGTTTTGCGGAATCGGAGCAAAATTTGTTGGGGTGGGGTTTTGCGGAATCGGAGCAAAATTTGTTGGGGTATTAGGGGGCTTTTTATTCCCGTTGCGGATCTACGTAACACGCCAAAGTGTTGAGATTATTAAAATAACATTTATATGGAATATATTACTTTAAATTTGCATAATTTTAAACTAGACATTACATTTAAAATTTAAAAAAAATGAAAAAATACTCATTAGCGATTCATGGTGGAGCTGGCACTATTTCAAAAGCCCAGCTTACTCCAAAAAAAGAACTTTTGTATCATGAAGCATTACAAAAAGCCTTAAATGTAGGGAAATATTTTCTTGAAAATGGCGGTACTGCTTTAGATGCAGTCGAATTTAGTGTTCGTTGTCTTGAAGATATTGACTTGTTTAATGCTGGAAAAGGTTCCGTATTTGGCAACGATGGCAAACACGAAATGGAAGCTTCTATTATGTGTGGCTCAACTTTAAATGCAGGTGCAGTTGCAGGTATTAGAAATGTTAAAAATCCAATTCAACTGGCTAGAATGATTAAAAAAAATACCGATTATGTTTATTTACATGGTTCAGAAGCAGAGAATTTTGCTAAAATAAATCATTTGCCTTTTGAAGATGATGAATATTTCTATACTAAAGAACGCTTCGAACAACTTCAAGCGGTAAAACATTCTGATAAAGTAATTTTAGACCATACCGATGTTGATTATAAATTTGGAACTGTAGGAGCTGTTGCTTTAGACAAAAATGGCAATATAGCAGCTGCAACTTCTACTGGCGGTCTTACCAATAAAAGATACGGACGACTTGGCGATAGCTCTATTATTGGTGCTGGAACCTATGCCAACAACGAAACTTGTGCCATTTCTTGCACTGGCTATGGCGAATATTTTATTCGAACTGTGGTGGCTCACGATGTTTCTTGCCTGATGCAATACAAAGGCTTGTCGTTACAACAAGCAAGTGAAATTGTAATAAAAGATAAATTAGTGAAAATGGGTGGCGAAGGTGGTTTAATTGGCGTGGATGCCATAGGAAATATAGCACTTGTTTTCAATACCGAAGGTATGTATAGAGGATATACATCAAGTAAAAATACAGAATTAACAACAAAAATATATGGAGACTAAAGTTCAAAACAAAGCCTATTTTGCCAACGAAATTCATTTTGAAATATCTGACATTAAAAACAGAACCGAGCCTCGAAATATTTTGATGGCTTCGCCAGATTATTTTGATGTTATTGATGTTAAAAATGTACACATGGCTGGCAATGCTGGTAAAATAGATAAAAAACTGGCTCATATTCAATGGAACGAACTTAAATCGGCTTTTAATCATGCTGTTAAAGAAAAAGTTTTAGATAATGTTTTGGTTATTGATGGTGCAAAAGATTGCGAAGATATGGTTTTTACTGCCAATCAATCTTTTCCTTGGATAGATGAAAATGGGAATAAAATTGTTGTAATGAGCAAAATGCGACATGATAGTCGAAAGCGTGAAGTTCCTTTTTTTGAAGCCTATTATCAAAATTTGGGATACAAAACATTGCATCTGAACCAAACGGAAATGTTTGAAGGCATGGGAGATTTAATTCCGCATATTGGTAAAAGATTATTGTATGGCGGATATGGACACCGAACCAATAAAGATGCTTACACCGAACTTTCTGCACTTTTGCAAGTACCAATTATTGCCCTTGAGTTGATAGACGAACGTTTTTATCACCTCGATACGTGTTATGTTTCACTCGGGA
>RDZP01000095.1 GCA_004294005.1 Cytophagia bacterium
TATTGAGCAATTGTAGTACACACTTTTAGTGTGTCGACACACTAAAAGTGTGTACTACAGTTTTTATTTTCCGTATAAATCTTAGTAGAACCATTTTTTATTGTCAATTTTTATTTTCTATTGGATTGATAAGTAATCAATAAAATTTAGTTTATAGAAATCTATAAGGTTTTAAAACCATATAGATTTGATATTCAATAAGTTATGTAAAAATAAACCAAAATATAATATAACCTAAATATAATTATGTACTTAGATAAAAAAGTTTGTATTTTTTGAATAAATATCACTAAAAACTAAAATTGTCATATAAAAACAATTTATATACTGCAAAAGTATGTAAATATTTTTTATATGACAATATTCTTAAAAACAATTACAAAAAAATTATTTCTTTTTTACTTTTGAAATTAATTCTTTGTGTTGTTTTGTAAATTCTTTATGGCGTTTATCCATATCTACGTGCATTTTAGCCATTTTATCGTGGTCTTCTAACATACGTTTGTGATTTGCCTCAAATTCTTCTTTTTTTGTTTCACCTCTTGTGAAACTTGCAGTACTTTCAGTATGATTATCCAACAAAGATTGATGGTTTTGAATCATGCTACTATGCTCTGTCATAAAAGTTTTGTGGCTTTCGATAAATACTTTGTAAGTTGTGTCAGGTTTTGAAACAAGCCCAAGATATTGTTTATCCATTGCTTCAAACTCTTTTTCCATGTCGCCATGTTCTTTTTTCATTTCATTGTGTTCTTTTACCCATTTTTCGTGTTCTAAGGATAATTTTTGAGCTTCGGCAGCTTTACCGCCATTATCGCAAGATTGTAAAAATAATGCCATAATAAGTGTGAGAGATATTAGTAAATTCCTCATAGTGTAGGATTTGTTAAATAAAAATTAAAAATTTAAGTTTTTGTTACTATACTACAAAATTTCTACCATTTTATTAAAAAAAATAAAATTTAGAATAAAAAGAATAAAAAAAGCCATTTTTAGAATCTAAAAATGACTTTTATGTAGTAATTTTCTAGAACAATAATAATAAAAAGTCAGATTAAATTAATCTTCGTCTTCATCATCTTCTTCGTCCTCATCTTCATCATCTTCTTCATCGAAGTCTTCGTCATCTTCTTCATCGAAGTCTTCGTCATCTTCTTCATCTTCTTCATCTTCACCATCATACTCATCTTCATCGAGTTCTTCGTCTTCGTCCTCATCTTCGTCCTCATCTGAAGCCTTGATAGTAGGATAATTAGTTCCTAAGCTGAAATCTGTAAGCAGTTCATTTTCAGTCATTTCTGCTACATCAAAAGAAAGTGTTTTTTCCATTGTATTAGTAAAATAAATTAAGTTATTTAAGTTATGACAAAGGTCTATTATTTTTTTTGATTTCCCAAATTTTTTTTGATTTTTTTTTGATTTTTTTTTATAAAATTTATTTAAAGCCAATCAAAGCACTCACCCGTATCGAATGTGTATTCAATTTTTCTTTATTTTGTCCAAATAGCCAATCATAATTGTAATTTACACTCCAAATTCCTTTTCCAAACCCAACTTGTGGACGTATAAAAAAGTTTGTGTTTTGATGATTAAACCAAGCACCACTCGATACACCTACGCTTATCAAACTATTTGCTTGTATTCCAATTTGAGTTCCAATACTTTGATTTTGAAATTGATACATAGCAGCACTGTACAAGGCAAATGTTATAAAATCTTTTTTGAAGCAACGTGAAAAGCCTAACTCTACATCTGTAAAATTACCCTGCCTTGCAGCCAACATTAATGCCCAAAAATTTCCTTCATAGTTTTTATCATACAAGGTTTTTAGTGTTGGTTTTTCTATTGCTAACTTTTCTTTTTCTTTTTTATTAAAATTATCAAAAAAACTTACATATCTCAATTTTGGCAACTCTGTCAGATTATCAGGCATTTTTGTAAAGGCAACATTTGCCAATTCTAACCATTCTAATTTTTTGAGTTGATTAAAACTTTTCGGTAAATAACGCAAACGCGTATCAGGTGCGTGCAATTCTTTCAATTCAGTGAGTTGTCCAATAGATTCAGGTAATTTTTTGATTCTATTTCCTCCAAAAAGAATTTTAAAACCTTTTCCAACTCTCAATTCTTCTAATTTTTTTAACTCACCAATTTTTTCATCAATATTTTTGAGTGGATTGCCATACAAAAATAAATGTGTCAAATTTTTGAAACCAAAAATTACATCAGGTATTTTTTTTAATCGGTTATTACCCATATCTAAATACAACAAATGTTCTAAATTTGAAAATTGAATGGGTAAATCTTTGAGTTGGTTGTTATATGTATCAATAAATCTTAAATTTTTTAGCTGGCACAAAAAATCAGGTAATTTTTTGAGTTGATTGCCATAAACAATTAACTTTTGTAAATTTACGCATTTTTCTATTTCGATTGGAAGTTCCTTCAAATCTTTATCTCCTAAATCTAATACAATTACTTTTTCAGGATTTTTTTTTATTTCTTCTATGTCTTTGTATGTTTTTTGAGATTTGAGTTCTATCAAAGAATATAATTTTTGAGATTGTCCAACAATCAAAAAAGGCATCGAGAACAGAAAAAATACACAAATAATAATCAATTTCATTTTTTTTTGATGTTTTTTATAGGATAAATTTAATTCAAAATTTTAAACATTACTCTTTCGTGTTTTTCTTTTTCACCTGAAAGACTGCCCATATTTTTCTCAGGTAAAGAAAAATAAGACTTTGTAATCATTCTTTTTTCGTTGATTTGTCCAAATTTGATTAAATAATTTTTGATAGATAAAGCTCTTTTTTGTGCTAATTTCAAATCTTTTTCATTGTCTGTATAACCTGCTAATTCGACTCTCATTGTTGGATGTTCTCTTAAAACTTCAATCAATCTATTCAATTCCTCAAAGGAATCAGGTGATAATTCGTCTTCATTTGCCACAAAACTTACATGTCTAAGTTCGATATTTTGTCTTGTTTTGAGTGGCATCAAATAAAAATCACGTGAGTATCTTGGTTGTCCTTGTCTATCTAATATTTCCAACATTGGATAATAATTGCGTGCTGTAATTCTCAATCCAAATTTTTCAGGAGAAAAAATACCTGCAAAAGCATATTGTCCTGTAATGTCATCAGTTTCATATTGTTGTTTATCTGTAGTTTCAGGTACAAAAAATTCAACTACTGCCACTAAAGGTTCTTTTGTATTGGCATCAAAAACTTTTCCTGCAATGGCTACTTTTTGCATATCTATTTTTTTTGCTTCCTCTGATGAATTTTTGATAATTTTTAGTTCTTCTATTGGTTTTATAGTCGTAGAAATAGGCATTTCACCTGTATATGTTTTAATATTAACATCATCAATGAAATAATAGGCGGCTTCAAAAGTACCACTATTCATTTTTTGTCGGCGTGTTTCTTCTTTTGAAAAGAAATTACCAATCAAAAAATATTGATAAGTGCTATCTGCTTCTATAATTCCTTTTACTTCGTGCCAAACCTCTCCTTCAGTCAATATTTCTGTTTGATTGATATGTACTTTTTTTGATTTTAAGGCTTTTTCGGGGTGATTTGTAAATAGTAAACCAATATTATTAGTGGCTGTATTGCTATGTGAAACGGCTCTACTAACTTTGAAACTTACACTGATTTTATCACCTTTTTGGATAGGTTTTGCTAATTTTTGTCCTATCAATTCTGTTGGATAATCTCTGTGATAAGTTAAAATACCTGCATAATTATTGCCTGACGCGGGCATCTGTGTATCGAAAATATTTTTTGGTGTTTTAAAGAATTGACTTTCAGAACAAGTGCTAAAAATATCAGGCGTAAAAGAATAACCTTCCCAATCTTTTACTTTTTTGAAGTCATCTAAGTAAATATCACAAGAAACTAATTCTTCAAAACTTGGGTTTTTTACTAAATTTTGGGCTTTTGATGCGGAAATTAGTGCTAAAAACAAAAAAAAAGACAATAAATTTTTCATAATTGTTTTTTAGATGGATAGATTAAAAATGGAACATTTTGAGTACTTTGGGTGCAAGCGTGGACGCTTGCACCAATTATTATCTTTTGCAAACGTCCACGTTTACAACATTTTTTTTTTAAATGAATAAAAAACCTCTATTCAAAATAAAACAGAGGTTTTTTTAGAATGAAAAATTAAATATCTACTCTTGCATATTTTGCATTTTTTTCTATAAAATCTCTACGAGGTGGCACTTCATCTCCCATCAACATAGAAAACAATCGGTCAGCGTCAGCCGCAGATTCAATACTAATTTGTTTGAGTGTACGTCTTTCAGGGTCCATAGTTGTTTCCCATAATTGTTCGGGGTTCATTTCTCCCAAACCTTTATAACGTTGTATATGAACAGACTCTATTTTTCCGTCTTTTGCCAATGCTTGCACAGCGATGGCTCTGTCTTGTTCTGTCCAACAATATCGTTCTTCTTTTCCTTTTTTGACTAAATAAAGTGGAGGTTGTGCAATATAAACATAACCATTTTCTATCAATTCACGCATATACCTAAAAAAGAAAGTCAAAATTAGTGTACGAATATGCGAGCCGTCCACGTCAGCATCGGTCATAATTACAACTTTATGATAACGTAATTTTGTCATATTTAAGGCTCTATTATCGTCCTCTTTTCCAAAACTTACGCCTAAGGCAGTAATCATATTTTTTATCTCCTCGTTGTCATAAATTCTATATTCTTGTGCTTTTTCTACGTTCAAAATTTTTCCACGTAAAGGTAAAATTGCTTGAAAACTTCTATTTCTACCTTGTTTAGCTGAATTATGTACAAAAACACCTGATGCTAATGCAAAGTTATGTGTGTTTGGCACTTCAATATCATAGACATCTTTTGTTTCTTCTAAATACTCAATACTAAGGATTTTGTGGTTGAAATTTTTTACTGCTTCCAATAAATTTTCATAATTACCCTCAAAAAATCGTTCTGTTAAATTATTTATCTTTAGAATATTCCGTCTTTGAGTATATTCACAACGTTTGATTTTGTCAAAATTTTCCAATGTACCATATTTTTCTAATACCTCCTTCATTAAGTTTAAAGTATTATGTAAATATGTTTGATTATATGCAATTTTACGTTTTTCTCTAAAATCTTCATTCCATTGTTTTTTAGTAGTTTCACTTCTCCATTCTAATAATTCCTGATTTTCCCATTGTTTTTTAGATATTTCTGAAAGTTCTACCTTTTTTGTTGGATTTTTTTCAAATATATTTTTGATTGTTTTTGATTGTTTTTGTCTATTTTCATCGCTTGACCAATATTCCTGTTGGTTATTATTGAGTCTTTGATTATTATCTAAACGATAACTTTCATTAGAATTATAAAATTCTGCAAATTTATTAACCATAAATTGTTTATAATCTTCATTTTGCCATTGTTTTTTTGCATTTTCAGACAAAATTTTAGATATTTCTGGTTGTTTCATTTTTTGGCTCATTTTAGTTTTATATTCATCTGATTGATGAGCAATTTTTGCTTTTGCTTTCGCTTCATCTGTATGCAATGTTTTTGCAATATGAGATTTATGCAAATTCAGATGTTGCAATTTAGATAAACGAACAATATTTGTAGGATTGTTATTAAGTTTATTAAAATCCTGATGATGTCTATCTTCACCACTTTCTAACTTATAAATATTATTCTCTAAATTATATTTATCTGCAAGTGTATGTGTAAATATCCATTTATGTGTTTTAGGATTTAATAACATTTCATATCCTTTAATTGTAATTCTATTTTCAATAACAGATAATTTTCTATACAATGGCATCAAAGAATAATTAGATTTTAAATCTTTGGCTTGACAATAACTGCCATCACGCAACATAAATTTATGGTCAGGTGTGCAAACAATTTCTTCTCCATTGTCTAATTTTAACTTAATTACTTTTGTGTTATGTTTTGTTAGACGTGCATTGATAATTTTCTCTATTCCAATCGAGCCATCTTCCAATATAGTATAACAAAAATTTTGTATTCCTTTATTTTGTTCTTCAATAAGTTCTAAAAAACTTAATTCTCGCCCATCAGCCAAAGAAACTTTTGTATTTCCTTCAAAACAACCACCTGCAGAGTCGCCTTCGACAAGGTATAATTCGCATTTATGGGGGTCATTATCGGCACAATCTGCTAATTTTCCGGGCAATCCGCCTCCACCCATAATGGTTTTTCGTTGCACCATTTCTCTTGCTTTTCGGGCGGCGATACGGGCTTGTGCAGCCAAAATAACTTTATTAACAATAGATTTTGCTTCTTTTGGATTTTCTTCTAAATATTTTCCTAATACTTCACCAATAGCACTGTCTACAATTCCTCTTACCTCATTATTGCCTAATTTATCTTTGGTTTGTCCTTCAAATTGAGGTTCAGCCACTTTTACAGAAATAACGGCTGTCAATCCTTCTCTAAAATCTTCTCCACTTACTTCAATTTTGTTTTTTTCTAACATACCTGATTTATCCGCATAACTTTTGAGTGTGCGGGTAAGTGCAGACCTAAAACCTGCTACGTGAGTACCTCCACCATGCGTATTGATATTATTGACATAAGAAAAAACATTTTCAGTGTAAGATTCATTATAAATCAAGGCAATTTCTAATGGAACATCACCTTTTGTATTTTCTACATAAATAGGTGCAGGCAAAATTGCTTTTCTTGTTTCATCTAAATAAGTTACAAATTCTACCAATCCACCTTGAGAATGAAATTCTTGATACAAAGGTTTTCCATCATCACCTATTGCTCTGTGGTCTGTCAAAGTCAAAGTAATACCTTTATTCAAATAAGATAATTCTCTCAAACGTCCTACAATCGTATGAAAAACATATTCAGTAGTATAAGTAAAAATTTCAGCATCAGGTAAAAATTGAACAGTTGTACCTGTTTTATCAGAACTGCCAATTACTTTTACATCTCCTTGTGGTACACCTTTGCTGTATTCTTGTTGAAATATTTTACCTTCACGATAAACGGTTGCTGTTAGTTTAATAGATAACGCATTCACACACGAAACCCCTACACCATGCAAACCTCCTGATACTTTATAAGAATCTTTGTCAAATTTACCTCCTGCGTGCAATACAGTCATTACTACTTCTAAGGCAGATTTCCCCATTTGTGTATTCATACCTGTTGGGATTCCACGTCCATTATCAATCACAGTGATAGAACCATCAGTATTTACCTCTACATTGATTAAATTACAATGTCCCCCTAATGCTTCGTCAATCGAATTATCTACTACCTCCCAAATTAAATGATGCAAACCTCTTGCACCAATATCACCGATATACATTGAGGGTCTAAGTCTTACAGCTTCTAAACCTTCGAGGGCGCGTATGCTTTCTGCGGAATAATCTTGTCCGTTTTCTACTTTTTTTTCTGTAGTTTGTTCTAAAATTTCACTCATATTTTTTAAGACATTAATTGTCTTGAATAGATTACGTTTTTAAAATGTAAAATTAGTGAAAAAATAGGAATTAAACAAAAATAAATACTTTTTTCTTTTATTTTTCACTATTTTTTTTCGTTTTTTGATAATTTGGTAAAGGATTTTTAAACGTAGTGTATAAAACCTTACTTTATTAGAATGAAACCTATATTATCAAAATAAAAATTGGCAAAATCAAATTTTACAACCTATTTAGTTTCAATTTTGGAATCCCAAATTTTGAGTATATTTATGATGGAAATACAAAAATATATAAAGGTCAAAAAACTAAAATTATAAAAAAAATGTTTATATTATAGCTACTTTTTTCAAAATTATTTTCTTGCTTTTTTAAAATACTGGTTGTATCATAAGAAAACAAAAAAATAACTATCGAAACAAAGTAATAGATGAACAATAAAAATATCAATAAAAATATGAAAGTAGAACAAATTTATACAGGTTGCTTGGCACAAGGTGCTTACTACATTATCTCTAATGGAGAAGCGGCAATTATTGACCCTTTAAGGGAAATAAAACCTTATATAGAAAGATTAGAACGTGATGGTGTGCAATTAAAATATATTTTTGAAACACATTTTCACGCTGATTTTGTCAGTGGACATCTCGATTTACAAAAAAAAACAAAAGCAACAATTGTTTATGGTATGAATGCAAATCCTGATTTTGAAGTATTGATTGCCAATGATAATCAAACTTTTCAGATAGGTGATGTTACCATTCAGGCAATTCATACACCTGGTCATACTTTAGAAAGTACTTGTTATTTATTGAAAGATGAATATGGAAAAGATAGGGCTTTATTTAGTGGTGATACGCTTTTTTTGGGTGATGTAGGCAGACCTGATTTGGCACAAAAAAATGGAAATATGACGCAAGAAGATTTAGCAGGTATTTTATATGAAAGTTTGTATCAAAAAATTCTTCCTTTGTCTGATGATATTACTGTCTATCCTGCGCATGGTGCAGGTAGTGCTTGCGGAAAAAATATGATGAAAGAAACATTGGATACTTTGGGCAACCAAAAAAGAATGAATTATGCACTCAATCAACCTAATAAAGAGGCTTTTATTAAAGCAATTACAGATGGATTATTGCCTCCACCACAATATTTTGAAATGAATGTGATGATGAATAAAAAAGGGTACAAAAATTTTGAAGAAATATTAAAACAAGGAAAAAAACTGCTCAGTGCTGATGAATTTGAAGTAGCTGCTGAGAAAGATAATATTTTAATTTTGGACACACGCAATAGTGCTGATTTTCATCAAGGTTTTGTTCCAAACGCTATCAATATTGGTTTGAATGGTGATTTTGCTCCTTGGGTGGGTGCTTTAATTGTTGATGTGATGCAACCTATTTTGTTAGTTACAGATGTAGGAAAAGAAGAAGAATCAATTACAAGATTGGCAAGAGTTGGTTTTGATAATGTTTTGGGACATTTACAAGGTGGTTTTCAAACTTGGATTGATGCGAATAAAAATATCGATAAAATACATAGAATTGCTGCCGAGCAATTTGAAAAAGAACTAAAAATTGATGAACATAAAATTATTGATATTCGTAAAGAAACAGAATACTCAAAAGAACACATCAAAAATGCAGAAAATAAACCTTTGGCTTTTATTAATGATTGGTTGAAAGATATTAACCCTCAACAACATTTTTATTTGCATTGTGCGGGTGGTTACCGAAGTATGATTGCTGCAAGTATTTTAGAGGCACGTGGCTACCGAAATTTCACGGAAATAGAAGGTGGAATGAGTGCTATCAAAACAACAACAATTTTGATTGAAAATGAAAGTGTAGTAGTATAGTTTTTTTAGGTAATTAAGAACAATAAAAGAAATTCATCTTTTTATTGTTAGGAAAAATTATGATTTAGATGGCATTTTTTACATCAATTTAAAAATATATAATACTTTATTTTTCTTCAATCCGCGTTGTTTACATCTGTTTCATCAACGTTCTATTGTGTTGGAACGCTGATGAAACTGGTTTTCAAACGCGGATTTTATTTTCTCATATATTCATAACAACAGATAAAAAGAATAAATTATTTAATTATCATTCCTAAATAATTACGCTAAAAATATTTGTATTTCATTTAAAAAAATGAATATTTACACAATGACCGAATACAATCTTTCATAAATAATCGTTTGTAATTCTAACATAACGATTGCTCCTTCTAATAAATCTTGTAGAGCAAGAACATCAACGATAGATAAAATAAAAAAATGTTCGAAAAAAATGGGTGAAAGAATTTCTATTTCAGAAGAAAGAGAAGTTGCTAAAAGCATTTTTTCAACATCAATAGTAGCCACTAATTTTTGTAACCTAAAAAAATCATTGATACGCAAATATTCAACTTTGTCTTGAAATACAAAAACAATTTTACGTTGGGAGATACATTGATAAATACCTCCTTGCTCATTCACAAAAATTTCTTCCCAACAAAGTGCTTTTTCTACCATAATTCATCAAAAAATATAATTGAACACAAAATTAGAACTTATTTATAATAATTCCAAATAAAAATAGAAAAATATTTTTGGTTCTACTCAACTTTATACGGAAATTTATAGCAGGAGGCACGCGGATAACGCGTATTTTACGGATTTGAATGGATTTTTTTAAATGCTTTTTGGTACTCTGACAATTTTAGTGCAATGATAAAAAAAATTCCTTTTGTCCTACTGAACGAAGTGAAGCAACTGCTTGTTAATCAACGAGTTGTGAGCCAGAGATAAGTTTTTTCGCTTCGCTCAAAAAGACAAAATTTGTTGCAATACAAT
>RDZP01000096.1 GCA_004294005.1 Cytophagia bacterium
TTTAGAAAAGTAAAAAATCCGTTTAAATCCGTAAAATCCGCGTTATCCGCGTGCCTCCTGCTATAAATTTCCGTATAAAGTTTAGTAGAACCTCTTTTTAAAAATATAGAATGGTGTATTTTTCTTCAATCCGCGTTCCAAAACCATAGAACGCTGATGAAACTGATTTTCAAACGCGAATTTTTATTCATAACAATAGATTGATAAAAAAATAAAGAAAAATCAAAAAATCAATAGAAAAATAACTATTTTTGCACTTTTTATTATTTACAATTTTTAGAAAATGAAAAATATTTTCCTACTATTTGTTATTTTACTCTCATTTTTATTATGTCCTTTTTTTAGTTTTGCACAAATAGAAAATACCCCTAACTACAAAAGAATGATAGATTCTTTGGTACAATTCAAAGTAGATTCTACCCTAAAAAATCAAAAAAATAGAGAAAAATCTACCCCCAAAATACCCACATTTCAATACAGATTTGTAGGAGATGGTTTCACAATGCAAGGCAATATCAACCGAATTTTGTTGAGTGCCAGAACAGAAATAAGCCTCAACACAAAAAAAGTACAATTTGAAACTAATCCAAGATTTACTTTTGGAGAACAAAATACGAATTTAGCGGAAAGAGATTTTTTTGTCGATTTGAATACAAGTATATTTCATCAAAAAAAAGTGTATTTATTTGGATTAGGCGCGTATGAATTTAGTAATTTGAGAGGAATTTTAGAAAGAATTTTAGCAGGTGGGGGATTGGGTTGGCACATCATTCAAAAAAATAATTTTCAATTATCCATTAGTAATGCTGTTTTTTTTGAAACAACTAATTTTATTAGACGAACCGATTTTAGCACTTGGCGAAACTCTACACGATTAAAATTAAAATATAGTTTGTGGGAAAATAGATTAAATTTTTTGCATTATGCTTTTTATCAACCTTCACTTTTTGATGCTTCTAATATACGTTGGAATTTTAATATTGTGATTGAAATGCCTATTTATAAAGGTTTGAATTTTAGATTTTCTTTAGATAATTTTTATGAAAGCTTTGTAGTTGATAATCGAAAAAATAATGATTTAACCACAAGATTTGGTTTTTCGTGGGGCAACAAACGTGGAAGATAATTTTTTGTTTTTCAAGAATTTTTAAGGTCTTGATTTTGGTGCAAGCTTAGATACTTGCACCACTTTGAAAAATATTTTATTTTCCTTTCAAATTTTTTTCTATATTCATCTGCAAAATAAAATAAAGTCCATAAAGATTAATATTAGGCAAAGATTTTACTTTCAAATCCACAAAAAAATCGATTAAAAAATCAGCATCTCCACCACAAAAGATGATTTCCATAGATGGATACAAAGATTGATAAGCTTCGATACAACCTTTTATTTCCCAAACTATTCCTTGAATTACTCCATTTTCTATTGCTTCTTCTGTATTTTTTCCTGTGAGTGTTACCATATTAGTTGCTTGCAACCAAGGTAATTTTGCAGTATATTCGTGTAAGGCTCTGAATCTCATCATCATTCCTAATGAAATATTACCACCAATAAATTCTGAATTTTCGTTGATAAAATCAGCAGTAATACAAGTACCTAAATCAAAAACTAAACAGTTTTTATTTGGATATAAATAAGTTGCACCTGCAATGCTTGCTAATCTATCAGCACCCAAAGTCTTTGGGCTTTGATAAAGATTTTTGAAAGGAATTGGCAATGAATAATTAAGTACATAAACCTCTGTCAAACTTGCCATTTCTTTTAAGTAAACTTCAGAAATATTTTTAACAGACGAAAAAATAGTAGCAACAGGATTTATTTCTCTCATCCAAGTATTTATTTCTGATAAATCAGCAAAATAATTTTCTTGTATTAGATTATTATTTTCAAAAACACCTACTTTAATTCGAGTATTTCCGATGTCAATTGTAGCATATTTTTCAATATTCATAGTTATATTTAGTTTTTTCGTAGAAAAATTTTTGTTGTTCCACTACTTTTTTTCACGACCATATTATTATCTTTATCAAAAGAAATGGTTGCTTTTCCTCCATTATTAGGAAAAATGACATCATAGACATTTTCTTTTTCTTGTTCTTTTATAACTTTTAATTCTTTAGGTGGAACTTGTGAGGAAGGCATATAATAAAATGCACCAATGCCTGCCAAAGAATACTGCACATAAATTTTTTCACCTTCATAGACAAATCCCTCTTCTAATGAATAGGTATTGACTTTGTTTTTATCATCAATTACACTCAAAAAAGATAAATTGAGTTTGATTTTCCAAGTCGTTTTTTTCTTAGGAAATTTAACAACTATATTACCATCATCATCTTGTTTTTTGATGATTTCTAAATCCAAAATTTTTGTATCTTGTGCAGCACGATAAGCAATTTTAGTTGGATTATTGGGGCTATCAAGATGTAAAAATTCTACTTGTAATGAATTATTTCTATTAGAGAATTTATAGTTTTTAGTATCTTGAGCAAATAAATAGCCGCTCAAAAATACGGCAACGAAAAGGGTTAAAAAATAATTTTTCATAGTATGTTTTTTATTAAAGTTTTCTGCTTTTTTAACGAATTTTCTACTTTTTTAGTCTATTAACAACTAATATTTTATTTCTTCATCATTGCCCACAAATCAAAATAATGTAATTTTGTAATATGCGAAAAAATTTCACTCATTTCAATCGTAATTGCACCTTCCCAGAGTGTTAGTTGGGATACATAATTATTTAATAAACGATAAATTTCCGCTACTTGATTGATTTGACCATACAATTTTATTGCTGTGTTTGTTTTATCCAATCTTAATTCGTCCAAAATAAATAATACAAAATATAAAAAATCTCTTGAACTTTTGTACTCAAAAACATTACAGAATTGCACTTGTGCTTCATTCAATACCGCAATCGACAAATATTTTTCATTGACAAAAATATGCATTTGAGAGTTTTTTTGTGTATTTTTATCTTTGATTTGGTTTAAAAAAGCTTCCGTTATGTGCATAAAATGTACATTAGTATAATTTTTTTTTCCCCATTCATAAATAGATTTTGGCACATTAAAAACATTCACTGCTTCAAAAGATTGTTGTAAATTGCTTATAATCGGATTATTTCCTATTTTATTATCTACATTTTGTAAATATTTAAAAGCATTATCGGCAACAAACAACTCTTTTGGTATCAATGTAAAGGCTTGTAAAGGAGGTAAGATATATACATTTTTCCAATCTTTTTTTGCCAAAAAATCAAAATCTTTACTAACATTTTCTAATTTATCTTGCCATTCTTCTATTTTAATTCCTTGATAATAATATAAATGTTCTAACATTTGCAATCGATTATCAATTACAACTCCAAATTTAATATGTTGATAATCAAAGCTTATATATAAATCAGCTTCTGAAATTTTTTCAGTTGAAAATTTTTTTTCAACAATAGAAATAAGTTTTTTATATTCCATATATTTTTAATTATATAATATTTATTGAATTTTTCATTTGCACCTTTCGTCCTGGAAAATTAACCATATTGTCTACATTAATTCCATTAGTACACACAAGCCAAAGCATAGGACATATAGGCGTATATTTTGGCACATCAGCATAACCATCAGTAAAATAAATCAAAGCATCAGGGCGAAAAATAGTATTAGCATATTTGATTGGCTCATCAAAAATAGTGCCTCCTCTACCGCTCACAAAAGTAGGCGTAATTCCTTTGTAATAATAAGTATTGCCAATTTGTGTATCGCATTCTACTACAAAAATATCAACGCCTTGTTTCCAAATATGATATAGTTCAGCAAAAAATTCTTTCAAATCTTCGTTACTTACACTTCCTGATGTATCCAAAGCAACTAATATTTTTTGTTTTTTCTTGATTTTGATACCTGGTGTTGTGCCATATCTTTTTGAAGCCCTACGAATTGTATTTTTTAAAGAAGTTTTACTGCTATTATTAGCAAATAATCTTAAAACTCTTCTCCAATTTACGACAGGTTTTTTACTTTCTTCTAATAAATCCAAATAAGATTTCAGTTCTGCGGGCATTTTCCCCCAATCTTTCACCGAAAGTCTTTTCGCAGTATCTCTAATTTGTTTGCTGATAGCATCATTAGCAATTTGTTTTTCAGCATTAGAAAGTTCTTCTAATTTTTCCCATAATTGATGTTTTTTTTGCCATATATTTTCCATATCTGACAAATTTTTCATATTTTTGTAAGATTCTGTTTTTTGTAAATCTTCAGAATTTTCAGCATTCTTTTGAAATTCGTTCAGTTTGTTATAATAATACAAAACGCTTTCGTGAGGTTTTAAGTCTATATCAGGAAAAGTGGATAAAAAAATAGCACCTTCAGGCAGAAAATTGAGTTTTACATATTGATTAACCACCAAATCAGCTGCTAAATTAAATAATATTTTTTTACGATATTTATGAACAGCCATAATATGTTGATAGACTACATGCAAAATTTCGTGTTTGATTACGCCAATTCTAAATACCAATTCTGCTAAATCTATCGTCCAAAATTTTGGATTGATATATAGAATAATAAGCCCTTGTTCGTATCCAACCGCTAAAGTATCAATTTCATAAGATATTTTTTTGACCATTCCCGTAAAAAAATGTGCAAAAAATGGTTCTGCCTCTATCATTTTAGTACTATCACCACTCATTAGTTTAGTGCTTACTTTGGCAACCTCCTCATATATTTTCGTATGATTAAATTCTGTTATCTCTTCCATCATTGGATATAAATTTTATAGATACAAAATTAGTTTAAAATTATAAATTTTCCTATCAATATTCGATTTATATTTCTACAAATGAAAAAGTAGGCAATATTTTTATAATCAATCAAGTTTTTTTGGTGATGTTATCAAAATTAATTATCTTTGCAATAAAGAAATTATCAACAAAAAAACTTACTTTTAACTATTAAAAACGTATTAAAAATAACTTTCAAAACGAAAAATATACACAATGAAATCTATTATTTTTTCTTTTTTATTCATTTTCCTTGTTTTTCCAATGGTTGTATTGGCACAAAATACAGAAAAATTATTTGCTTTTCCAAAAAATTTTAGTACAGATAATTATTTGTCCCATAGTATTTTAATTTATACAAAAAATGATAATTTTATTTTTTCGGATAAACTAAAAAATTATTTAGGAAATATCACTACTAAAACCATGTTGGATAGACAAAAATGGTTATCAAAATTAAAAGGAAAAAAATCAGAAAAATTGTTAAATATTCATTTTCTTACTTTTACAAATACACAAAAAATAGAAGATGTTATCAATCTCATCAAAAAAGAAAATGATGTTTTGTTGGCAGACCCTGTTTATACCAATCATAAAGAATTATTAATTCCCAATGACCCTTTGGCGCAACCCACTACGGCTCAATATCATCTCCAAAAAATTCAGGCATATCAAGCATGGGATATTTCTACGGGCAATCCTAATTTATACATTGGAATTATAGACAATGGTGCAAATTTGGCAAATACCGATTTGAATGGCAATCAATTTATTCCCACAGGCATAAATCTTGATGTGGCTGATAATGACAATGATGTAACAGGCGGTATTCATGGCGATATGGTTGCCTTATGTGCTTCGGCAGTTCCTAATAATAATATAGGTGGTGCAGGAACGGGTTATAATTGTAAATTTATTCCTGTAAAAGTTGCACCTAATAGTAATTTAGTAAGTTATACTACAGGTTATGAAGGTATTTTATTGGCTTCACAAGTGCCAAACTGTAAGGTAATTAATATGTCTTGGGGTAGAGTTGGCATTCCAAGCACTATCGAATATTTGATATTACAAGACATTGCAGATAATAGTGATATTTCATTGATTGCAGCCGCAGGAAACGATAATAATCAAAATAAATATTACCCCGCTTCTTATGATGAAATTGTGATTTCGGTGGCAGCCTCTGATGCCTCTGATGCCAAAGCAAGTTTTTCTAATTTTAATAATTCAGTTGATATTTTGGCACCGGGCAATCAAATTGTAACTGCAGTAGGCACTTTTAATGGTACTTCTTTTGCATCACCAATTGTGGCGGGAGCGGTGGCATTGATGAGAAGCCATTATCCAACTTTGAATCGTAAACAAATTGAAGCAAGGTTATTGAGTACTACTGATGATGTATATAATTTGCCAAGTAATGCTAATTTTCAAGGTTTGTTAGGAAAAGGAAGATTGAATATGTTCAGAAGTTTGAGCGACCCTTTTTTATCAATGCGTTTGACAAATTACCAGCTTCCAACAGGTTCACGTAATTTTTTATTTGGAGGACAAACAAGTAATTTGATTTGTAATTTCCAAAACCATCTAAATGCTTTGACAAATGTGCAAGTTAATTTATCTACAAATAGTCCTTTTCTGACAATTACTGATAATCAAAGTAATATTGGTAATATAAATGCCAATAGTAGTTTTAATAATAATGTTGATGTAATGACAATGAGGGCAGCCAACAATACCCCTAATAACACACCTGCTATTCTGACTTTGCAATATACAGCAACAGGTTATAGTTATTCAGAAAATATCAATATAATTTTAAATCCAGGAACTATCGATATTAATGATATAACAATGACAGTGAGCGATAATGGCACTTTTTCAGTCTTTGGATTTGATTTTCCTTATCAAAAAACAGGTCTAACTTACAAAGAAGACGTAATGCTGACACAAACAGGTTTGATGTTAGGTATTTCAAGAGATACGGTTTCTAATTCGGTAAGAAGTAATAGTGCTACGATTTTTGATGATAATTTTACAGCATTATCTCCAACAAAGATTACAAATATCAGTAGTAGCTATATGGAAACAAGTACTACTTTTACAGATGCTATTGGCAATATAAAAAGAATTGGATTAGAAGTTACACAAAAATCTTATGCTTGGAATTTTACAGCACTCAAAAAAGCAATTGCTTTAGAATTTCAAATCAAAAACAATAGCAACAGAGATATTTCTTCTCTTTTTACGGGAATGTTTGCGGATTGGGATATTCAGGATTTTACTAAAAATAAAGCAAGTTGGGACGAAACAAATCAAATGGGTTACGTTTGGCACACAGGCAATCCATCTGTGTATGGTGGTGTAGTTTTATTAACCAATAGACCAATTCCTACTCAAAAAGCTACTTTTAGAAATTATTTTGCTTTCAATAATGATACAACAGCTGCACCGGGCGTGGTGAGTTTTTTAGATGGTTATACAACATCTGATAAGTTCATTACCTTATCACGACAACCTTTTTGTACTTCATCATGTGCCAATGCCACCAAAGGACAAGCAGGTGGTGGCGTAGATGGTAATAATGTTTCCTATTTAGTGAGTACAAAAATGAATAATTTAAAAATTGGAGAGACAAGAAGTGTTGCTTTTGCCTTTGTTACAGGTGATAATTTAATAGAATTGCAAGCAAATGCACAAGCAATTAGAGCAAAATTTAGAGAAATAAAATCAGGAACAAAGCCATTAGACCAAACGATTACCAAATGCAAAGGCGAAGATATTATAATCACTCCGACAGTGGGCAGTAGATTTAATTATTACACAGAACTTCCAACCAATACCAATGCAACACCTATCGCATCAGGAGCAACTTTAGTACTACAAAATTTAACAACTTCTACTACTATTTATGTAACAAATGTAGATGAAATTTACGAATCAGATTTTGCAACGATTCAAATTAACGTTGCTAATTTGAGAGCAAATTTTACTTTGCCTGTTTCTCCTATTCTCACAAGTGCATCACAAACTTTCACACAAACTGCAACAGGTGCTACTACTTATAATTGGACATTTCAATTGGGTACAAATCCTATCAATAGTAATATTAATTTTGTAGGAGGCACAAATAACACATCGCCCTCTCCTCAAATTCAATTTTCACAAATGGGGAATTATCGTGTGCGTCTGCGTGTTAATTCTGCAGCAGGTTGTGTAGATTCTTTGGTTACTACTATCAATGTTGTTTTAGATTTTACTACAAGTTTAGAAAATATTGCTGATAATTTGCAGATTTACCCTAATCCTACTCGTTTTGAAAAAGTATTTATGACAGTGCCACAACTTTCAGGAACACATAAATTTTATTTATTGAATAGTTTAGGAAAAGAAATCAATCAAATAGAAGTAGAGATTGAGGCTGATAAACCTACTGAAATTTCTTTAAAAGATATTCCTGTGGGCATTTATTTTCTAAAAATACCACTTGGAAAAGGTGTTTTGGTAAGAAAAATTATTATAGAGTAAAAATCAAAAATAAAAAATCCATCTTATCTTTTGATAAAATGGATTTTTTTTTATTATTTTTGATGACGTAAACTTTCTATTTCTGCCAAAGTTAAACCTGTTCCTTTAGTTATTGTAGCATCGTCTAATCCTAGTACAATAAGGTTTTTAGCAATTTCATATTTTTCATCTTTTCTGACTTTCTCTTCTTCTTCTATTTTTAACGAAAGTGCTTCACTTGCTTTTAGATGCAAAGAATCTAAATAACGATTATAACCATATTGTTGCTCTTTGTCCAGCCGCATAATATCCAAAACATCTTTTGCCTCCGTTAAACCTTTTGCTTTGAATTCATCTTTGACCTCGCTATTTTTCAAAAAATAAATCCATTCGTCCAAAGTATCTTTGGCAATATCATTGAATTGATTGACTTTTATAATATGATATTCAGGAAAAATGTCAGCTACATTTTGCTTAGCAAACGTCATTTTTTGTTGTGATGATAATTGCAAAATATCTTTTTGGTGCATACCTTCAAAACTAGTTTTTCCTTTATAAATATAATCTTTTCCTTGTCCTAAATCAAAGTAAACAACATTGATAGATATTATTTTTTTGATATTTGAATAGGGTTGCCCTAAATCGAGATGTTCTGATAATATTTTTGAAGTTCCATAAACCATTCGGTGAAAATAATCAATTTCATAAGTACTTTGAATTTCAATAATGACCAATTCACCTTTTGAATTTTGTGTTAAAATATCTACACGATTGTATTTATCATCATTTGTTGTTTGATTTGCTTCACTTTCTAATATTTTATCGATTCTAATTGTGTCAAATAAAAGTTCGGATAAAAAACCTTCTAAGACAACAAAATTTGCTTTATTACGAAGTAATTTTTTCACAGCCCAATCAAAACGAATTAGTTTTTTGCTCATATTTTTTTTATTTAAGTAAACTTAGACAATCTCAAATTTACAACTTGCTCCTCCTAATTTCAATAAATCACCACCTTTGAGCATTTTTTTATCGATTCGAGTACCATTTACAAAAGTCCCATTCGTACTATCCATATCAGAAATAAAAAAATTACCATTCTCAATCGTAAGTGTAGCGTGATGCGATGAAACCGTTTGTTCGGGGATAATAATATCATTGTTTGCTGCACGCCCTATTGTCATAGTAGGTTTATTCAATCGATAATTTTTACTAAAAGCACCTGCAACTACTTGCAAAACGGGTGCGCCTCCACCACCACCAATCATTGTTTTTTTAGGGTCAATTTTAGAAGACGGAACAACAGTCGGCACTTCATCAATTTTTCTTGCCAATTCTTGTTCTTTCATTTTGAGTTGTTCTTGCAGTCTAATATTTTGCTCTTGAATAGTTTGTAAACGATTTTGATGTTCTCTTTCACGTCTTTTTTCTTCTTGTTCACGTTCTATTTGTTCTTGTGCAGCAATTTCTTCATCTTCTAAACGTCTTAATTTTGCTTCATTGTATTGCCAATAACCGACTCCGCCTAACAACAAAACGACTACAATAATGATTATAAAACCATAACCATTAAAAATTCCAAAAATTCCGCCGCCGCCTTTATAACCCGGTGCCGTAAAGTAGCCAATTTGTTCTTGTCCTTTGTAAATAATTTTAAAAGAATGTTCTGCACCGTCTTTCACAGCAGGTACTTCGAAACTAATTTCGTAACGAAGTGTTGCTTCTTCAGCTGATGTACTTGTGCGTCCCGATTTTAAAAATTCTTCTAACGCATTTTTTATTTCAGTTGATTCCGTTACATTTTTAGATTCTGCATCAGTTTTATCACTAATTACTCTCAAATCATCAGGAGAAAATTTTTCTTCAAATTTATCTATTTTATAGTTAATTGTATAAATATTTACTCCAACTTTTTTGGCTCTATCAATAATATTATCA
>RDZP01000206.1 GCA_004294005.1 Cytophagia bacterium
CTTAATTTTTCTAAAAATTCTATTTGATAACGTTTGATGGAATGGAAAGAAGCAATCTCTAACACACCATACACTCTATCACTCATTTTGAGTGGTACTACCAAAACGCTTCTTGGTTTAGTGCCACCCAAGCCTGATGTAATGTCTATATAATTATCAGGAATATCTGTAATATAAATAGTATCTGCATCTTTGGCAACTTGTCCTACTAATCCCTCTCCGACCAAAACTTCTTTTTGTAAAAAACGTCTTCGTTCAAAAGCATAACAAGCAATCAAATGTAAATTTTTTTGTTCTGCATTTAATAAAAATAATCCACCTTGATTTGCTTCCAAATATTTAACAACGTTTGAAACAATCGAATAAGAAAGAGCATCAGTATCATCATTAAAAGTTTGTAAAATTTGTCCAAATAATGCTTCTCCCTTGATTACCCAATTTCGTTCATTTTCTTCTGTGGCTACATTTTTCATTCTATCACGCATACTCAATAAAGCACCTGCCAAAGTGTCTTTTTCTGTAATAATTTCAGTAGTGTTTGAATAAGAAACCAATAAATTTCCTTGTTCAATATTTTTGATAAAGTCAGTTGCATTTTTGATTTTATCGACCATATTGTTGAGGGCATCAGCCACTACGCCTACTTCATTTTCTCTTTTGTAATTAATTTTTTGTGTCAAATCACCCTGTCCTATTTTGTTAGCAATGTATGTAATATAACCCAAAGGTTTGATTACTAATTGTCTTACTAATGAATAACCAATAATTACTAAAAAAATATTACTAATCCAAAGCGTCCAAAGCCAAGTATCTGTTGCTTCTTGTTGTTGTTTTGATATATTTTGATAACTTTGAATAAATTGAGTTTGTAACAAAATTAATTCTTGTCGTCTATCAATTAAATATTTGAGTGTTTTTTTAGCGGCTTGAAAATCTAAATTTTGTGCTTGTTTTTCTGTTTTGATTTCATTTTCTTTGATAATATCTTGGTGTGCCAGATATTCTGCTCTTGTTTTGAAATCGTCCCATAATTTTTCTAACCTTTCAATATCAGGAATAGCAACAGGTTCGCAAGGTGGTAAAATTACTTTTTCACCTTCAATATTATCAATACCACCTTTTTTTAATAAATCTAAATTCAATTGAAATTTTGCAATATCATCAACCAATAAAATTTGTGCTTGTGGCTGTTTGTCCAATGCTTCTTCACCGTGAATAATAATTTCTTCAACCAAATCACGATTTTGCGTTGCTTTTTTTAAAATTAATCTATATTTTTCTGATGTATTGAATGAGTTGCGCGTAATAAAATGGCTTGCTGTGATAGTAAGCGTAAAAAATGCAAAGAAAATTAATAATCTAACCCTTATCGTTTTTGTATTTTTCCAAAATTTATTCATAACATCGACTTTTGTTGCCTCAAATATAGACAATATTTTTATATATCTAAAAAAGTACCAAAAAAAAATATTAAAAATTAAATTTTTTGCCAGTAAATATTTCTATCCAATAAAAATATAGTTTTTATCATTGATTTGAAACAAAACCAACTTTCAGTCTAAGAATATTACTTAAAAATAATAGTAGAAAAATTTTTAAGTGTAATAAAAAATAAATGAGTTATTTTTTGTATTTGTTATTCTATTTAGAAGAAATAGTACAAGTTATAAACCACTAATTTTCGCTTTGTAAAAAATTAAAATAATAGGAAACAAAATAAAACTGACAATCAAAAAATAATTTTTGTTACTATTTTGCTAATCAAAAAATAAACACTTACCTTTGCATAAATTTTAAGGAAATAAATAAAAAATATGTTAAAAAAGTATCAATTTCTAAATTACCCCCCCCCTTATGCTAAATTATTGAGCATAATGATATTGCTGGGGGCTGTTTTTCTCTATGGCTGTCGGGTGCAGAGGGAGGAAAATGTAAT
>RDZP01000097.1 GCA_004294005.1 Cytophagia bacterium
GAAAGAAAACAAAAAATTGCAAAGGAAAAGAAACAAAAAATTGAAAATTAAACAAAAAAAAACCTTACAACTCAAAAGAATTGTAAGGTTTTTTGTTTGTCTAAATTATACTCTTAGTATCATTCAAAATTTTATTATGCTCAATGTTGGCGTAGTATTCAAAAGTTGTTTTGGTGCTACTATGCCCCACCATCAGCGCCACGGACTCAACAGGAACATTATGAACATTTATCATTATGTTTATAAAAGTTTTGCGTGCTACGTGTGTAGTTAGTTTTTTATTGATGTTACAAATCGTTTGAATTTCTTTCAAATACGCATTATATTTTTGGTTTGTGAGTACAGGCAAAACATAATTATATTTTTCTAAAATTGCCTTTGCTTTTGAGAGCAGAGGCAAAAAACATTCATTTTTTGTTTTTTGTCTATCAATCATTATGCACTCCCTCCCTCCTACTACTTTAATATTTTCCTTTGTGATAGCTGCCAAATCGCAAAAAGCCAAACCCGAATAACAAGCAAATAAAAATAAATCTTTTATTTTTTCAAGTCTATCAATCTCAAAAATTTTGTTTTCAATTTTTTCCAATTCCAAAACTGATAAATAAATTTTGGTAGTTTTTTCTTTTTTCAAAGATAAATTTGAAAACGGATTTTTTAATAAATAATCATTATCGACTGCCCAATCTAAAAAACCTTTGTAACAAGCCAAGATTTTTGAGGTGTGATTGATACCAAATTTTCGTTCATTGAGGCAAAAAAGTTTTATTTTTTCAAAATGTCCTCTTACAATTTCATTTATCAATAAATTTTCTTTTTTGATAGACAAAGTAAAATTTTGTAGAATATTGCCGTATGACAATATGCGTCTATAACTATCAAAAGTAATTAAATTTACTTTGTACTTTTGTTCGTATTCGGTTGCAAATTCGTTAAAAACATCAATACAATTTTTTATGATTTCTATTTTTTGGTAGGAGGCTTGCCAAGCTTCGTACAACATTTTTGCAGTAAATTGTATTTTGTTTTTTTCAAAAATATTTTTTTCTAATATTATATTAGATTGAATTTCTTTGAGTTCGTTGGTGGCAGACGGATTTCCTTTTATCGTGTAGGTTTTGCATACGGCTTGCCATTTCTCTTTTTTGCACTTTACGCCAGTGCGAAATTCAAAGAGTGTTTTGTTTGCTGTGATGATGCAACGAACATAATGCTCATCGATTGAATTTGATTTTGAATTAAGTTTAAAACTGATATTCATTTTGTTTTTTTCATTTTACGTATTTTTTTTAAAGTGAAATAGTAAAACATATATTTTAATATATTTGTTGCATCACCCGATTAAAAAAAATACAAGCCAATACATTCCCCGATTTTTATTGCTTTTGTGAACTTGAAAGGCACTTTTATCGAAAAAAAAAGCCTTGCAATAGGTTTGCAGGGCATAAAGAATAGATTTTGCGGAATGGATGGGGCTCGAACCCACGACCTCCTGCGTGACAGGCAGGCGTTCTAACCAACTGAACTACCACTCCTTTTTGAATAACATTTAGTTCTTTTCGTTATTGTAGTGCAAAGGTAAAGAGTTATTTTTTAATTTCCAAATTTTTTGAGTATTTTTTTCAAAAAAAAATAAAATTACTTTTTTTTCTCTGAAACAGATTCATCAATTTCTTCTTCTACAGGCTCAGATGAGGTTTTTTCAATATTTTCTTTCTTCTCTTCTTTTTTAGTAGATGGTGATTTTTCTTCTTTTTTAGTAGAAGTTGTATCTTTTTTTTCTGTTTCTTTTTTGCTATTATTATTACAACTGAATAGACAAATTGCTACTACAAGGATAATTAATATTTTTTTCATTTTTTATTAGAAAAGTCCTCTATTTTTTAGAAAAAGAGGACTTTATTTTATTGTTATTTCACTTTATCTACAACTGCTTTGAAAGCTTCTGGGTGATTCATTGCTAAATCTGCCAATACTTTACGATTGATATGAACATTCGCTTTGGCTAATTTGTGGATAAATTCTGAATAAATCATTCCATATTGACGAACACCCGCATTGATACGTTGTATCCAAAGACTACGGAAGTTACGTTTTTTCTGTTTACGATCGCGATAAGCGTATTGCAAACCTTTTTCAACGGTATTTTTGGCTACTGTCCATACATTTTTACGGCGACCAAAATAACCTTTTGCTAATTTTAATACGTGCTTGCGTCTTGCTCGCGAAGCGACGTGATTGACTGAACGTGGCATATTTTAAAAGTTTTTTAGCGGAGTATCGGTGGCATCTATTTTAATGTTAATTAAAAAAGGCTCTTTCTAAGTTACCTGCTCCTGTTTTTAAAAAAAAATTGATAAATAAAAGATAAAATTAAAGTTTTAATAAGGCTTTCACATTATTCATATCTGAAGGATGTACTAAAGCACTGTGCGTCAAAGCACGTTTTTGTTTAGTAGCTTTTTTCGTTAAGATATGGCGTTTGAAAGCATGTTTACGCTTAATTTTACCTGTTCCTGTAATTTTGAAGCGTTTGCTTGCTCCAGAATTTGGTTTTACTTTAGGCATTTTATTACAAAAGTTTAATATTTTGAGGTGCAAAGATAATTATTTTTTATGTTCTTTCCAAATATTATCTAAAAAAATAATAAGTTTTTTTCGCGATAGGGATAGAAGCAGACTTGCAGAGACAAAAAGAGAGAAAAACGAGGCTCTGCGAGTTTTTCTCTCTTTTTTGGCTCTGTGCTTTGCACGATAGCCCGTAATCGCCCAAAAATTAATATTGTATATTTAAAAAATTAGTCAAAATTTTTTCTCCCACGTCTGCACTTTTTTCAGGATGGAATTGCGTTGCAAAAAAATTATCTTTTTGAATGGCGGCTGCAAAAGGTACAATATAATTGGTTTTTGCGATAGTAAAATCAGAAATTTCCATATAATAACTATGCACATAATAAACAAAAGATTGATTTTCAACATTTTTGAATAAAATTGTATCTTTCATTTCCACATTATTCCAACCAATATGTGGTACTTTTTGATGTGGTTGAAAAGGAAATTTTTTGACTTTTGTTGGAAATATTCCTAATGCTTTTGTATTATTTTCTTCTGAATGTTCGCCTAATAACTGCATTCCTAAACAAATTCCTAAGACGGGTTGTGTAAATTGTGGAATGAGTTTATCCAAATTTTTAGATTGTAAGTATTGCATTGCGGTACTTGCCTCGCCCACGCCCGGAAAAATAATTTTATCCGCCGTTTTTAATATTTCAGGTTCATCACTCAAAACTGCCTCAATTCCTACTCTTTGTAAGGCAAAAATAACGGATTGTGTATTGCCCGCATTGTATTTTAAAATAGCAACTTTCATTATTTTTTTGTGATTTGTGTTACAATTTTTTCAATTTTATCTACTAAATCAAAAATTGGCATTGCTGCTTTGAGTCCATTTTTTTCTTCTATATAATAAGCAAAATATTTGACAGATTGTAAAATAAGATTCCATTCTTGTGATTTGAAAGAAGCTAAATTACTTTCTTGCGGTTTTTGTAATTCGCCTTTTGATTGTGCTACAGGTAACGCATGTGCCAACACTTTTCCTACTTCGTTTTTTTCACTTAGGATTTTTGGAATTGGCAAATCTGTATTTTCTTCCTTTTTCTTTTCCTCCTTTTTACTTTTTTGTTTTTTGAGCAAATCTTCGGGAATTAAACTCACTAAATTCTCGATTTGTTTCAAAATTTCTTCAGGAGATATACTTCCTTTTTGTGCCATAATTATGTTTTGGGTGAATATTTTTTTAAACCGTTACATAAACAATTTGTCCATTTTCTTCTATTTCTGTTCCAATAATTCCTTTTTGTTGTAATTTTTCTATTGTAGGAAGAAGTTTATCGATGCTTTCTCTTACTAAAATTACTGCTTCTACCAATGTAATTCTATTTTTTTTATGTACCAATGCTTCCAAAAAACGAACTTCTAAATCTGCTTCAAAAGATGAAATTTGGGTACGTAAATTTGAACCATTATAAGAAAGATGAGGTAAAACATTCTCAGAATAATGTGTATGTTGAATTACTCTTTGTGAAGGTAAAAACTCTTCTAACTCATCAATTTTATTTTGTTTTTGACGCAATAAAAGCCTCGCTGTCCCCAAACCACCTATAAAAAACGCCAATAAATCAATCAAAAGAGCAGACTTTGGTATCATAAAGCTATGATTAAAAGTCATTACAGCAAATAGAATAAGTGTTCCAAAGCCTAAACCTCCCAAAGCAAGAATAAAATCAATAATATCGGCGATAGTGTATTTTTTATCACTTTTTTGTTTCGACATCGTTTTGTATAGTTTATAAAATTAAGTTATAGTAAAAATATCAATACAACATAAAAATAATCGTTTGTATGATAAACTTTACAATCTAAAATAAAAAATTACAATTCACAATTTATTCTACCACTTCACCAAACAAATCAAATGCTTCACTACTTGTTATTTTCACATCAGCAAAATCGCCAATACGAACATAAGTATTTTCAGCACTTACCAAAACTTCATTATCTACTTCAGGGGAATCAAATTGTGTTCTACCCACAAAATAACCGCCTTCTTTTCTATCAAACAACACTTTATAAGTGTTGCCAATTTTCTTTTCGTTCAATTCAGTAGAAATACCTTGTTGTAATTCCATGATTTCATCGATTCTATCTTTTTTGACTTCTTCCTCTACATTGTCTTCATAAGAAAAACTATGTGTATTTTCTTCGTGTGAATAAGTAAAAACGCCCAATCTATCAAATCTTTGTTTTTGAACAAAGTCGTATAATTCATCAAATTCCTTTTGTGTTTCATCAGGATGCCCTACAATTAAAGTAGTTCTGATAGCAATTTCGGGAATAGTTTGACGTATTTTATCTAATAATTGTTCTGTTTTTTCTCTTGTAATACCACGTCTCATTTTTTGGAGCATCATTGCTGAGGCGTGTTGTAATGGCATATCCAAATATTTACAAACATTTTGTCTTTTTTTGATGACATCTAAAATATCAGTCGGAAAACCTGCGGGATACGCATATTGCAATCGAATCCAATCAATGCCTTCAACATCAGCCAATCTATCTATTAGTTCAGATAAATTACGTTTTTTGTAAATATCCAATCCGTAATAAGTCAAATCTTGAGCAATTAAAATAATTTCTTTTGTTCCTTGTTTTGCAAAATTTTTGGCTTGTTCGACTAAAATTTCCATTGTTTGCGAAACATGTTTTCCACGCATCAAAGGAATTGCACAAAAAGAACAAGGTCTATCACACCCTTCTGCAATTTTGAGATAGGCATAATGTCTTGGTGTTGTCAATAGTCTTTCGCCAACTAATTCTTGTTTATAGTCTGCTTTGAATTGTTTGAGTAACAAAGGTAAATCTCTTGTACCAAAATAAGCATCAACAGTAGGAATTTCTTTTTCTAAATCTGATTTATATCTTTCAGACAAGCAGCCTGTAACATACAATTTATCAATCATTCCTTCGTTTTTCGCTTGGGCATAATTCAAAATTGTATTAATTGATTCTTGTTTTGCATTATCAATAAATCCACAAGTATTGATAATGACAATATTTGCATCATCTTTTGTACTTTCGTGTTCGATATCTATTTGGTTGGCTTTAAGTTGTGTCAAAATATTTTCAGAGTCCACCAAATTTTTTGAGCAACCTAATGTAATCAAATTTACTTTTGTTTTACGATTTCCTTTTGTTTTCATTATTTATCTTTTAAAATTTAATACATTTTTTATTACAATTGCTCCAAAAATAGATGCCAAAATCAAAGGAAAAGTTGTTCTGTTATCGCCACTAATGATAAAATTAGTAACGGCTTCGCCTGCAAAAAACCACAAAGTAAAACAAACCATAAAAAATACAATCAAAACAAGTCGTAAAACTACTGATTTTTTGTCTGATGTTTTATAAATTTGTCGGTTACGTCTTGCTTCTCTGAATGCCATCGTTAGACGGTCTTGTCTATTTTCTTCTGATTTTTCTACATTTTGGTCATTTTGATTGGTTGCACCTTTCAATGCACGTCTTTCTGCTAAACGCTCCTGAATTTCCTCTTTTTCAGGGTTATAATATCTTGGAATATAGTCGAATTGTCTATGTTTAGGTAATTTGACTAAAGATGGAATTTTAAACATATTTTTCTATTATTAAAATTGAATTTGCAAATCTACAAAAAATATTAAAAAAATAGAAATAAAAAAAGATTTTTTTTATTTCTATCAATGAGTACAAAATTTAAAAATAATTACTTATTTGAATGTGAAATTAAATTTTTACTTTGCATATTTTCTTTTCCTCCAAAAAGTAAACATCATTCCAAAGATAATAATACAAATAACAGGCAAAATGGTATTCAAAAATTGCCAATAAGTACTTTCAGTTTCTATTTTTAGTTTATCCAAAGGACGCAAAACCACTTCTTTATTTTTTGCTCCCATAATTCCTTTGTCATCTAACATATAATCCAAAGCATTTAAAACAAAATCAGTATTAGAATGAATTGTTTTATATACTTTATCTAAGCCCAAAGGCATTTTTGGTTCATTTCTGAGAATATCACCATCAGTACAAACAATTATTTTTGTAGGTTTTGATTGTCCCACAAATCCTTTTTCTTCGCTCTGACTTCGAGATTTATAAAGGCTTTGAAATTGTCCTTCTAATAAATAAGCAACAGGCAAAGTTCCCATATTATAATCTCTTGGATTTGGTTTTTTTTGTACTTCATTAAACTCCACCAATGTAGGTGTACCTATTTTTTTAGAATATTTGGAAGTAAAAAGCAAAGGTGTTTTTCGGACATTTTGTGCCTTGACTGTATCAATTGTGCTGATAAATTTTGTTTGAATTGTACCCAAGCCTTTGGTCAGTTGATGTTTTTCAAAATTATTGATAATAGGATAATAAACCCAAGGAATTGGTTTTATTTGTGGTCTATCGCCCATATTTCCAACTACTAATTCAACAAATGATGCTTGTAAATCTTTGATTAAATCGCTATTGATTCTCACTCCATATTTAAAAAAAAGGTCAGTCAAATTATGGTTATAAGGAAAAGTAAACGAACTTCCTTTTTTATTATACAAAACACTATCCATATACACACCCACCACATCAACAAAAAACAAAGCTTTTCCACCTTTCATCACAAATTGATCAATTTTAAATTTTTCTTTGTCTGTAAATTCTGAATCAGGCTTGGCAACAATAATGGCATCAAGATTCAAAATTTCTTCTGATTTTGGTAAATCTACTTTATAAACTTCATAATATTTTTGTAAACTTTTGACAATATCTGATTTTTCAGAGTCATCTAATTCCCCGTGTCCTTCAATAAATCCAATTCTTTTTCTATCTTTTTGGGTTAATTGTCTAATACCTGCAATCAAATTGTATTCTGTATTTTCTACTGATTGATTTAAAATTTGTTCAGGAGAAAGTGAACCTTTCAGTTTTTGGTCTAAGGTTTTGAACAATGAGACAGTAAGTTCAAATTCTTTGTACATTAAAACTGCGGCAGGAAAAATCATTTTTTGGACTTGTTTGTCGTCCTCATTGACAAAGATTTGTGAAGGTTGTATGCCTTTTTGTACTAATTCACGGTAAAATTTATTTTGTTCTTCTTTATTTTTACCTACTTTGGTGGGGTCAATAAATTTATATTTTAATTTTTTTCCTCCATATATCTTAAATTCGTCCAAAGTCTCTTTGATAGCTTTTTGCAAACGTCTAAATCCACTCGGAAAATCACCTTCGAGATATACTTTTACATACACTTCATCATCTAATTCTTGTAAAATACGTTTGGTAGGTGTTGTAATTGTATATCTTTTTTCTTCTGTTAAATCTATTCTGAAAAAATATTGAGTAGCAATGCTATTTACAATAATAATTAATACAATACCTAAAAAAAATTGTGTAAAATATTTTTGTTTCATTTTTAAAATGATAAAAATTTTGGAATGTAAAAAGTAATTTTCGGAATAAAATTATTGTAACTATTCGGGCATTTTTGGTGCAAGCGTGGACGTTTACACCAGTTGCTATCTTGTGCAAGCGTCCACGCTTGCACAAGATGTAAAAAGAAAAGAATAGTAAAAACCTATAAAAAATTTTAGTTTTATAGGTTTTTTTGAGTATGAAATTAACTTAAATCTGCTGCTGCAATATCTGTAAAACTTGAAACAGTTGCTACAACTTCATCTTTTTTATTGGTTGAGCCTATTTTTCTGCCTCTTGCTTTTTTCTCTTCGACAGGAGCAACTTCTTCTACACCAGCCAAAATACGTCCACAATGCTCACAAACGATGATTTTCTTTTTTTCACGAATATCTGCTTGTCTTTGAGGTGGCACAATATTAAAACAACCACCACACGCATCACGTTTTACCATCACAACTGCCAACCCGTTGATACTATTGTCTCTAATTTTATCATAAGAACGCAACAATCTGTCTTCGATATTTTTGGTTTGTTTTTCGCGGTCTTTCAATAGTTTTTGTTCGTCATTTTCGCTTTCTGCCAAAATATTATTAAGTTCTTCTTTTTTAGCATCAAGGTCTTTTTGTCTTTCTACCAAAACTTTATCTACTTTTGCAATATCATCTTGTTTTCGGTTGATTTTGTCTTGTGCTTCTTTGATTTTTTTATCACAGATTTGCATTTCGAGTTCTTCGGCTTCAACTTCTTTACTAAGTGATTCAAATTCACGATTATTTCTAACGTTATTTTGTTGTTCTTTGTATTTTTGTATTAGTTTTTCGGCATCTTTTTTTCGATGTTTGCGTGATTCGATATCACTTTCAAAACTATGTACGTCATTATTAAAATTATTGATTCTCGTCTGAAATCCAATGATTTCATCTTCTAAATCTTGCACTTCGTTTGGTAAATCTCCTCTTACACGCCTGAGTTCATCTAATTTTGAATCGACGCTTTGTAATTTAAGCAAGGCGTTAAGCTTTTGTTCTATAGTACGTTCAATCATAATGAATGAATTATTTTCGGATATTGAAAATGAATAAAAGAATAATAAGTTGCAAATATCGTTTTTTTTTTCATATTTTGCAATAAATAAAATATATTTTTTTTCAACTTACTTTTAATGTATGAAAAATAAAACAAAAAAAGTTTTTTTATTAACAAAATATAATTTAATACACAAATTTAGTTATCAAATTAAGCAATTTATAACTTTATTTCCATTCCAAAGTATTTAATAAATGAATAACATCTTTTTTGATAAAATCAATAATGGGTGCTAATGAATCATTTTTGGTAGCAGTTTTGAAGTATAATGCGCCTCTCAAAAAATGTTTAGTAGAATCAGATACATAAAATTGAAATTGGCTTGGTACTTCTCCTTCCAAATCATAAACAGCAGCCGTTTTTTTAGAAGGTGTTTTGATGATACTTTCTTGTACGCCTGTGGCTTTTATCATGTGTTTATTGATAAGTTTGTGCGAATCATCTATGAATTCTTTTAAAAATTTTTTATCTTTGGTAAATGATTTATAAGAAATTTGAACATCTGCTTTAAATTTTGGATAAATAATATGAATCCAATAAGGTTCTGCAATTTTTGATGAATCAGGTCTTATCATTGCATTACTTGCAATTTCAAATTGATAAGGAAAATCTTTGTGAGGAAATTTTTGATAGGTTTGAGCGGGCAAATCAATTCGGTTATAACCTCTTGGTTTAGGTGAATAACTTTCTTCACTGCACGCAAAAAAAGACAATAAAGACAAAAACAAGATAACTTTTTTCATATTTTTTTATTATTTTAAAGATAATTAAAATGATGGCTATTTTTTTGATTTTTGTAAATCTATTCAAGTAACGTAATTTTGTCTTTACTTATTTTTATTTTCTTTAAAAAATTGTATTGAATTGTTTTTTATTTTTATTATTGAGAATAAAACTATGCAAAAATAGATATTTTTTTAAAAAGTAACACAATAACACAAAAAATAAAATTTTATATTGTGGAGTTGCGAGTGTGGGTTTTTTGTTTTGTTTCGTGATACAACCAAATGAAACAAAATAAAATACTTACAAACCAAAAAATACCCCCAAACCAACGCCTTTTCCACTCTCCGAGTGGTGAAGTCTGGAGACTTCTATCAATACAAAGGCACAAGTTTTTGAAACTT
>RDZP01000098.1 GCA_004294005.1 Cytophagia bacterium
GCAAAGCACAGAGCCAAAAAAGAGAGAAAAAACTCGCAAAGCCTCGTTTTTCTCTCTTTTTGTCTCTGCAAGTCTGCTTCTATCACTATCGCAAACAGCTAAAGAAATCAATAAAATTTCAATAAAACCAAAAAAAAACCTTTATTTTCATAAAGGTTTTTTTATTTATCATACTTTGATTTCAACATCTACACCACTTGGTAGTTCTAATTTCATTAAAGCATCTACAGTTTTTGGGCTTGATGAATAAATATCTATCAAACGTTTGTGCGTTGCTAATTGAAATTGCTCACGTGCTTTTTTGTTTACGTGTGGAGAACGTAATACAGTAAAGATTTCTTTTTTAGTAGGCATCGGAATAGGTCCGTTTACTACTGCTTGAGTTGCTTTTACTGCTTTTACGATACGTTCCGCTGATTTATCCAACAAATTGTGGTCGTAAGACTTTAATTTGATACGAATTTTTTGATTCATAATAATTTTAGTAAAAAATATTTAAAAATCTATAAGACATTTTAAAAATCTTATAGATTTTTTGTTTTTTGATTGAATATTAAACTATTTTGCAGATACACCTTTTGCTTTCGCGATAACATCATCAGCTAAGTTTTGAGGCAATATCTCATAATGAGAGAAAGTCAAAGAAGCAGAAGCACGTCCCGAACTAATTGTACGTAACGAAGTTACATAACCAAATAATTCTGACAAAGGCACATCAGCTTTGATAACTTGCGCTCCACCTTTTGTGTCCATTCCTTTCATTACTCCTCTACGACGATTCAAATCACCCGTTACAGGACCTGTAAATTCGTCAGGTGTTACTACTTCTACACTCATAATTGGTTCTAAAATTTTTGCACCCGCTTTGCGTGCTGCTTCTTTAAAACCTAAAATAGCTGCTAATTCGAATGATAATGAATCTGAATCGACATCATGGAATGAGCCGTGAAACAAACGTACTTTCATTGATTCAACAGGATAACCAGCCAAAGGTCCATTGACCATTGCTTGTTTGAAACCTTTTTCTACTGCTGGGATAAATTCTTTTGGAATAGCACCACCAACAATACCATTTATAAACTCAAAACCAACTTTGCCTTCATCAGCAGGTCCGATTTCAAAGTTAATATCAGCAAACTTACCGCGCCCACCTGATTGTTTTTTGTAAACTTCTCTGTGTTCGAAATTTTTTGTTAAACATTCTTTGTAAGCAACTTGTGGTGCACCTTGGTTTACCTCTACTTTAAACTCACGTTTCAAACGGTCTAAAATAATCTCCAAGTGCAATTCACCCATACCACGAATGATAGTTTGTCCTGTTTCTTGGTCTGATTCTAAACGTAAAGTTGGGTCTTCTTCTACCAATTTACCCAATGCAGTGCCTAATTTATCAACATCTGCTTGTGTTTTTGGTTCGATGGCATATCCAATTACAGGTTCAGGGAAAGACATACTTTCTAAAACCAAAGGTCTATTTTCAGTAGTCAATGTATCACCCGTTTTAATATCTTTGAATCCAACACCTGCACAAATATCACCCGCTTCTACTCTGTCTATAGGATTTTGTTTGTTGGCGTGCATTTGTAACAAACGCGAAATACGTTCTTTCTTTCCTGTACGATTGTTCAAGATATAAGAACCAGAATCCAAAAATCCTGCATACACACGCATAAAACACAAACGTCCCACAAAAGGGTCAGTAGCGATTTTGAATGCTAATGCTGTAAATGGTTCTGAATTACTTGGTAAACGTGTTTCTTCTAAGCCTGTATCAGGATTTGTACCTATAATAGGAGGCATATCCAAAGAACAAGGCAAATAAGAACAAACTGCATCTAATACTGCTTGCACTCCTTTGTTTTTGAATGCAGAACCACACATTACAGGCGACATCGACATATCAATAACCGCTTTGCGAATGGCAACACGCATTTCTTCTTCTGTGATAGAATCAGGATTATCAAAGAATTTTTCCATCAAGGCATCATCATAAGAAGCAACAGCCTCTACCAAATTTTGTCTCCAAAAAGTTACGTCTTCTTGCAAATCAGCAGGAATAGGAATCTCTTTGTATGTTTTTCCTTCTGTGGCATCATCCCAAATAATTGCTTTATTAGTAATTAAATCTACAACACCTTTGAATGTATCTTCTGCACCAATTGGTACTTGTAAAGGTACAGGATTTGCACCTAATTTTTCTTTAATTTCTTTTACAGCATTAAAAAAATCTGCACCTGCTCTATCCATTTTGTTTACAAAACAAATACGAGGTACATGGTATTTATCAGCTTGTCTCCAAACTGTTTCAGATTGAGGTTCTACCCCTGATACAGCACAAAATAAAGCAACAGCACCATCTAACACGCGTAAAGAACGCTCAACTTCTACTGTGAAATCTACGTGACCGGGCGTATCAATGATATTAACTTGGTATTGTGTAGTAACACCTTTGATAGGATCTCCTTGGTCAGTTGGATAATTCCAAAGTGTAGTAGTAGCGGCTGATGTAATTGTAATTCCGCGTTCCTGCTCTTGTGCCATCCAGTCCATAGTCGCTGCTCCTTCGTGTACTTCACCGATTTTATGTGTTTTTCCAGTGTAATAAAGGATACGTTCTGTTGTTGTTGTCTTACCAGCATCAATGTGAGCCATGATGCCGATATTGCGGAGAAATCTTAAATCTTTCATTGTTTTAAAAATATATAAAAAGATTTGAACTAAATTATTTACTTATTTTTAGCCCAAATCATATTTTCTTTTTTAATTAAATTTTGAATAATAAATATCATTACTAAAAATAAATATCGAAATTTTATTTTTATCCTTGTGTTAAAAATAAAATTTCATATTTTTAGTATTTATCTTTTCATTTTCTTTTTTAGAAACGGAAGTGAGAGAAAGCTTTGTTTGCCTCTGCCATTCTATGTGTATCGTCTTTTTTCTTTACAGATGCACCTTCACCTTTTGAGGCAGCAATAATCTCAGCTGCTAATTTCTCTTGCATTGATTTTTCGTTGCGTCTACGCGCATAATTAATCAACCATTTCATGCCCAAAGCACTTTTACGTTCAGGTCTTACTTCACTTGGCACTTGAAAAGTTGCACCACCTACACGACGGCTACGTACCTCTACACCAGGCATTACATTTTGTAACGCTTTTTTCCAAATTTCATGTCCATTGCTTTCAGGTAGTTTTTTTTCTACCAATGTTAAGGCATCATAAAAAATAGTATATGCTGTACTTTTTTTACCGCGTTCCATTAAGTTATTTACAAACTTTGTTACCAATACATCACCAAATTTAGGGTCTGGAATATGATAACGTTTTTCTGGCTTTTTCTTTCTCATTAGTTTATATCATCAACGATTATTATTTTTTACCTCCTTTGCCTGCTGGCTTACCTTTTACTGGTGCGGCTACTTGTCCTGGTTTCGGTCTTTTTGTACCATATTTCGAACGACCTTGTTTACGACCATTTACGCCTGCTGTATCCAAAGCACCACGTACAATGTGATAACGAACACCCGGTAAATCTTTTACACGACCTCCACGTACTAAAACGATAGAGTGTTCTTGTAAATTATGACCTTCTCCTGGAATGTAAGCATTTACTTCTTTTTTGTTACTCAAACGTACACGTGCGACTTTGCGCAAAGCTGAATTAGGCTTTTTAGGTGTAGTGGTATATACTTTTGTACACACGCCTCTGCGTTGTGGACAAGAATCTAAAGCGGGTGATTTTGACTTACTTATTAAAGCCTCACGCCCCTTACGAATCAATTGTTGTATTGTTGGCATTTTACAATTTATTTGTAGGGACTTGTCTTTTGTTTAATTGCCCCTTCTATTTTAGAACTGCAAAGGTAGATAAAAAAAATAAATATACAAATTTTTTTCGATAATTTTTTTACAGATAATAAAAAATATTCTTTTTTTGTCTTTTACTACTTTTGAAAATTACCTTTAAAACACAAGCAATATCTATCTATTCTTCTATTCTATCGTTATTGAGTGAGGTTTAATTTTTTTTATGTGTAGGAATAATACCAAATAATGAGCAACTAAAATAAAATTAAAATCAAAATTATATAAATATTGATATGATTTTTGGCTTGTTTTTCTACAAAAACATTTTGTTTTAAGTGTAAATCGGACAATGATTATATTTATTTTCACTTATTTTAAGAAAAACTTTAAGATTTTTTAAATCAAAAAAATATTTTTTGAAATTTAAAAATAAAAAACAAAAACATAAAATAACTTAAAACTTTGCAATTTTTGATTTTATGTTCTACACATTTACTCAGCTACATAAAACTTACATTAAACTTATACATTTGTTCCAAGTGGTCTTGGGACTTCACCACTCGGAGAGTGGAAAAGGCGTTGGCTTGGTAAATATTTTTTGGTTTGATAAGTTTTTCTTGATAAATATTTTATTGAATAAGAAAAAATATCTACCTTTGTTAAAAATAAAAAAGACGCTTGGACGCAGCATTGTCATTCTTCGAATCAATTAAATACAGAGGCACAAGTTACGCTTTGCTAAAATTGCGATAGTTTTGCTTTTTTTTATTTTTTTGTAACACTTAAACCAGTTGGGGGAGAAAAGATAAAGAAATGATTAATGAAAGATCTAGAGCATATTATGGGACTTATTACAAACAATACAAAATATCACATCCTGATGAATTTAATGGATTCGACGACTAATAATTTATATGTCAAACTAAAAAATAATATATTATTAACATTATTTTTTATTTTTTATACATCTTGTTTAAATAATCAGAATAAACAAGATTATTTAATTTTTAAGTCTTATGAACAAGACATATATAATGTTGAAAAATATACTTACTTTAAGAGTAAAGTAGATACATTATATATGTCAATAACAAATGATAAAAGAACATTCATTTATTATAAAAATAAAGAAAAAACGAAAATAAAAGAAAAATTTGTTTTTAATTTTAATAAAAAACAATGTTTACATATTCGATTTTATAATAATATTGATACATTGGTATTGAGAATTATTGATAATAGAGCCATTGAGAATAATTTAGAAGATAATTATAAAAAAAAAAACAGGTTGGAAAATATTAAAACTAACAACGGGACATCTAGACATTGATATTTGTCAGACCTATTTTTTTGATGTAAATTTTGGTTTAATTATTAAAAGAGCATTTTATCAAGAGTATGTTTATCAACTAAAATATACACCAAATCTTAAAGAAATAGATGATTTAGTTTCCTTAATTTCAAATGATAACTTTTTTTATAAAGGTTGTGGTGATTAGCCCAACTGCTTTAAGTGTTCCAAAAAATAAAAAAAATAAAACTACCGCAAGTTTAGCGAAGCGTAACTTGTGATTTTGTATTGATTGATTCGAAGAATAACAATTTTTCACACCAGCATCTTTTTTATTTTTAACAAAGATAGGTATTTTTTCTTATCCAAACAAAATATTTATTAAAAAAACTTATCAAACCAAAAAATATTTACCAAGCCAACGCCTTTTCCTCTTTTTATTTAGTTTTCCGAAAGACTTCATAACAGTTGAACTATTGGCATTTATCCTTTCAAGGTTGTAATAAAAAGGTAAGTTATTTTGTGAACGTTTCTTATCTAAAAAATAAAAAAAAGATTGTTTTTTAGGTTTTTATAAAAAGATTATAAAAATATAAAATGTTGATTTTCAAATATTTATTTATTCATAAGTTATTTTTTAATTTATTTTGGCAAAAAATTTGCAAAAAATCAAAGAAAAAATTTGCTTTTTCAATATTAGTATATATTTTTGAGGTGTGAAACAAAGTATCTGTAAAAAATACTGGTATAAAAATAAAAAACTGGTGGCAAAGCTACCAGTCTTTTAGGAAAACTATCTTCAAACTTTTACTAAAACTTAACTATCCAAATGCACATCTTTGTATCAGAAAGATGTGTATTTTTTTTGTTCCTACATATATAACAAAAAAAATTAAAATTTATTACTTTTTTTATTATTTTTTTTTATTATTTTTTTCAAATAAGTTGATACTATTAAGAAACAGGTAATTCTACAATAAATTTACTTCCTTTTCCTTCTTCACTTTCTACTCTAATATTGCCTTTATGTGCTTCTATCATAATTTTGACGTAACTTAAACCCAAACCATATCCTTTAATGTCATAAATATCACCTTTAGGAACACGATAAAACTTCTGAAAAATTTGTTTTTGAGCATTTTTAGGGATTCCAATACCATTGTCTTCCACAGAAATCAAAATACCATTTTTTTTATTTTCTGTATAAATAGTAATCATCGGATTTTCTTTTGAATATTTAATAGCATTATCCAACAAATTATACATTAAATTAGTGATGTGCATCGAGTCAGCATTAACCACAACAGGTTTTTCAGAAAGATGCAACACAACTTGTGTGTTTGTATTTTTTAAATTGGCATCAATATTTTTGATTACTTTTCGAATTAAATCATTGATATTAATTGCTTCTTTATTGAGATGTAAATCTTTTTTTTCAAAAGTAGCCAACTGCAATACATTTTCTACCTGTTTTTTAAGACGATTATTTTCATTTTGAATAATGGTTGCATAATTTAAAAGCCTTTCAGGTGTTTTGATAATTTCAGGTTTTAATAATACTTCGCAAGAAATAGCAATGGTTGAAATAGGCGTTTTAAATTCATGTGTCATATTATTGATAAAATCTCGTTGTACTTCTGAAAGTCTTTTTTGTTGCAATAAAACCCACACTGCATACGCAAAAAAAACAATAATTCCTAACAAAATCACAGATGTAAAAATCCAAACATCTAATTGTCCTAATAAATATTCACTTCTTTTTGGAAAAAATACACCAAAATAATAATTATCGTGATTAAAATTAGGCAAACTCGCTAAAGTTGAATTATTGATTTTAGATTTAAAAGCATTTTTTTCTGCTTCAATATAATTACCATATACCAACTTATTGCCCGAACAATCATAAATAACATATTCAAAATCTAAAAAAAGACCGCGTTGTTCAAGTTCATTTTTCAAAGACATTTCTAAAAATTTGGCATCAATCACATCATTAATCATCACAGTGTAATAATTAGAAGCAACTTGTTTGACAGGATTTACCAAAGTAGAAGGATTATCATTGTACATCAATAATTTTTCAGCCACATTTTTAAGGGCAATAAAAATACTTGAATCGGTTTGTTTTTCTTTGAAACGAAAGGCTTTATCGAGCCACAAAATTTGAATAATAACTATGCCAGCCAACGCCACAGTTGCCAACCAAATGACTAAACGCAAGGAATGACTACGCATATTTTTTTAGGTAATGATGACTAAAGATATTAAATTCCTAATTCTTTTAATTTTTCATTGATTTGTTTTTCTGATAAAAAACCAATATTTTCCCAAATTTTTTTACCTTTCTCAAAAATCATCAACATAGGAATTGCATCTATTTTGTATTTTTCGACAATTTCGGTATTTTTATCATAGTCTATTGCAACAATTTTTATATTTTGATTATCTGTTCCAATTTTTTCTAAAATAGGTTTTAGTTTTTTGCAAGGAGCGCACCAAGCGGCTGTAAAATCAATCAAAACATATTTTTTTTGTGTGATAATTGCATTAAATTCCGTTTCATTCATTCCTTTGTCCGTTGTATTTTTTTGTTCTAATGGCAACTGATTTGCTTTCCATTTTGCAATACCGCCTTTCATTTCGTAAATATTCGTAAAACCTAATTCTTTTAATTTTTGGTGTGCAGAGGCACTTCTTCCTCCTGCCAAACAATATACAAAAATAGGCTTATTTTTATCCAAAAAACTGGCTTTTTCCACAAAATCATTGCTATTCCAATTGATATTGATTGCTTTTGCAAGATGATTTTCAGCAAATTCGTTGGCTGTGCGTACATCTAAAATTTGAGCATCTTTTGTTTCATTGATTTTTTTTGAAAATGCTTGAGTATCCAAAAGATTTGAGTTTTGCCCTTGACTTTGGTTACAACCAAAAAAAGTCATAGAAAAAAAGGCAATTAAAAAAAAGAAAATAATTTTTTTCATACATTTAAAATAATTATACCTTTACAACTTATTCAAAGTGATAAAAGTTCTTTTTTTGGCGGAATATTATTCATCAATTTTCATCAACTTCTCGAATGCTTCCTTCAAAATTTTTGCTTTTGCTTGTCCTACAACTTTTGTTAATTCTTCTTCTGATTGATTTCTAATATTTTTCAAAGATTTAAAAGTTTTGATAAGCATTTCGACTGTTTTTTCGCCAATTCCCTCTATTTGCTCCAAAGAAGATTTCAAATTAGTGTCATTACTTCGTTTTAATCTATGAAAAGTAAGCCCAAAACGGTGCGCTTCATCTCTTGCTCTTTGTATCAATTGGAGAGAAAGCGATTTTTTAGACAAATGCAAAGGCACATCATCATCAGGAAAATAAATTTCTTCTAATCTTTTGGCAATACCAATAATAGGAATTTTTCCAAACAAATCTAATTCTTTGAGCGAATCACAAGCAGAACTCAACTGTCCTTTTCCACCATCAATAATTATCAAATCAGGCAATTCAGTATCTTCATCTATCAATCTTTGATAACGTCTTTTCACAATTTCACGCATAGAAGCAAAGTCATCAGGTCCGATGACAGTTTTAACATTAAAATGTCTGTATTCTTTTTTCAGAGGTTTTCCATCTTTAAAATAAACCATTGCTGCCACAGGATTTGTGCCTTGAATATTTGAATTATCAAAACATTCGATATGAATAGGTGGTTTTGGTAGTCCTAATGCTTTTTGCAAATCTAATACTGCCTTGTTTACTTTTTCTTCACTTAATCCATTTTCTGCTTTTTGTCTGCGGTCTTTTTTGAACATCAAAGCATTTTTCATTGATAAATCTAATAATTTTTTCTTATCACCAATTTTTGGAATAGTATTGATAAGATTTGGAAATAGATTTTCTGTTAATGGTAAATTTGTAATCACTTCTTCATTATCAGTTTCATTTTCAGTATGCAAATTAACCAAAACCATTTCCAAAATTTCTTCATTGGTTTCATCTAATTTTTTTTTAATTTCGATGTTTTTAGTATGAATAATTGCACCATTCTTTATTTTTATAAAATTGAGATAACAAATTTCTTCATCACTTGTAAGCGTCAAAACATCAATTTTGGTAATATTTGGATTGACAATCAATGATTTTGCTTGGTATTGTTCTACTCTTAATAGTTTTTGTTTGCAAGAGTCAGCTTGTTCAAATTCCCAACTTTCAGCAAATTTCTGCATTTTTTCTTTAAAATAAGTTTTTGCATAAGAGAGATTTCCACCCAAAATTTGTCTTACTTGTGCTATTTTTTCATTATAATCTTCTTCGCTTTGATGATTTTCACAAGGACCTAAACAATTTTTTACGTGATATTCTAAACAAACTTTGAATTTATTTGCCTCAATATTTTCTTTTGTCAATGAAAACAAGCAATTTCTCAAAGGATATAATTCTTTGATTAAATCTAATATTGTTTGCATAGATTTACTATTGCTAAACGGTCCAAAATAAGTACCCTTTGTTTTATCTACTTGTCTTGTAACGATAACACGCGGAAATCTTTCGCTTGTCAATAATATATAAGGATAAGATTTTCCATCTTTTAACAAAATATTATATTTAGGTTGATATTCTTTTATCAAACTATTTTCTAACAAAAGTGCGTCATATTCAGAATTAACAACCGTATATTCTATTTTATCAATTTGGCGAATAAGATTTAAAGTTTTTCTATTATGTTGTTTTGAAGCATTAAAATAACTTGTTACTCTATTTCGTAGATGTTTTGCTTTTCCTACATATAATAATACTTTTTCTTTGTTAAAAAACCGATAAACACCTGCATCTTGTGGTAATAAAAGGGCTGTTTCTTTAGCGGTTAATTCTTTATTTTCCATATATTTTTTTAATTTTACTTTTTTAACGTGAGTTCGGGATAATTTTTATTTATAAACAATTTATTTTCAATTACTTATAAATAAAATATGTGTCTATTAAGATATTTTTGGTGGTAATTTAAAATAATAATCAGCCCTTCGTAAACTACGCTACAGACTATTCTTTCAAATTAAAAAAATTATTTTAAACATTTTTCATAAAACGCGGTCTGTACCGTAGTTTACGGAGGTCTG
>RDZP01000207.1 GCA_004294005.1 Cytophagia bacterium
TCTGGCTCACAAATCGTTGATTAACAAGCAGTTGCTTCACTTCGTTCAGCAGGACAAAAGGAACTTTTTTTATCATTGCACTAAAATTGTCAGAGTACCGCGAGTTTTTTCTCTCTTTTTTGGCTCTGTGCTTTGCACGATAGCACGTAATCGCCCAAATTCATCATCAGTTCTTCGATAAATATTTTTAAAGTAATCAGTTTTTTGTAATTTTTCTTTGAATATATTTACTTATACAATAAAAAAAATAAGAATACAATGTCAAATCACGTCATTCAAACTACAGACATTTCTCGCACCTACGTTATGGGTGAGGAAGAAGTAAATGCACTCAAATCGGTCAGTATCAACATTAATAGAGGTGAATATGTAGCATTTATGGGTCCATCAGGCTCAGGAAAATCAACCTTGATGAACATTATTGGTTGTTTGGATACGCCTTCAGGTGGGCAGTATGTTTTAAATGGAAAAGATGTCAGTGATATGACTGAAAACGAATTGGCAGAAGTGCGTAATCAAGAGATTGGTTTTATATTCCAAACTTTTAATTTGTTGCCGCGACAAAGTTCGTTAGAAAATGTAGCACTTCCTTTGATTTATGCGGGATATAACAAAAGCCAACGGACAGAAATGGCAATGCAAGCCTTGAAAAATGTAGGGTTAGAAAATAGGGCAAAACATAAACCCAATGAACTTTCGGGAGGACAAAGACAAAGGGTAGCGATTGCCAGAGCATTGGTTAATGCACCAAGTATTTTATTGGCTGATGAACCGACAGGTAATCTTGATACAAAGACTTCTTATGAGATTATGGATTTGTTTGAGGAATTATACCAAAAAGGCAATACAATTATAATGGTAACTCACGAAGAGGATATTGCTCATTATGCCCATAGAATTGTGCGTCTGCGTGATGGATTGGTAGAAAGCGACCTTGTGAATGAGAATGTAAAGCGAATTATTAAATTAAATAAAACTGAATAGTTTTTTGATTGGAATGATATAAATAAGTAGATTTTTTAAATAAAGAAGAAAAAATCACAAAATAAGAGCAATAATACAGTAAAAAATTTGTATGTTGTGGTTTTTTGTGGTTTTTTTGTTTAAAATCTTCAATTATAAACTCACTTAATTAATTTGCTTGAGAATTAAAAATACAAAATACACTTATTTATTTGATATTTTTTGATTTATTGATGTTTTTTTGTAATTTTGTTTGTGGAAATATTTTTTAACATCATCAATATCAAAAAAAACAATGAAAATAAAAATAATAATAGCACTATCTTTTTTTTATTTTTTTACAATGACATTGGCATTGGCTCAAAAAAATTCGGATAATAAGTTTATTATCAAAAAAATCAATCAATATTTACAAAAAAATATATTTCCTATTTTAGAAAAAGAAAGAAAGGAATTAGTAAAAAAATTTTCAGTAGAAGATTATAAAAAATGGGAAAAATTAACTGCACAGAGAAAGGTTTATCAACAAGAAAAAAATAAATGGCTTGGTTTATCGCCTCAAAAAAATTCAAATATAATGGAAATTTGGGAAGATTTACAAAAAAAAGATAAATTACAATGGTTGGAAGCAGACGAATTAGCCAATAAATATGAAAAAATTTGGCAAAAAAATATATTTAACATCAAAAATAAAGTCAATCAATGGGAAATTGATGTGCAAAATATTATCTTCGATGAAGAAAATAATGATGCTGAAAATGATAGGAAATTTAAAAAACACCAATGGGGAAAACTTTTTTTGCTGACTGATGTATTATTAGCAAGTTTTGAAAATCTCTCAATATCCAATGAAAATGCAGCTGATATGGGTGAAAATGATTAAACAACAAAAATATTTTGACAGGATTACAAGATTTTCAGGATTTACAACAAAAATATTTTGACAGGATTACAAGATTTTC
>RDZP01000208.1 GCA_004294005.1 Cytophagia bacterium
ACAAATTGTAGTATAATGGAGCATAACGAATTTTTTGAGTTGATATTTTGCAAAAACAAAAGTTGTTACATGCACAATAAAAAAGAAGCCGTCTCGTTATTAAATGAGGCGGTTTTTTATAAATTTTATTTTGGGGAAGCGATTTGGCAGTATTGAAGATTTAGGGCTACTCTACTAAAGGAATATTTTCAAATTTTTAAAATGCAGCTATTTTAGGCTGCTTTTTTGCTATTTTGGAATGCTTTTTTGCGAAGATTGTGTGCCATTGCTAGTAACCCTGTTTCAATCGTTACTTTTTGTTTGCCCCTGAGCATAAAGCGTTTGAACCCGTGGTTATTTTTTATGTTTGCGAAGACAGGTTCTACATCGTGGCATCTTTGCTTTCGCTTTTTGATGCCTTGGTCACTTAATAAGCGTTTATTGGCTTGTTGTTTAAGTTCATTCAAGCGGTGATTGATTTCTATTACCCTATTGCCTTTACTTTTATGGCAACTACCATTTAACGGGCAGCCTTGGCAATTTTTTGCCTCATACTTTGTAATGCGTTGTGTAAATCCGGTGACAGTAGTTTTGCTGTAAGAACCTTTATTCTCCATGTGCTGCCCTATCGGACATACATAATAATCCTCTTCTTTATTGTAATACAGTTTGTCTGAAGTAAATGGTTTTTTACTTTGGATATTTTCGTTCTGTTCCCTGTCAAACTGGTTGTGTTTTACATAAGCTGTGATATTGTTTTGCTCCAGGTACTGGTAGTTTTCTTCGCTACCATATCCAGCATCGGCTGTTACATCAGTTGGTATTATTTGATGTTCATTTGTAAAGTCTGTGAGGTGTTCTTTTAAAGTAGTGATATCGGTAGTGGCCTGGTGGATGCTGTAGTGGGTGATATATTGATTATTGCTGCTTACCTGTAAATTATAAGCTGGTTTTAATTGTCCGTTTTTCATGTGGTCTTCTTTCATCCGCATAAAGGTGGCATCGGTATCCGTTTTGCTAAAGCTTTTTCTTTGCTCGCCCATTATTGCTTCCTGCTGATCATATTTATCCAGTGTTGCAGGCCAGTTTTTCTTTGCATAATTAAGCTTTTGCTTCACCTGTTTACTTACTGGCTTATCTTGTAAGGCAGCGTCTATTTTTGCTATTGTTTCTGCTACTTTTTCTTTATCTATTTTTTCAAAGCCACTGGGGTCTGTATCATCTAACTCACTGGCTGCAATACTTTGAGCATACTTCCATAACTCATCTAACTGTAACTTCATTTTTTCTTTATTTGTTTTGATGGCATTGCCCCATACAAAAGTATATCGGTTGGCGTTGGCCTCAATTTTAGTACCATCAGTGTACAATTCTTTTAAACTCAACAACCCCTCTGCAGCCAATAAGTGTACCACCTGAGTGAATATTTTTTTCAATGGTTCTTTTAATCTTTCTGACCTAAAACGGTTTATAGTATTATGGTCTGGGGTACTCATGCCACTCAGCCACATGAAGTGAATGTTCTGCTGTAGGGCTTCTTCTATTTTTCGGCTGCTGTAAATATTATTGATGTAAGCATACACCAGCACTTTTAATAACATCCCAGGATGATAGTTGGATGCTCCGCCTGTTTTGTATTGACTAATCAGTGGACGAATGTCTATCTTGCTCAACACATCATCTACCACTCTTACAGGATGATTGGCTTTTATAAGTTCATCTAAACTTGGCGGTAGTAGCATTGCCTGGCGCTGATGATATGCTTTAAATACAGGTTGTAAAACGGGTCCTTTTGCCATAAACAATAAGACAACTTTACCTCATATTCTATTGCATCGTACCATCAAAAAAGTTATTCAACCTACATGTGAATAAACCACCCTAAAAAAATGAAAATAAAAAAGGCTGCCTACTTATGAGACAGCCTCTTTTTTTATAATCAGCTA
>RDZP01000099.1 GCA_004294005.1 Cytophagia bacterium
AATCATCAGACGGTCTTTTGGATTTCACGATTTCCAAAATCTCAAAAGAAGAATTTTAGTCGAATTAGGCTGATTCCGTATAAATCTTAGTAGAACCTTTTTTATTTCTTAAAATCCTAATACTTGGGCTAATATATCTTTATGATAACCATTTACTTCACCAAACTTTGAGTCATGAATGCGTATAATTGGTATATCTGCTAATTCACTTGCTTTTTTTAATTTTTTCCCCATTTGTGAGGCTTGGGTTTGCGATAAATCCCAAGTTTGCTTTTTCAGTGCATAGTAACCTGCCAAACTCAAATAGTCTTTGTTTACAGTTTTTATTTGTCCTTCTATCTCATTGATGCGTGTTTCGTGGTTTTCTAATTTTTCTTTGTGTTCACGTAGTTGTTTTTCGTGTTCTATCAAATAATCTAATTGCTGACGCATCAAGGTCATTGCTGTAAGTGAATCTTTTTGTAATTCATATTTACCTGTTTTACGAATAGAAGGCAAGACTTCATGAGTAACCCAACGCTTAAAAACTTTAGCTTCTGCTTTTTCAGATTTAAAAATGAGATTATACAACCCACCTTCATTGATGCAATAAATAGATTGTTGTCTGCCTATTTTGTCAGTAATTTTGCATTGCGTTAAATCTTCTTTATCAAGATATGCAACAGCCCGACTAACATTCTCTAAGCCCAGACAAGCACAAATATCGATTGCAACAAACCAAGGCTCATTCTCTATCATAACTATCCTTACATCTTGCTGGGCATAGTTAAAAATACTTAAATTATTATTCATATACTTTTTTCTACAAAGTTAATGTATAAAATACAAATATGCAATACATAAATGAAATTTATTTTAATAACAATGATTTTCAAAAAAGTATATCATTTTCTATAAAACAGAGAGATGACCTTACTCAGAGTAAGGTCATCTCTCTGTTTTATATATTAAAAAATTGATTATCAATGTATTACATCTAATTATAAAAACAACAAAAGGCAAGCCTCAAAACTTGCTTTTATTTTTTATTTCTTAAAATCCTAATAAGCACCTATGCAAAATTAATTGTATATAATTTTCCAAAATTTTGTTTTATTTTTTGGAAGTGTTTTTTTAGATTTTCAAAATTTTTATACGCATCAAATTCCCTAACTGGTTTAAGTGTTCCAAAAATATTTACTATTATTTTATTGAAAATACTCTATTTCTTTTAATAAGGTGCAAAATATTTGGTTACAAAAATTAAATATTAAAAAAAGAGTAAAAAAATTGCATAAAAAACATAAAAGAATTATTTTTGTCCCACAAAACAATAAATTATCTTTAAATTACCTATTATTATGCAAAGTAGAGTTATTATAGAGAATGTAAGCCCTGAAATAGACGGAGGAAGGCATTTTATTAAAAGAATTGTAGGACAACCCGTCAATATGCAATGCGTAATGTTGGCTGATGGACACGAAGTATTAGCAGGTGAGATTACATTTAAACACGAAAAAGAAAAAAATTGGAAAAATGCACCTCTTTCATTATTACAAAATGATATTTGGGCAGGCGGATTTAGAGTTGAAAAACAAGGTTTTTATGATTATAAAATTATAGGTTGGGTAGATGCCCCTCTCACTTGGCAACATAATATCGAAAGAAAAATAAAGGACAATCAATATGTAAACGTTGAATTATTGGACGGCTTGCAATACCTTACGCCACTTTTGAAACAAGTTACAAAACCAGAAGCAAAGTATTTAGAAAAATTAATTGAGTTGTTTCAATCTGAAAAAGATTATCAAAACGCTATCAATGAAGCTTTGTCTTATCAATTAGAAAGTATTTTTAAAACCTATCCACAAAAAACTTTTGCTACTACTTATGATAAAAAATTGCGTGTGTATGTAGATAGACAAAAGGCAATGTTTTCGAGTTGGTATGAGTTTTTTCCTCGTTCTGCTTCTAAAGAAATTGGTAAACATGGTACATTCAAAGACTGTGAAGAATTGATACCAAGAGTGGCTGAATTAGGTTTTGATGTCGTTTATTTTCCACCTATTCACCCGATTGGCTTAGACCACCGAAAAGGAAAAAATAATGCTACAACTGCTTTGCCTGATGATGTAGGTTCGCCTTGGGCAATTGGAGGAGTAGAAGGTGGACATACAGATATTCATCCTCAATTAGGTACATTAGAAGATTTTAAATCTTTGATAAAAGTGGCACAAGGCTACGGAATAGAATTAGCAATGGATTATGCTTTGCAATGTTCACCTAATCACCCTTATGTTAAAAAATATCCACAATGGTTCAAATGGCGACCAGATGGTACGGTGCAATACGCTGAAAATCCACCAAAAAAATACCAAGATATTCTTCCTATTAATTTTGAAACAGAAGATTGGAAAAATCTATGGAATGAACTTTTATCTATTCTCATTTATTGGTGTGAAGTAGGTATTAAAATATTCAGAGTTGATAATCCACATACAAAATCATTTTATTTTTGGGAATGGGCAATCAACGAAGTAAAGAAAAAATATCCTGATACTTTATTTTTGGCAGAAGCTTTCACACGCCCACACGTGATGCACTCATTAGCAAAAATGGGATTTTCTCAATCTTATACTTATTATACTTGGAGAAATACAAAGGCTGAGTTGATACAATATATGCAAGAAATTAGTAACGATATTGGAAATCAATATTTTAGACCTAATTTTTGGCCTAATACACCTGATATTAATCCTTATATTTTGCAAAATGGTAATCAAAGTTTATATATGTCAAGATATTTTATGGCGGCTACCTTGAGTTCTAATTATGGTATGTATGGTCCTGTTTATGAATTTATCGTACACGAACCTATGCAAGGAAAAGAGGAATATTATTATTCTGAAAAATATGAAATTAAAACTTGGGATTGGAATTACCGTAATCGAATGACCGAACTTATCAAAAGAGTTAATCAAGTTCGAAAAGAAAATCCCGCTTTGCAACTTACTTATAATTTCATCAATGTCCCTGTGCAAGATGAATATATTATAGCCTATCTAAAACAAGATGAGGGAAAAATAAATAACATTTTGTGTGTTGTCAATATGGATCCTTATAACAGACGTGGTGCTAATTTGCAAATGCCTTTGAGTGCGTTGGGTGTACCTCAAGGTTATCCTTTATTGATGCACGACTTGATTACGGGTAATAAATACATTTGGACAAACGAATGGAATTATGTAGAATTAGCCCCTGAATTGCCTTTTCATTTGTTTAGAATTGAAAGGGTTTAATAATTAATTGTGTATTGTTTTTCTTTAATCCGCGTTGTTTACATCAATTTTATCAGTGTTCTATTGCGTTGGAATGCTGATGAAACTGATTTTCAAACGCGGATTTTATTTTTTGATATACTCATAATTCCTTATCCAATTTTATTATTTTTATAGACAAGAAAAAAACAAAGATTATAGAATGCTGGTAACTGCGGAAATCTTCAAAAAAAGGAGTTTGAGGTGGCATAAATGCCACCTTTTTACATAAAAAAATATTCAATTATGTATAGTGATGGCATTTATGCCACTTTCTCTTTAACGCCAATTTTCTAAATTTTCAACAAAAAACATAATTTCTATTTATTTTATGCTAATTTTTATTTATTTTTGCAGAAAAATAATTCAATAAACAAAAAGAAATAAAAAAATGAATAATTTAATAAAGGATATTGATATTTTAGAAGAAGAAAATAACGAAACGCAACAAGAAGATTTTAAAACATTACCCAATACAAATACAGGAAAAAAACGTAAATTATACATCGAAAGTTATGGCTGTCAAATGAATTTTTCAGATTCTGAAATAGTTGCTTCTATTATGATGGAAAATGATTTTGATACGACTGATAATGCTGATAACGCTGACTTAATTTTTTTGAATACTTGTGCTATTCGTGATAATGCCGAACAACGCATCAGACATAGATTACAACATTTACAAGGTGTAAAAAAGAAAAAACCTGCCACTGTCATTGGTGTTTTGGGTTGTATGGCTGAAAGATTAAAAACAAAATTATTAGAAGAAGAAAAAATTGTGGATTTGGTAGCAGGTCCAGATGCTTATCGTGATTTACCTAATCTGATTAGTGAAGTAGATGATGGCGAAAGAGCAATGAATGTTTTTTTATCAAGAGATGAAACTTATGCTGATATTGCACCTGTGCGTCTTAATTCTAATGGCGTTTCTGCTTTTGTGTCGATTATGCGTGGTTGTGATAATATGTGTTCGTTTTGTGTTGTACCTTTCACACGTGGGCGCGAACGTAGCCGTGATGCACATTCTATTTTGAAAGAAGTAGAAGATTTGGTGAAACAAGGATATAAAGAAGTTACGCTTTTGGGTCAAAATGTAGATTCTTATTTATGGAGTTCAAATCCTGATGTTATTTCTATTACCGCAGAAAAAAAAGCCATCAAAAAAGGCATTGATTTGACTGATATTGAGGTGGTCAATTTTGCACAATTATTAGAAAAAGTTGCCTTAGTTCACCCCAATTTGAGAGTGCGTTTTACAACATCACACCCAAAAGATATGAATGATGATGTATTAGAAATCATGGCAAAATATGATAATATCGCAAAATATATTCATTTGCCTGCTCAAAGTGGTAATAATAGAATTTTGGAAATGATGAACAGAGGTTATACGCGTGAATGGTATTTGGATAGAATCAAAGCAATTAGAAGAATTTTAGGTGATGAATGTGGTATTTCTCACGATTTGATTGCAGGATTTTGTTCAGAAACAGAAGAAGAACATCAACAAACACTTTCTTTGATGGACGAAGTGCAGTATGATTTTGGTTATATGTTTTTTTATTCTGAAAGACCAAGTACATTGGCACACAAAAAATACCCTGATGATATTACATTAGAAGTAAAAAAAAGACGTTTACAAGAGATTATTGATAAACAAAACGAACATTCTTTGTTGAGAAATCAAAAAGATATTGGAAAAATTTATGAAGTTTTGGTGGAAGGCGAATCAAAACGCTCTGCTGATTTTTTGAAAGGTAGAAATTCTCAAAATAAAGTTGTTATTTTCCCAAAACATAATTTGAAAAAAGGTGATTATGTTCGTATAAAAATTGATAGATGCTCATTAGCCACTTTGTTTGGTGATGTAGTTGAATAAATTAAGTCATAAAAAAAGTGAATGAGTAATTTTAAAATTATTCATTCACTTTTTTATTTATGCCAATGAAAAGAAAGATTAGTCTTCCTCTTCCTCATCTTCTTCCTCTGCCATTTTCTTTTTGGCTTTTGCGTCCATTCTTGGCGCATTTTCGGAGATTTTGATTTTGATTTCTTTTTCTAATTCTTCCATCAATTCAGGGTTTTGTGTCAATAAATCTTTTACTGATTCGCGCCCTTGTCCTAATTTTGAATCTTTGTAAGAAAACCAAGAGCCTGCTTTTTTGATAACATTGAGTTCGACACCAATATCCAAAATTTCACCAACTTTTGAAATACCTTCTCCATAAATAATATCAAATTCTACTTGTTTGAAAGGAGGAGCAACTTTATTTTTGACAACTTTTACTCTTGTTCTATTCCCTAAAATGTTATCAGCACCTTCTTTGATTTGTCCAATTCTGCGAATATCCAAACGTACAGAAGCATAAAATTTGAGTGCATTTCCACCTGTGGTTGTTTCTGGGCTACCAAACATAACGCCGATTTTATCGCGTAATTGATTGATAAAAATACAACAACAGCCTGTACGATTGATAGTTCCTGTCAATTTACGCAATGCTTGCGACATCAAACGTGCTTGTAAACCCATTTTACTATCACCCATATCACCGTCTAATTCGCCTTTTGGTACTAATGCAGCCACCGAATCGATGACAATAATATCAATTGCACCTGAACGAATCAAATGTTCTGCAATTTCTAACGCTTGTTCGCCATGGTCAGGTTGCGAAATAAGCAAATTTTCTGTATCTATTCCTAATTTTTCTGCATAAGAGCGGTCAAAAGCGTGTTCAGCATCAATAAATGCAGCAATTCCACCTAATTTTTGGGCTTCTGCGATAGCGTGCATTGCGACTGTTGTTTTTCCTGATGATTCTGGTCCATAAATTTCAATTACACGCCCACGTGGAAATCCGCCTACGCCTAATGCAATATCTAAACCTAATGAACCTGTTGAAATGGCAGCAACATCTTCGACTCTTGCATCATTCAAACGCATTACTGTACCTTTCCCAAAAGTCTTGTCTAATTTCTCCATTGTACTTTGGAGAACTTTGAGTTTTTCTGCTTTTTCTGATGAATTATTTGACATATAAGATTTTTTTAATATTTTGATTTATTTTTTAGCAAAATTAGATGTTTTTTTTGACAATTCCAAAAAAAAGTAAATATTTTTTTTAATATTTTATTTAGGTTAAGAATGGATTTGTTTTTTTCTCCTCTCCAATAGTAGTTGTTTTTCCATGCCCTGTATAAACTGTATAATCATTAGGCAATAAAAAAAGTTTATTGTTGATGCTATTGATTAAATCTTCATGACTGCAAAGCGGAAAATCAGTTCTGCCTATGCTTCCTTTGAACAAAACATCTCCACTCACTACAAATTTTTGTTGATGATTGATAAAACCTAAATGACCAGGTGCGTGACCGGGTAAGTGCAAAATATCCAAAATAGTATTACCAAAATTAATTTGTTGTCCTTCTTCTAAAAAAGAATCAATTTCAGATGCATCATAAGGTACTAAATTATACATTTTTGCTACTGAAGCACACGCTTTCAAAACAGGTATTTCTAATTGATGTGCTTCAATTTTTAGATGATAATTGGTTTGAAAATACAAATTTCCAAAAACGTGGTCTAAATGACAATGTGTATTCAATAAACGCACTAATGTAATTTCTTCACGCTCTAAAAAATTATCAATTTGCTGTTTTTCAGCGTCAATTTGACAACCAGGGTCTATAATAATGCCTTGTTTTGTTTCATCATATAAAATATAAGTATTTTCTTGAAAAGCATTGAAAACAAAACTTTTAATATGTATCATTTATTTTCCGATTTTTTTTGAATTTCCTCCTATTAATTTATAGGCTGCATAACCGCCACCAATGATAAGACCATACCAAATTACGCTTTTTAGCATTGCCAATACAAACATAACAACGAGTACCAAAACGCCAATTTCTAATAAATCACTTGTTTTCATATTTTTATACGTTTATTTTTTTTACAAATATAGTTCTTTTTTTTTCAAATACAAAAAAAATAAAAAAAAATATCACTTTCTCTTTTAGAACATTTTTATAGTAATTATAGTTGTGTATTTATATTCTTTTAATTTTTTATTTATAATAATGAAAATATTTTTTATTTCTATTTTGGCTTGTGTTTTATTGGCTTGTGTTTCAGGCAGTAATTTATCTCGCCCCGAAAATACAACTATGAGCACAACAAAAACTTTGTATGATTTTGAATTAAAATCATTGGACAACAAAAAAACGATTAAATTTAGTGATTTTAAAGGAAAAAAAGTAATGTTAGTCAATGTTGCTTCTAAATGTGGATTGACACCTCAATATGAAGATTTACAAAAATTACACGAAAAAATGGGCGAAAAATTAGTTATTATCGGTATTCCTGCTAATAATTTTATGGGACAAGAACCCGGCTCTAATGAAGAAATTGCTACATTTTGTAAAAAAAATTATGGCGTAACTTTTCAAATGACTGAAAAAATAGACGTGGTTGGCAATGAAAAACATGCTTTGTATCAATGGTTATCAACAAAAGACCAAAATGGTTGGAATGACAAAGAGCCTTCTTGGAATTTTGCTAAATATCTTATCAATGAAAAAGGTGAATTAGTGAAATTTTTTACACCACAAACTTCTGTATTGAGTGAGGAAGTAACAAAAGTATTGTAATTTTTATTGTTTATTGTTAAAATGAAAAGTCTCGTTGAATCAAAAAATTTCAACGAGATTTTTTATTTATGATAATTTACAAGTAATTTTACTTACAATCTCAAAACATATCACTCAATATTATTATTTTTTTGAGTGTGTATTGGCAATAAATTGCCCTAAAATTTCGGCTACTTTTTCAATAAAATGAATTTGATGAAGTGGAATTTCTTGAAAAGAAGCCAATTCTAACAATCCTAAAACTTGTTGATTATTTTTGAAAGGTACAATTAAAAGCGATTTTGGGGTTGATTCACCCATTCCAGAGGTAATAAAAACATAATTTTCTGGAATTTCGCGCAGATATACGATTTCACCTTCTTGCCAAATTTGTCCTAAAAGTCCTTGTCCTTTGTTGATTTCTTTTTCTAAGAATTTCTTTTTTGTATAAGCATAAGTAGCTTTTAGGTATAATTTTTCTGTGTAATTTTTTTCTTCTATCACAAAAAAACCGCCTTGATTGATATCAAGATAATGGACTAATTCTTTCATTACTTCATCTGCCAAAATGGTTAGATTATCAGAATGTTTAGCGATAACTTGTCCAAATTTAGCCAAGCCTTCATTTGTCCAATCTCTCAAACTATTTTCAATAAAAATATTTTTAAGTCCTTCTTTCATATCTGCAAAAGATTTTCCTAAAATACCTTTTTCATCAAATATTTTAAAATCGTGGTCAAATTGTCCTTTTTCTACTTGTTCTGTAAAATTTTTAATTTCGTTTAATTCATTATTGAATTGAAAAAAATATTGATGTATATTTTCAAATTCATTCCAATAAGGTGGATTTTTTTCAGGAATTTCACCTTCTAATAATTTTTTTGTATAATTTTCTATATTTTTAATGTCTTTTTGATTTTTGATGTATAAAATATAACCTATCAAAAAACAAGTAAGTGTTGCTAACAAAGCACAAAAAAGCCCTAACCAAAACCATAATTGATGTTGTGTATTGGTTAAAAAAATCTGAGTATTGCTATAAATATCTATTTTTTCATTTAGTTCAGTAAAAGTAACCAGCATATTTTCATACAAAGGTTTGATTTGTGTTTGAATTGTGTTAGCAAATGCAGGATAATGATAAATTTTTATTTTGTTGGGTATATTTTCTATGATAATTGGTTTTGCTTCTGTAATATTTTTTAAACTCGTCTGTATGGTTCTAAAAATTTGTCTTATTTTTCTGCTATTTTGATGTGAAGCCTCAATAATTGTATTTTGTTTTGATTTTTGAGCATATTTTTCGATAGAATCTAAATGAGGTAAAATTGTATTTGTCCATATTTTTTGGAGTTTCATATAAGACAACTTAATGTCCTCACTTTCAGAACGTTTGTAGGCGATGGTTTGTAAAATTCCCATTGATTCAGCAACATTTGTTTGTGTGATTCTGATATTTTCGTTCAATGGTGCTATTATTTTTATGTATAATTGATTGGCATTTTGTTGAATTTGTGTTGTTTTTTGTGATAAATACCAACTTAATGGCAATAAAATAAGACAGAAAAATAGTGCAATTATTCCCCAATATTTTAAACTTCTAAAATTTGTTAGTTTTTGTACTGAAATAACTTGAAATTTCATTTTTTGATGTTACTTTTTTTTTAGATTTATTATTTCAATAATCTTTCCAAATATTTTATATTTTTTAAGATGGATATTGCGTTAAAGTTGTTTTTAGATAATCTTTTAGTTTATCTATCAAGTTGAGAGGAGAGATAATTTTAACATCTTTTCCTAATCTTGCTAATTCCATCAATAATTCATCATCAATTCTTAAATCAAATTTTATTCTCAAGCCATTGCTATCATTTTGTAAAATTCTATTTTTTTCTAATTGTTGTGGGTGGAAAGGTTGTGTATGCAAATATTCAGCTCTTTTTGGTGAAAAATGTAAAACAATTGTTTCTTCTTTTTGCTCAAAATTAAAATAAATACCAAATGAATGATAGTATAGTTTTTTTAAATTGGTTGTATTTTTTTCGTATTTGTCCCAAGTTGGTACAATATTTTTCATTCTATCCAATCCAAATTGTCTTAGTTTTTTCTGGTTCTACTAAGATTTATACGGAATCAGCCTAATTCGACTAAAATTCTTCTTTTGAGATTTTGGAAATCGTGAAATCCAAAAGACCGTCTGATGATTC
>RDZP01000100.1 GCA_004294005.1 Cytophagia bacterium
GAAAATAAAGTAAACATTTATCCAAATCCAAGCAATGAAAATATCAATATCAAAACATCAAAAGAAGGTTTTGTGTATGAAATATTTACATTACAAGGCGGTAGTTTGATAAAAAGCAATGCAACGAGCAATGTTGCTAATGTAAATATCAAATCATTACCAAAAGGTGTTTATTTTGTGCATATTATTCAAAATAATAATCGTGTAGTGAAAAAAATCGTTGTCGAATAAAGTCTTTTTTGTGCTGATAAATAAAAAATCTACCATAATGATACAAGTCATTGTGATAGATTTTTTTTTATGAGTAATAAAAATAAAAAAATAAGTGTTTACAAAGGCAATGTAAGCGTTTACAAAGACAATGTAAGCGTTTACAAAGGCAATGTAAGCGTTTACAAAGGCAATGTAAGCGTTTACAAAGGCAATGTAAGCGTTTACAAAGGTAATGTAAGCGTTTGCAAAAGCAATGTAAGTGTTTACAAAGGCAATGTAAGCGTTTGCAAAGGCAATGTAAGCGTTTACAAAGGCAATGTAAGCGTTAAATTACGTATATCAGTGATATTTATCTTACTTTCTATAAAATATTTTAGAGATTTTTGCTGTTTGTGTTTTTATAAACAACTTATTAATGCAACCTTACTTCTACAAGCAAATTTCGTAACAAATTATTACCTTTGTGGACGCAGGCAAGTAGGATACTTTAAAATTTTCCCACTACTTAAAAAATGATAAAAAAACGTTTCTTTTATCATCTTTTTTTATCAAAAAAATAGGTTTTTTCAATAAAAATAACTAAATTTGCAGAAAAGTAAATCATTTACAACTGATACATAAAAAATGTTAGATAATTCTATTTTACCTGTTGATATAGAAAATGAAATGCGGACTGCATATATAGATTATGCAATGTCTGTTATCGTTTCACGTGCTTTGCCTGATGTAAGAGATGGGCTAAAACCTGTGCATAGACGAGTTTTGTATAGTATGGACGAACTCGGTTTGGCTGCTAATAAACCTTATAAAAAATCTGCAAGGATTGTTGGTGAATGCCTTGGCAAATTCCACCCACACGGCGATACTTCTGTGTATGATGCGATGGTGCGTATGGCTCAGGAATGGTCTATGCGTTACTTATTAGTAGATGGACAAGGTAATTTTGGCTCGGTTGATGGGGATTCGCCGGCGGCCATGCGATATACAGAAGCAAGACTACAAAAATTAGCAGAAGAACTATTAACAGATATTAATAAAGAAACGATTGATTTTCAACCTAATTTTGATGATTCGTTACAAGAGCCAAGCGTTTTACCTTGTAAATATCCTAATTTATTAATCAATGGTACTTCAGGTATTGCTGTCGGAATGGCAACCAATATGCCTCCACATCATTTAGGCGAAGTAATTGACGGAATTATGGCATTTTTAGACAATGAAGAAATTACGATTGATGAATTAATGATGCACATTCCTGGTCCTGATTTTCCAACGGGTGCAATTATAATGGGTGTACAGGGCATTAGACAAGCCTATCAAACAGGGCGTGGGCGTGTGGTGATGCGTGGAAAAGCAGATATTCAAACCACAAAAACAGGAAAAACACAAATTGTCATCACTGAAATTCCTTATATGATTAACAAAGCAACACTTGTCGAAAGATGTGCAGAGTTAATCCACGAAAAGAAAATTGAAGGCGTTTCTGAAATCAGAGATGAATCAGATAGAGAAGGTATGCGTATTGTTTTTGATTTGAAAAAAGACGGCGTTGCTATGGTTATTCTCAATCAACTTTATAATTATACCGCTTTACAATCTTCTTTTAGTATCAATAATGTGGCTTTGGTAAAAGGTCGTCCTTATACATTAAACCTAAAAGAATTGATTTTTTATTTTGTTGAGCATAGACACGAAGTAATTTATCGCCGTACACAATTCGAACTCAAACAAGCCAAAGAAAGACAACATATTTTAGCAGGTTATTTGATTGCATTAGACCATTTAGATGAAGTAATCAAATTAATTCGTGCCTCAAAAGATGCAGACACAGCCAAACAAGGTTTGATGGCTAATTTTGAACTTTCTGACATTCAATCAAAAGCAATTTTGGAAATGCGTTTGCAACGTTTGACTGCATTAGAAAGAGATAAAATTATCAAAGAATACGAAGAAATTACTGCCTTGATTGCAAGATTAGAAGCAATTTTAGCGGATAAAAATTTACGTACTGATATTATTCGTACTGAATTAGCAGAAATAAAATTAAAATATGCTGATAAACGCCGCACTGAAATTATCAAAGAAGCATTGGAAGATGTAACTGACGAAGATATGATAAAAGACGAACAAGTAGTGGTTACTTTCTCTCACGAAGGATATGCCAAACGAACTTCGGTCAATGAATATCGTTCACAAGGTAGGGGAGGAGTAGGCTCGAGAGGCGTTTCTACCAAAGGTGATGACTTTACAGAGCATTTATTAATTGCTTCTACTTTGGATTATTTATTGATTTTTACAGATTCAGGACAAGTATTTTGGTTAAAAACCTATAAAATCCCTGAAGGAAACAAAACTTCAAAAGGTCGTTCGGTACAAAATTTAATTTCTGTCGGAAAAGATGACCCAATTCGTGCCATTTTGAATGTACGAAATCTAAAAGACCTTGATTTTATCAATAATCATTATGTGATGATGTGTACCCAAAAAGGTTATATCAAAAAAACTTCTTTGGAGCAGTTCTCAAGACCTCGCCAAAATGGTATTCGTGCTATTTTATTTCAAGAAAATGATACTGACCATTTATTAAATGTAGAGCTCACTAATGGAAATTGTGAAGTCATCATCGCAAGCCGTTCAGGGCGTGCTATTCGTTTTAATGAAGCAAATATTAGGTCAATGGGAAGAACTGCACACGGCGTAAGAGGCATTGATTTATACAATGAAGAAGGAAATTTTGATAATTATGTTGTTGGAATGGTTTGTATTAGTAATCCACAAGAACAAAGTTTGTTAGTTGTATCGGATAAAGGCTATGGAAAACGCTCTGATTTAGAAGATTACAGAATCACAAAAAGAGGCGGAAAAGGTGTTAAAACATTACAAATTACTGAAAAAACAGGAAAATTAGTAGCCATTCAAGCCGTTACAGATATTCACGATTTGATGATTATTAATAAATCTGGGCTTACCATTCGTCTTTCGCTTGAGCAGGTGCGTGTAATGGGGCGTGCTACGCAAGGAGTAAGGTTGATTAAAATGCAAGAAACTGACGAAATTGCTTCTATCACAAAATTAGAACGTTTGGAAATAGAAGAAGATATATTGTTAGAAACAGAAGAAGGACAAATTGATGAAACGACTGAGAATGTTGAAGGAATCACCAATGCTGAAATCATTGAAACGCCTAAAAATATCGAAAACACTGAAAATAAAGACGATTCGACTGAAAAGTAAAATCTAATTTTTTCGTTCAATTATCACAATGAAAATAAAAAAACACACGTTAAAAAAGTGTGTTTTTTTATGTATTTTGATGGAGCCATTCTGCTAAAAACCAAATTCCAAAAATTTCATTGGTAAAATCTGCTTTTCTATTTTGGTGTAATTGCCAAATCGTATTAAAAATAGGATAGGGTAATTCATCAAAAATAGTATTTTTTTTATGCAATGTATTGATTATCAAATCGCTATATTTTTTTTGTCTTATCCATTCTCCAAATGCCATTCCAAAACCTTCTTTACTTCTATTAGCAAATTCTTTTCCTCCTTTGTTGATAAGTAATTGTTTGAGTAACCATTTTTTACCATTTTTCAATAAAAATTTAGTTGCTAAATTATCTACAAAATCAATTACTTGATTATCTAAAAAAGGAACTCTTACCTCTACACTATGTAACATTGCTGCTAAATCATTAATTTTGAGTACATCTTCACTCAAAAAATGATTTTTTTCGTATTCTAATGCCCATTTTAATTCATTGTTTTGAATGATTACATCATCAATCAAATCATTTTTATTGTGATGTTTATTATAATTCCAATGTGTTTGAGTAAAATTAATGAATGTTTTTTGTGTGTTTTCATCTATTTTTTCTACTAATTTTTTCCATTTTCGTGATAAAAATTGTGTGGGAATATTTTTAAACAAGCGTATCCAATATTTTCCAAATATTTTTTTGAGTTGTAAATAACGATAAAATGCTTGATGCCTATAATATCCGCCAAACATTTCATCTGCACCTGCACCCGTTAAAACAACTTTATGTGTTTTTGAGGCTTTTTCTGCTAAGTGATAAATCAATAAAAAAGCGGCATCAGCGATAGGATTATCGATTTTCGCTACAAATTCTTGAAAATTATCTAAAATAGTTGCATTAATCAATACAGGTTCCCAATTTGCACCAAATTTTTTGGCGGCTTTTTCAGCGAAATAAGTATCTTTTGAAACAAATTGAATGTCTTTTTTTTCGTGAATAATCGTAAAAGCGGTAGGTTTTGGATAATTATTTTCTTGAAGATATGCTAATAATAAAGTAGAATCTATACCTCCACTCAAAAAAAGCCCAACGGGAACATCAGCAAAACATTGATTATGAACAACTTGACCTAAAATAACATCTAATTGTTGTAATTCATTTTTATCTGAAAAGTTTTTTTTTTGTATTGGATTATGGTTGTGTATTGAGGTTGTAGCAATTGGAATTGGAATAATATTTTCAAAAAAACTTTGATTTTTATCTACAAATCTTTGATGGATATAAGGAATAATTTGAGAATAATTTATTTTTTTTGTTACTAATCCGCTTGCAATAATTCCTTTTATTTCAGAAGAAAGTAATAAATAATCGTTATTTTCAAAAATATAAAGTGGTTTGATTCCCAATTTATCTCGACTGTATTTAATGTTTTTTTCTTTTAAATCTACAAAAATATAAGCATAAATACCATTTAATTCGCTTTCATTTTTATTTTCTATCAGAAAATACAACAAAACTTCTGTATCTGTATGTGTTTTGAAAACATATTTTTTTGAAAGTTCTTTTTTTAATAGTTGATGGTTATAAATTTCACCGTTAAAAATTAAAACATATCTTTTGTCTTCAGAAAAAAAAGGCTGATTAGCTTCTGTTGATGTATCTAAAATTTTAAGCCTATTGTGTCCAAAATAAAAATTATCTTTTTGAAAAAATGCAGTATTTTCGTTTCCTCTATGCAAAATAGCATTATTCATTGCCTGAATAATGCTATCGTTTTGTAGTTTATTTTTATCTAAAAAAAAGTTAATACCACACATTTTTATTATTTAATTAAATTTCTTTGTATGAAAAAATTTTCGTTAGGTGCTTTTCCTTCTCCATTCAAAGAATATTCAGGTTTTAGTCCATTAACAAAATAAGTATCCACTAAACCAATATTTTTGGCTTCGATTTGTCCTCTGTAGGTGCAGATAAAAAAATCTTTTACTTTTTCATAAGTATCCAATGTAATGTTTACCTTTCCAACTTCTCCTCCTGATTCCATTCTTGAGGCAGTATTTACGGCATGTCCCCAAACATCATACGCAAATTTAGATTTCCCAACAACTCCTGCCACTAAATCGCCAACATGTACCCCTAAACGCACTTGCCAAAAATCTCCATTTCGTCTGTCATATTCATCAGCCATCCAATGTTGAATTTCTAAGGCTGCCATTATCATATTAACAGCATGTGCAGGGTCAGGCGTAGGCACTCCACCCACACACATATAACAGTCACCAATTGTTTTTATTCTTTCTATGTTGTATTTTCCTGTAATATCATCAAGCATACCAAAAGTATTATCCAATTGTTTGATAAGTTCTTGAGGTGTAACTCTTTTTGCTAACGCTGAAAAACCTTTAATATCTGCAAACAAAACGGAAGCGTCATCAAAGGTACGCACTTGTGTTGTACCCTTTTCTTTTAACTCCTCTGCCACTTCGAAAGGCAAAATATTGAGCAATAAACTATCTGCTTTTGCTTTTTGTAGTTCTGCTTCTTTTTGTTTTTGTTTTATTTTTCGGTTACTATATAATATAAAAATTACAAAAAGCCCTGCAACGACAAGTCCACCAATAAAAACAGAAATGAGGGTTTGCTGAAATTGTCTTTCCTTTTCAGCTTTTTCTTTTGCTGCCTTGCCTGCATTTTCTGCACTCAGTGTTTTTAGTTTTTCATTTTCTTTGTCTTTTTCGAGTTGTAGTTTTTGACTTTGTAACTCTCTTTCTCTTGCGGCAGCACTGTCTTTTGCAGCTTTATTTTCAATTTCTTGTTTTTCTCTGAGTTGTTCTGAAAGTTCTTTTTCTTTTTGCAGTTTTTCTCTTTTTACCGCTTCTCTTTCAGCATTTTGTCTTGACATACTTTCTGCAAGTAACTTGTCTTTTTCTGCTGCTCTTGCTTTTGATTGAGCAAGTTCCTTTTCTTTCTCAGCATTTTCTATGGCTAAATCTTTATTTCTCCTTTCTTGTTCGGCTAAAAGTTGGGCTTGTTGTTGTCTTTTTCCTAACTCTATGTACTTAGAATTCATATCATAAATATCAGTAGCTATCTGATTATCTCTAATATGTCCCAGTAACTCATCTAAAATTAAAGGTGCTTGTTCATCTTTTCGCCTCATATTGAGTACTTTTAGATTGGGCAATTTTGTGAGCTCATTGGGTATGCTTTCTAATTTGTTTTTTGATACAGAGATAATAGTTAAAGTCTTTATATTTCCTAATATAGAAGGTAATTCAGTCAATTCATTATTATACATCATCAAACGATTTAACTTTTTTAAATTTCCAATTTCATTAGGAATTTTTTTGATTTGATTATTAAAAGTAAATAAATCTTTGAGTTCAGTCAATTTACCAATATTTTTTGGGAGTTCAGTCAGATTGTTATGGGAACAATAAAGAGCATTCAAATATTTTAGATTGCCAATTTGTTCGGGAATATCGATAAGTTGATTACCACTAATATCTAATGTTTGTAAAGTAGTAATTTCATTAATTTCATCAGGGTAAATTTTAAATTTATTATAAGCAATACCCAAATGTGTCAATTTCTTTAATTTTTTGATATTTGTAGGTATTTTTTGCAATCTATTACTATTGATATTTAAAACTTGTAATTGTTCAAAATTTCCAATTTCATCAGGAAGTATCATCAGGTTATTTCCTGATAAATCTAATTCTTGTAAATTTTTAAACCTAAAAAGTACTGTTGGGAATTTAGTTAATTTTAATGCTTTTAATGATATTTTAGTTGTATTAGGGTTTAATAATCTCAAAGTTGCTATTACATCATTGGCAGACATTGAACTATCTTTGTGTGTATAATAAGGTTTGAAAATATCTTGCCCCTTTATATCACTCAAAAAATATAAAAAAATATAAAAAAATAGTATAAAAAACTTCATCTTTTTTTGATTTTTAACGAATAATATCTCCGTTTTTATTGATTTCTATTAAAATTAACATTTGATTGGTTTCGAATCCTAACGTCCCTACAATTACAAAATTTCCTTCTTTATTTGTTCTGACACAAGTTCCTGTATCATTTCTTTTACCTCCAAAATTTTTATGCCACTCTAACTCACCATTTGCATTGGTTTTTCCTACCCAAATATTTGTATGTGGTATTTCTTTATCACTCATTGTAATATCTCCTGTAAGTATATAACCACCATCTTGAGTAGGAAAAACTGAATTAATAATTAAATTACTTCCTACGTTAATTTCTTTTTTCCAAGTTAAAATCCCGTTTGAATTAGTTTTAATCAGAAGTCCTTGTATTTTTGTATTGCTAATAAAACTTACGCCTGCCATAATAAAACCTGCATTAGCAATTTGCACATCTTTTGAAAGTAAATTTTCGTCAGTAATAGTAGGTGAATAATTGTAATCCCATTTAATATTAATATTATTATCTACCATAGTAAGTCTTGCTCCTGAATTTTGATTATTATTGCTTGTCCCAACAATTATGGCATCATCATTTGCCAAGAGTCGCATTGCATTGATATTATTAAATTGTTTATTGAACCCATATATTTTTTCAGATTGACGCACACCTGTTGGTGTTACTTTTACAAGATATATGTATGATTCCTGATTTCCGATAGTAATTTCACCTAATAATAAGAAATTACCATCACTTGTTTTCGCGATTGAAATCCCTTTTACTTCAGAAGTATTATCACCAATAGGTCTTATTTTTGCTTCGTTTTTTACACCTCCTTGATTGTTAACCACCATAAAATGTAGTTCATAGATTTGGTTAGATGGATTTTTGAAACTTCCTATGATAGCATATTCTCCATTTTCAAGAGGAATAATCGAACTTCCTTCTGTACCGCCTAATCCATTTTGCCAAATTGTATTTCCTTTGCTATTTGTTCTGAATAAAAATATATTTTTATCAGTAAGAGGGTTAGGACTAAAACTTTGAGTAGTACCTGTACCAATAATATCGCCATTATCAGCAATAAAAAAATCCTTAGATTCATCATTTTCAGCGCCGCCAATTAGTTTCATAAATAACCCAGAAGTACCAGGTTCTGCCTCATTAGTAGATTGGCAACTATTGAATAAAAGTGATATTAATAGAAAGAATAGCAATATATGTAACGTATGTTTCATTTCTTAGGTATTATTTTTTTATGTTTACTTCATCAGCAAAAAACTCTTTTATTTGCTTTGGACGATACAAAGGAATAGAATAACCAGCCATAATTGTTAGGTTACTAAAATTTATATCATTGTCTAAATAGCCATAGCCAAGTGCCATGTCTGTATTGGTATATCTTGCTGCTGATTTGATAATAGGTGAAAGCCCATAGCTATATCTACATTCCAAACTAAAAATTCCTCTGTATTTTTTATAATCTAAACCTATGCCACCAATTGCATAAAAAGCAAAAGGATTTCTCATAGAAGTTATATTAAATTCTGATGAATTAAGTGTTATTGTTGTATTATCAAAAAATTTATCTTCTCTTTTAATGGTTGCTTTGCTTGATAATAAATAAGTAGCAGAAACGCCCCCAATTACATAAGGATTAAAATGCTGCCAAAAATTTTTCCTTCTCCTTTTAAAATTATAATTATTTCCAAAATTATATTTTAATAAAATTGGTAATTCTAATAAACTTTGTTTTTCTGTAAATTCTATTTTGCTATACTTAAATTGTGTGTTTTTATAGACGTAGTTGAATTGCTTGAAGCCTAATTCTGCTAATAAATCTATTTTTTTATAAAGCTGTATTGCTAACATTGCTTGTATATTCAACCCAACTTTAGATTGATAACTACCATTTTTAGCATTGTCAATATTATCCAAAGAATATAACTTTGTAGATGTTATTTGAGAGGAATTAAAACCTATTCTTCCTCCAAAAACAACAAAAGGCGTAATTTTAAAGGAATTATAAAACTTTTGAAATATCACTGGACTTTCAGGTAAACATATATACTCAGGATTTTGGTTCAAAATATTCAGCATTGATTTTTTTGCTTCATCTGTATCTTTGAGATACAAGTTAGATAGTGTTAGCAAATAGTATGCTTGTTCTTTTTCAGTATCTAATGGAAGTACTTTGATACATTCTTCTACTAAAATTTCTTTTACATCATTAAAGTGTCCTTTTTTATAAGCAACTTCTGCTCTTTGCACAATATCTTTACAATCTTGTGCAAATATAGCAAAATTTATCAAAGAAAAAAACAAAATAATTAATATTTTTTTGACTTGCATTGTTTTCATTTTTATATAAAATAATTTTACCTTATTTGTAGTTTAGATTGCCAAATACTTTTTTGTTGTGATTCAATGATTTTAACGATATACATACCCTTTGCATACTGACTTACATCAATACGTATTCCTTTTTCATCTTCTAAAATGATTCCATTATTTATTTTGATGCCTTGCATATTATAAATTTCCCAATGGTATTTTTTATTCGTTATCTCTTTAAATCCAATAAAAACTTCATCAGAAGTAGGATTTGGATAAATCCAACATTGTTTTTGTAGTTCATTATCTACTGAAGAAATTAAAGAAGGCAAAGTTGTAGGAGATTTTTCATCAGATTGAAAGACCTCTTTTGTTTCATAATCTTGTACA
>RDZP01000101.1 GCA_004294005.1 Cytophagia bacterium
GTTTAATTAGGTTTTGTAAGAGATACCAAAATTAAACCTTTTTTTTTTAAAAAAAAATAAATTAAACCATTCAAAATCAAATAATTATAAAATTGTCATGTAGAGTGCTCTAATACATATTTTTTTAAACAAAAATAAGTATTAAATGAATAAGTCTTTTTATTTTTTTAATATTTTAAAAATATTTTTAATAAAATTTGGTATTGTTAAAAAAGATTTTTAATTTTGCACCGCAATTGCCTTAATTGTGAAGCAGTTTATTTATTTTAGAACACTAAAAAACACTGATTTATGAAATCGAGATCAAAACGTTAATCCTAACACTCATTGAGTATTGCTTTTTGAATACAAAAAGTCAATAGCTTCCTATATTTTATATTGAGTGTCTTTTTAATGTGTAAGTCTAAATAAAGGCAAGGGCAATTATAGCCCTTATTTTTTTTGTATATATAGCAAGTAAAAAATGTCAATAGAAAAAAAAATTAGTAATTATTTAAGCGAAATATTGGAGCATCAATATTTTGTAATAGATATTATCTACAAAAAAAGTCGTACCAATGCAAAATTAAGTGTGCTTCTCGATGGAGATGCAGGCATAGGCATTGATACTTGTGTAGAAACAAGCAGAAAATTGAGTGCTTGGCTTGATGAACAAAATTTAATTGAAGATGATGCCTATCATTTGGAAGTATCTTCACCTGGTGTTGATTTGCCTTTGCAATCTATGCGACAATTTCCACAACACATTGGTAGAAGTTTGGAAATTACTACCAAAGAAGATAAAATAGTAGAAGCAAAATTATTAGAAGTAAAAATAGAAGAAAATAAAATAATTGTACTTCCTATTTTACTGAAAAAAAATAAAAAACAAGAAGCAACAGAAAGTATTTCTTTTGATTATCAAGATATAAAAAAAGTAATTGTTCTGGTTTCATTCAAATAATTATCAAATAATTAAGGTTTTGGTGGCAAGGTTATTTATCCACTTACAACTAAAAAAATATGGCAAAGAAACAACAACCCGAAAAAGAAAGTAAACAACTCATTGAGTCATTTGCAGAATTTGCAAAGACAAAAAATATTGATAGTACGTTAATGATAAAACTCTTAGAAGATGTTTTTCGTGCTATGATTCGCAAAAAATATGATGATGATGACTCTAATTTTGATGTGATTATCAACACTGATGGTGGAGAGTTAGAAATGCGTCAAAATTTGATAGCGGTGGCTGATGACACCAAAGATTTTGATGTGCATAAACAAATTAAGTTGGTTGATGCGAGAAAAATTGATAAAGAGTGTGAAATCGGAGAGGATATTTCTTTGGATATTCATTTAGAAGACTTTGGAAGAAGAGCAATTTTGATGGCACGTCAAACGCTTATTCAAAGAGCAAAAGATGTAGAAAAATTAAGTATTTATCAAAAATACAAAGACAGAGAAGGTGAAATTGTTACGGTTTTGGTGGATCAAGTAGTAGGAAAAGATGCAAGAGAAATTTATTGTAAAGATGATGATGGACATGATTTGGTTTTGCCAAGATTACATCAAATTCCAAGAGATAAATTTAGGAAAGGCGATAATTTGAGAGCGGTAATCGAAAAAGTAGACTTTATCAATGGAACACCAAAAATATTGTTATCACGTACTTCTCCTAATTTTTTGAAAAGATTGTTTGAAACAGAAATTCCTGAGGTAATGGATGGCATTATTGTAGTGAAAAATGTAGTAAGAGAGCCAGGTGAAAGAGCAAAAATTGCCGTTGAAACTTTTGATGATAGAATTGACCCTGTAGGCGCGTGTGTAGGTACAAAAGGCTCACGCATTCATGGTATTGTAAAAGAATTGAATAGTGAAAACATTGATGTTATTAATTATACAGAAAATTTAGAGTTGTATATTTCGCGTGCATTAAGCCCTGCAAAAATTACAAGCATCACTGTTGAAGATAAAAATCGAGTTTCAGTTTATATGAAACCCGACCAAGTTTCTTGGGCAATTGGTAGAAGTGGTTATAATATTCGTTTGGCAGGTAAATTGGTAGGAATGGAAATTGATGTTTTTAGAGATGACCAAGAAGAACTGGACGAAGAAGAAGATGTAGAATTGACTGAATTTTCTGATGAAATCGAACAATGGGTAATTGAAGAGTTACACCGTGTTGGATTGGATACTGCAAAAAGAGTAATCGAATTTGGAAAAGATTTATTACTCAAACGTACTGAATTGGAGGAAGAGCAAATTGATGAGATATTAGAATTGCTCAAAAAAGAATTTGAATAAGAAATGTTTTCTATTTTGATATTCTGTTCTTTGTATTGGGTTTGTCATTTGACAAATCAATAATTAGACTTCTTGTAAAAAACTATTTAGCAGGAAGTTTATTGATGTGTTTTTTGTTGGATATAATTAAAAAATAGACACAAAAAATTAAAAAAAAATAAACTTTCCTTGTGGAATAAGTTTAAAAAACTAATAAAAAAAATTATATTTTATATAAAATAAACAATGGCAGACGAAAAAATGATAAAACTTAGTCAAGTTACACGTGAATTAAACGTGGGAATTGGAACTATAGTTGAAAAATTAGCCGCAAAAAGTATTCAAGTGGAGAGTAACCCGAATGCTAAAATTTCAGTGCAACAGTTTAAAATGGTTGCAGGTGAATTAGGAAAATCTATTAATGAAGAACAATGGAATAAAAAAGAAGTAATTACTCCACAAGTTCAACCAATAAAAACTAACGACTCGATACAAAAAGACTCGTCTCAAAATGCTGTTGTCGAAACAAAAAAAGTAAAAGAAGAAGCCGTAGTTACGCCTAAAAACGAACCTGAACTTATCAAAGGACAAGGACAAGCATTCACTGTATTAGGTAAAATTGATTTAGGTGAACAACCAAAAAATCAAAAAACAGGTTATGGTCACGGAAGTAATTACAAACGTGATGAAAGTAGAATTAATCAAAATAAAGGTACAAGCCAAAATCAAACACAAAATCAAAATAAAAAATACGATAATACAAATAGTCAAAATCGTAATAATAACACCACTAACAATAGCCAAACAAAACAAGTAGATAACACAGTTAAAAAAGATGTTCCTACTTCACAACAAAATAGTTTTAATAAAACCAATGCTAATATGGCTGAAAAAAAACAGCATAACGAACAAAAAATAAAAACAAATAATACTTCTTTCAAAAAAGAAGAAAAAGTTATTCCGCCAAAAGAAGAAAAAGTTGCTATCCCTGAAATAATAGGTGATATTGAAAGTACATTACCTGTCGAACTTATTAAAGCAAGAGGTGAAACTTTATCAGGATTGAAAGTATTGGGAAAAATTGATTTACCAGTAGAGAAAAAATTTGGTAATAGAAATAACAATAATAACAACAATAACAATGATGCTGATAAGAAAAAGCGCAGACGCAAAAAACGCAGACGTGAAGCAGAAGCATCATCTTCAGGAGCAGTAACCACAGGTACTACAACAGGTGCTACTACAACGCCTAATAACAATAACACAAACTCGCAAAACAATAACCACAACAACCAAAATCGAAATAATCAAAATCGAAATAATGGTGGTGGTCATAATAACCAAACGAATAATAACCAAAATCGAAACAATGCGGGTGGAAACAACAATAATGCTGGTAATAACACGAGTGGAAATACTAATAATAACCAATCAGGCAATAATCAAACGAATAATAACCAAAATCGAAACAATGCAGGAGGAAATAATAGTAATAATCAGTCAAATAATAACAATCAAAACAGGAATAATAATAATAATCAAAACAGAAATAATAACAATAGTCAGAATAAAAAACCTGCTACTGTTAGCACTGCTGAATTGACTGAAAAACAAATTCAGGAACAAATAAAAGCAACTTTAGCGAAAATTGGTAATAAAGGAAGTAAAAATCCAAGACAAGGACGAAGAGCAAAAGAAGCAAGACACAAAGAAAAAGAAGCTTCAAGAGAAGTGATAGATACTAAAATTATCAAAGTAGCAGAATTTGTATCAGCCAATGATTTGGCAAATATGATGAATCTAAGTGCTACACAAGTAATTTCATCTTGTTTGGCAATGGGAATTTTTGTATCTATCAATCAAAGATTAGATGCAGAATTGATTGATATTATTGCTGATGAGTTTGGATATAAAGTTGAATTTGTCAATGCAATAGAACAAGAAAAAGAAGCAGAAGAAAAAGAAGACGAAACAACCTTGTTAGAACGCGCTCCTATTGTTACGATTATGGGACACGTAGATCATGGAAAAACATCTCTTTTGGATTACATCAGAAAAACAAATATTGTTGCTGGCGAAAGTGGTGGTATTACCCAACATATTGGTGCTTACAATGTAGTTGCAAAAACAGCCATTGGTGATAGAATGATTACGTTTTTGGATACACCGGGACACGAAGCATTTACTGCTATGCGTGCAAGGGGTGCAAAAATGACTGATATTGTGGTGTTAGTAGTAGCAGCAGATGATAATGTAATGCCTCAAACTGAAGAAGCAATTAGTCATGCTAAAGAAGCAGGTGTACCTATCATTGTTGCTGTCAATAAAATTGATAGAGAAGGAGCAAATCCTGAAAAAATACGTCAAGAATTATCAGGAAAAGATATATTGGTGGAAAGCTGGGGTGGTACTTATCAAGACCAAGATATTTCTGCTAAAAAAGGTACAAATGTAGATTTATTATTGGAGAAAATTGCTTTGCAAGCTGAATTGTTGGAACTCAAAGCAAATCCTAATCGTAGAGCAAAAGGAACTGTAATTGAAGCCTCTTTGGACAAAGGAAAAGGTTTTGTTACTAATATTATGGTGCAAACAGGTACAATGCACGTAGGAGATATTATTTTAGTAGGTTCTCATTATGGTAGAGTAAGAGCAATGATTAACTACAAAGGTGAAAAAATCACTACTGCAGGTCCATCTGTACCTGTGCAAGTGTTAGGATTGAGCGGCGCACCTCAAGCAGGTGATACTGTAAAAGTAATGGAAAATGAAAGAGAAGCAAGAGAAATCGCTACACGTAGAGAGCAACTCATTAGAGAACAAAGTATTCGTTCTACAAGAGGTTTAACCTTAGAAGAAATTGGTAGAAGGAAAGCATTAGGTAACTTCAAAGAGTTGAAACTTATTGTAAAAGGAGATGTTGATGGCTCAGTAGAAGCACTTTCTGATTCATTATTAAATCTTTCTACTGAAGAAATTGCAGTAAAAATCATTCATAAAGGAGTAGGACAAATTACCGAAACAGACATCAATTTGGCAGCGGCTTCAGAAGCAATCATCATTGGTTTCCAAGTAAGACCTTCTAATACTTCAAAAGCATTAGCAGAAAAAGAAAAAGTACAAATTAAATTGTATTCTGTTATTTATGCAGCGATTGAAGAACTAAAAGATGCAATGGAAGGTATGTTAGCACCTAAGTTTGAAGAAATTATCACTGCCAATGTAGAGGTAAGAGAAGTATTCAAAATTTCAAAAATAGGTACAATTGCAGGTTGTTATGTCTTAGAAGGCCCAATCAAACGCCAAAACAAAGTCCGTTTAATTCGTGAAAGCATTGTAGTATTTGATGGTGAAATTGCTGCTTTAAAACATTTCAAACAAGATGTAAACGAAATGAGAACATCTTTTGAGTGCGGTATTAGCCTTAAAAATTGTAATGACATTCGCGTAGGTGACATTATTGAAGCGTATGAACAAAGAGAAATTAAAAGAACTCTAGCTTAATTGCTTATCAATACAATATAAAATTAACTACTATTTATAACGATAATTAAAATATCAATAAATAGTAGTTTTTTTGTTTCTTATCAATAATGTGAATTTGGAATAATTTTTCTTATCTTTAATTGCTTCTCTACTTATTGATTTGCAATTATGTAATTGTATTGAAAAGATGAAACAATAATCTTTAAGAATAGAATAAGGTTATATTTTTTATTGATTATTATCATCTTAATCTCGCATAAAAAAACATAAATCATTGTTTATCAATACTTTTACATTATTTTAATTGTTAAAGATAAAGAATTGATAAAAAAAATAAAAAAAAATGTAATAAAAAAAATAATCATTAGTAATCTATTCAAACGCTGATAAAAAATAAACATCAGCAAAAAAGAAATACAATTAACAATTAAAATTCTAAAATTTTTTATTGATATGAAATACATATTTGTTATTGTTTTGATGGCTTGTACTACATTTTTACACATCGAAACTGCTCAGGCACAAAAGAAAAAAGAATTGCGCAATAGCGATTTGAAAGCCGTTAAAATTGCACGTACAGAAGCGAGAAAACGTGAAAAACAAGGCTGGGACGTAGCACCAGGTTCTATCCCAATGGCAAAATTATTTGAGAATGCATGGGAAATGGAATTAGAAGAAAACGCTGATGGCTCAAAAAGATATATAGTAGCTACAGGTTCATCTGTTGCAGGCACTAATTCAGCTGCCGACCAAGCTGCAATGACAGCAGCCCGTAACGAACTTGCTGCAGCATTAGGTGCAAAAGTATCTGAATTGATAGAAACCAAAAGAGCAAATGATCAAATTGACCAAAAAACTGCCAATACATTGGATAAAACGGTTTCTAATAGTAAAAGTTTGATTCAGGCAGAATTAACTCAAATCAAAACAGGTTACAAAATTTATAGACAAGTATCTGACCAAGTAGATAAAAGAGGCAGACCTATTCAAGGTTCAAAAACAAATGTCAATACAGAAGTAAAAATATTTTACAATCAAGAAGAGGCAATGAAAGCTGCTACAAAAATTATCAAAAAAGAACTTGAAAAAGAATCTGATGAATTAGGCAAACAATTGGACGATATCTTGAACATCAACCCAAGAAAAAGAGGTGATGAATTGAAAAAAGACTAATTTTTTGCATATCTATCAATTATTTTAAATAAAATCAATTACTATTTTTAGTAAAAGTTATTATCAACAAAAAATAAAAAGCCACCAACACTAAAAAGGTGGCTTTTTTTAAACTTTAAAAATAATATGAAATCTGTTTTGATATTAATTGCCCTATTTTTTAACTTAGTTTTTTTGGTAAATGCCCAAAAAAAAGAAAAAATTGTAAGAGTTTCAGCCAAAATAGAAGTATTAATGGAAGGAAATTATAGCAAAGAAGCACTCAAACAAAAAGCCATCGAAACCGCAAGAATAAAAGCAATGGGCGATGAATTTGGTTATTCTATTGTGCAAGGTGTCAATACACAAACAAAAACACTTTCAGGACAAACCGTTTTGACTACTTCAGCACTCAACGAAGTATCAAATACAATGGTAAAAGGAGAATGGATAAGTGATGACAAAGGTTTTCCTACCACAAAATTTACGGTAAGAGAAAAAAATGGCGACCAAGAAATTTGGCTCGAATGTGAAGTAAAAGGAAAAGCAAGAAAAATAGCAGAAGCAAAAGTAAATTTTGAAACTTTTACTTATAAATGCAAAGAAGAACCTAAAAAATGTGCTACTACTCAATTCAAAGAAAATGAAAGTATGTTTTTATACTTCAAATCCGCTACAAAAGGTTTTTTGAGTGTATTTATGTTAGAAAATGGTAAAGTTTTTAGATTGCTGCCTTATCGCGAAATGGAAAATGAGTATGAAAGTTGGGTGCCTGTCCTAACAGATAAGGAATATTTATTATTCTCTCCTGAACATAGAAATTATTTTCAAGGCTTCGGAATGGTCGATGAATATGGACTAACTTTGGCGGAAGACAAAACGCCATTGGCAAATATGATTTTTGTTATTTTTTCTGAAAAACAATTTAAAAAACCTTTGATGGAAGAAAGTGATGGTTTTAAAACTTTGTCTTTACCAAAATTTCAAGAATGGCTCAATCAAAACAAAGGCTTAGACAAAACTTTTCAAATTCAAAGAATACCAATTAGTGTGAACGAATAGCAATAAATTTTGGTGGATAAATCAAAGGATTGGGTTGATTTTTTGTGGTAAAAATAATCATTAGTAATACAAAAATATTTCTAAATTTTTTTACTGTTGTCTGTAATGTATTCACAGACAATAGTATAGTTTATTTTTTTGTTAGTTTAGTAAAGTTCAAAGCTAATTTTATTGATTACATCATATTTATTCTCTTTATTATCATAAAATCCACCAAAATAATTTGATGATACAATATATTTACCTCTGCGAATTTTTTTGATAGTAGATTTTTTTAAATCGATGAGATTATCTGCCTTCATTGTCTTATTGATATAAGAACCAATTAAATTAGAAGTCATTATTAACGTAGGATTTTCCTTTTTAGAAAAAAAGACTTCAAAATTAGTATTTAATATATCTCCTTCATTTACTTTTTTGTTATCAGGCAAATAGCCATAAAAAACAAGACGTAAATTTTTTATTTTTCTTGCTTTTAACTTTTCTATGATAGGTTGTGATAAATTTGACCTACCATTTTGCTCATATAGAATAATAGTTTGTTTATTTTTCATAGTAGCAATTATTTTTACAGAAGTCAAACTTTCTTCCATAAAATTTCGAACATTTTTGATGACATTCACCGTACTATCTAACTTCTTTTTTTCATTGATAGACTGATTATCATAAAACTCTTGCAACAAAGTATAGTCTTTTTTTAATTTTATGTGTTCTTTTGATAGTTGTATATGTTCTCTATACAAAGAATCAAACCTTAAACTATCACTGTTTTGTAATTTTCTAAGTCTTTTTTTTTCTTCTGCAAGCGAATATTCAGTTATTTTAAGTCTATTTTCTAAAATATCAACTTGTTTTTTTAACAAAATAGTATTTTCCAAACTTTTCTCATATTTTTGTGTCAATTTTTCTACTTCTTTGTATTGTGTATTCAAAGTACCTAATATTTTTTCCATTTCTTCACGAGAATAAATATTTTGTTGTGCTGATAAATGAGTAAAAATACAAAAAATAAAAGTGATAAAAAATACTATTTTGTTCATAATTATTATAAATTTTTAAAATCATTAGAATGTTCTATATTTGTCATAATAGTCAAATATTGGTCTATTATTGTTTTTTGATTACAAATAAGATTTGCTTTTACTATCCTTTGAAGCGCATTGAGATTGACCGAATAATCTTGAACATCTGTTTTTTGTTTTGGCGTTGATTGTTTTGAAGTTGATATTGTTTTAATTTTTTCAAATGTATTTTTTTTATCTTGCAATGTTGCCATTAGATTTTGTTTTTCAGCATTTTCATTACAAGTTTCTTTTTTATTATCACTAATACTGATGCCTACAACAATGATAAACGAGATGAATAACACAACAAAAAATGGTTGTATGTTTTGATTTTTCTTCTTAGTTTTAACCTTCGTTTCGTCTTTATCTTTTTGTTGCCAATATTTAATATTTTCAGCGATTAGTTCATTTACTTTTTCAGCAATATTTTTAATTTTTTCTTCTATTTCACGTTTAGTGAGTGGAATTTCACGTTTGGGAGAAATCGTATATATCGCTTCAAAATCATTTAACTCCTCTTTCATTCTTTTTAAATCAGCATCATTTTTATCACTTGATAAAAAATATTTTAAGTCATCAATTAATGCTTGATAATCACCTTTTTCAATATTTCGATTGATTTTCTTGGTAAAATCTGCGTCAAATATTTTATTATAATAAGTTGCCATCTCAGTTGTATTATTAAAAAAATTATAAAAAGTAAGCAATATTCGCAAAGATAAATAATAAATTCTAAAATCAAAAAAAATATAGGTTAAACGCACCTAAAAATGAGATTTTTTTAATAATTCCATTCAATATTCAGTAATGATAATACTGATTTTCAAACGCGGATTTTATTTTTTGAGGTAGATGGTTTTTGGAACGCGGATAATGCTGATTTTCAAACGCGGATTTTATTTTTTGAGGTAGATTGATATAAATAAGGACTAATAAAAAGAACAGGTTGAACGCACCTAAAAATGATCTTTTTTTAATAATTCCATTCAATATTCAGTAATGACAATAGTGTATTTTTCTTCAATCCGCGTTTGAAAATCAGTTTTAT
>RDZP01000012.1 GCA_004294005.1 Cytophagia bacterium
CCTAATACCAGACCTTTTGCAAGAAATAATTACAAATAAGTAATGTAAAATATTAAAAATCAATGTTTTATAAAAAAAATAATAATTACAAATTAAAATAAGTTTACACCAAAAATGAACTTTTTAACAAATATTTCTTGTTATATAAATAAAAAAATATGGAAAATTCAGAAAAAACACAAGAAACTACTACACAAGAAAACACAACTTGGATAGATTTTTTTTTCAATACATTAACAAACGTACAAAGTACAACAGAAGGTTTCCAAAAAATACTTGAGAAAATGCAACAAGACCAACACATTGCTTGGACTGAGTGGAGTAAATTATATGAGGCTTTTGTAGCACAAACACAAGACAAAAAAACCGAAATTGAGGCTCAATTATCAAAAATAGTACAAAAAATTGCCCAAAATCTTAATTTCGTTACCAAACAAGAATTTGATGAATTACAAAAAAGAGTAGAAAAATTAGAAAATAAATAAACTTTCTCTTGTAATAAATGTTTCATTAAAAGGTATTCTTATTAAATTGTAAAAAAAAATATTCCACGTCTTGGGCGTGTTTTCTATCAATAATATCAAAATATAATCATATAAAATTATGAAAAGTATCATTTGGATTTATCTAATCGTATTCATTACTTGGTTAAGTAGTTGTAGTACATCACAAAAACTCACGCAAGGTGGAAGCCCTGAAGAGGAAATTGATGATATTTATTTTGCTCGAAAAGACAGATCGATTTTGATGGCAAGGCTTGAAGTAGAAAGAAAACGGGAACTTGAAGCAGAATTGGCAAGACAAAAACAAGAATTAGCAAATAATCCTAATCTTAATACCCCTAATCAAAATGAAGGCTTTAATGCTAATCCTGATTATGCACAAGGTTATTTTGATAGAAATCGTGTTGCCAATAATAATTATACACCTTATTACAATCAAAATCAACACAATAATAATTTTGGGTATTATAATAACCAAAATAATAATTGGAACAATAATAACGGTTGGAATAATAATTGGAACAATGGTAATGGTGATAGAAATTGGAACAACAATGGCTGGGGAAATAATAATGGCTGGAACAACAATGGTTGGAATAATAACAACGGCTGGAACAACAACAATGGTTGGAACAATGGCTGGGGAAATAACAACGGCTGGAACAACAACGGTTGGGGAAATAATGGTTGGAACAACAACGGTTGGAACAATGGCTGGGGAAATAATGGTTGGAATAATAATTTTTATGGAAATGGTTGGAACAATGGCTGGGGAAATAATGGTTGGAATAATAATAACAACTTTAATCCTGCTCCTATACAAACTGTAACACCTAATCATTATTCAGGACCACGTTATAATACAGGAGGTTCAGGCATCATCACCAATAATCCTGCTCGTGTCAGACAACGCAATGAAACAGGTATTGATTATGGTACAACAGGTGGTAGAAGTAACGGGCAAAATAACAATAACAATTCAAGTACTCCAAGAACGGTGGTTAATCCTGATAGAGGACGTGGTAGGGAAAACTCGAATAACAATAGAACCAATACCAACACCAATAATAATAATAATAATAATTCAAGAACTATTGTCAATCCTGATAGAGGACGTGGCAGAGGAGATTTGAATAATAATAACAACAATAACCCTGTTGTAGTGCCAAGAGAAAGAACACGCGAAAGAGTGAACGAAAATTCTAATAGAGGGGAGCGTGAAAGACGTGATAATAGTAATTATACTCCTTCTTATACTCCACCTTCTAATAATGGTGGTGGAAACAATGGTGGTGGAAATAATGGTGGAACAAGAACACGCCCACGCTAACTAATTGATATTATCTAAAATCATACAACTAAGTTCTCTTATCTTCAAAAATAAGAGAACAAATCTCTCTAAAAATCAATGAAAATCAATCTAAAAAAAATATTTATTTTTCTTTTTGTGGTTGCCTTTTTTTTAGTCAATCATCAACTAAAAGCACAATCTTATGCTGAAACTGCTATACAATTTAGTAGATTGAGCTTACAAGGAACAGCACGTTACCAAGCTTTAGCAGGTTGTAATGTAGCATTAGGTGGTGATATTGCATCAGCGGCAAGTAATCCCGCTGGTTTAGGATTTTATACCAAATCTGAATTTAGCATAGGATTGGGTTTGAATATTACTAATTCGGAAGCAACTTATTTACTCAATAAAACTACAGATGGAAGAACAGCACCTAATCTTAATAATTTGGGGGTTGTATTGGCAATACCCAACGAAAAAGGAAGTAAATGGAGAGGTGGAGCAATTGCTTTAAGTGCTACACGTGTAAATCATTTTCCTTTTCGATTCAATTATCAAGGTACTAATAAATCTACCTCAAAAACAGATTGGTATGTAGACCAAGCCTCTGGTATCAGAACGGGTGATATAGAAAATTTAGATGTAGGACCTACTCGCTTTCCTGTGGCAACAGCTGCTTATTATGCACGTTTGATAAATCCAGTGAATGTTTTATCAAATGGGGAAACGGATGTCAATAATATTGATTATTTTACTTATGTCCGTGATGCGAATGAAAATCTTTTTGGTAATATCAATCAACAAGGTACTTATTCTACTTCTGGCGGGCAAACAAGATGGAATATTGCTTATGGAGCAAATTATGATGATAAATTATTTTTGGGAGGCGGAATTGGTATAAGTTCATTGAATTATACGCGAAACAAAGAATACAAAGAAAAGGTAATGTCTAATAGTTCTCGTTTGGATAATTATACTGAAAATGATAATCTCAAAACAAGTGGAACAGGTTTTGACGTTAATCTGGGCGTGATGTATCGACCTATTGAGTTTTTACGCATAGGTGCGTCTGTTAATTCACCTACTTTTTATAAGGTGTATGAAAATTTTGATTTGACTTTTAATACACAATATTATGACCAAGCCAATGTTTTGAGAACACTTACTGAACCAACTTTGCCGGGTGATTATAGTTATAATTACACTTCTCCTTGGAGGTTTAACGCAGGGGCAAGTATTTTTATTGGAAAATATGGTTTTCTTACTGCCGAAGCCGAATATATGGGTTATGATGCAATGCGTTTGAGAGGTAAAAATACCCAAGATTTAGCAGCAGATAGTCAATTTTTAACTAAATTCATAAAACCTGTTTGGAATTATAGAGGTGCATTAGAATTAAGATATGATATTTATAGATTGCGTGGAGGATATAGTTATCAAGCAAATCCTTATGCTTTAGTAGATGGTATTGACCGCAATATACACATTATAACGGGTGGATTGGGTATTAGGTTACAAAATTGGTTTTTAGAATTATCATTGGCACGACAAAGTACCAATAATATTTATCAACCTTATGTGTTTGATGCGAGTTCTCCTTATTCAGGCAAAGAACCGATTGTTCAGATAAAACAAGTTTGGTGGAGTAGTGTACTTACTTTTGGAGTACATTTTTAAGGATTTATTACAATTATTAATGGATTATATTATAGATTACCATACTTTTCCTAACGGTTTACGTTTGGTACATAAAACTGTTAAAAATACACAAATTGCTCATTGTGGTTTTATTTTGAACATCGGCAGTCGTGATGAAAATATACATCAACAAGGCTTGGCGCATTTCTGGGAACACATGGCATTTAAGGGTACAAAAAAACGGAACTCTTTTTATATTTTAAATCGTTTAGAATCGGTTGGAGGGGAAATTAATGCTTATACTACCAAAGAAAAAATATGCTTTTATGCATCTTTTTTAGAAAATCATTATCAAAGGGCTTTTGAATTATTGACTGATATTACTTTTGAGCCTACTTTTCCAACCAATCAAATTGAAAGAGAAAGAGGAGTAATTTTAGAAGAAATGGCAATGTATCTCGATTCTCCTGATGATAATTTACAAGACGAATTGGATACTTTAATTTTTAAAGGACATTCTTTAGGCTATAATATTTTGGGAACAACGCAAAGCGTGTCAGGTTTCGAACAAAAAGATTTTCAAACATTTATCAATGAAAATATGAATACAGAAGAAATTATATTTTCGTCTGTTTCGACCCACTCTTTTCAAACCATTAAAAAATGGGCTGAAAAGTATTTGAGTAATATTCCTAAAAAAAGCAATAATCAAAAAAATAGAACACAATTTTCTAATTATCAACCTCAAAATAGTACTAAATTTCACCACGCCACACAAGCACATTGTGCTATTGGCACGACTGCTTACTCAGTACAAGAAGAAAAAAGACTTCCTTTTTTTATTTTGTCTAATATTTTAGGTGGACCTGCACTCAATTCGCGTTTAAACTGGTCTTTGAGAGAAAAAAATGGACTTGTTTATTCGGTTGATGCCAATTATCAGCCTTATACAGATACAGGTTTGTTTGCTATTTATTTTGCTACTGAACCCAAACAATCAGATAAAAGTTTGAATTTGGTATTAAAAGAACTCAAAAATTTACGCACTCAAAAACTTACCGCAATTCAGTTGCACAAAGCAAAAGAACAAGTTTTAGGACAATTAGCAATGGCAGAAGAAGGCAATCAAAGTTTTATGCTAATGATGGGAAAAAGTTGGTTAGACAATGGAAAAATAGAAAAAATTGAAGAAGTTTTTGCTCAAATTCGTCAAATTACATCAGAACAATTATTAGAAGTGGCAAATGAAATTTGGGACGAAAAAAGATTGAGTATATTAAAATATCTTCCTCAAAAAGACTAATATCTGTTACATATCAGGTTAAACGCACCTAAAAATGAACTTTTTTTAATAATTCCATTCAATATTCAGTACTGACAACACTGTATTTTTCTTCAATCCGCGTTTGAAAATCTGTTTTATCAGCGTTCCAACGCAATAGAACGCTCACGCCCTTGCTTGTGTCTCACAAGCGAATGTTCTAACAAACGCGTCTTAAATCAGCGATGACTGCTTGTGGGACACAAGCAGGGGCGAAGAATACTCATCTAATAATATTGTCAGACCTTCAATTATTTTAATTGCACAAAATATATTTTTTTCAAAAAAATAAAAGTATATTTGCAAAAAAAAAGATAACTTAATCCAAAAATAAAATATGGATGCAAAATTCAAAAAAGAATTTCAAGAGGCAATACATTCTCAAATTCCCGATTTTTTACAACAATTAAAAGAATATTATCAAAATGTCAATCCTACGATTATAGGACGTTTGAAAGAATTTGCAAATGATTTCTCGAATCCTGTAGCAAATTTTCGCTTGGCAGATTGGAAAGCACAAGTATTAGTTTTTATTCAAAACAACGAAGATTTAGATAAACATACAAAAACTATCAATATCACCGACGAAGTACTTTTTGATTTACTTGACGAAGCATTTGACGATGACGGAATACAAACTTTTTGTTTTAAATATTTTTCTGTGGTATCTAATAATTTTAGTGGAGGTCATAACAAAACTCAAAAAATAATAACTTTGATTACGCATTCTAAAAATCATTTACAAATAGATTTTCTTTTAGAAAAAATAAAAAAAGAAAGACCTGCAATGTATCAAAAACATATAAGTTAAATTTACGTTTCTCATCTTTAAAATATAAATAAAGACACAATAAAAATATATGGAAAATTACATTATCTTTGATTTACTTGATGAGGCTTTTGATGATATTTCTTTAAAAACCTTTTGTTTTAAGTATTTCGAAAAAGTGTACAATAGTATTCCTGCTGTACAAAATAAAGAGGAAAAAATAACATTTTTGATTACACATTGCAAAAGTCATCTACAATTAGACTTTCTTTTAGAAAAAATAAAAAAAGAAAGACCTGCAATGTATCAAAAACATATTCCAATTGTAGAAGTTAAAACTAAAATTGAAAATATATCAAAACCGCAAGAAATATACGAAACGCCAAAAATAACAACTAAGCCTCAAAACTATACAGAAACGATTAACGGCGTAAGTTTTGAAATGATTTGGGTAGAGGGAACAGACACAAACAATCCTTTTTTATTTCAAGGCACAAAGAAAGTACAATTAGATGGCTTTTATGTAGCAAAGTTTCCTACTACGCAAGCATTGTATCAAGCAATCATAGGAACTAATCCATCTTACTTCAAAGGAGGAAATAAGCCTGTAGAATGTGTCAATTGGTTTGATGCGATGGCTTTTACAGAAAAATTATCTGAATTAACAGGCAAAAAATACATCTTACCAAGCGAAGTACAATGGGAATACGCCGCCAAAGGAGGCAGATTAAGCAAAGACTATACTTATGCAGGCAGTAATAATATAGATGAAGTGGCTTGTTATCGTAAAAATAGTCGTGACAAAGGAGAAAAACATGCAGACTACGGCACTCATAATGTAGGTCGATACAAAGCGAATGAATTGGGTATTTATGATATGAGTGGGAATGTATGGGAATGGTGTTTAGATGAATGGGAAAATAATATAGTAGAAAAAATCCCCGATAATTTTTTAAATCCTTTGTTTTCAGAAAATAAAATAATAAATAGTAATACATTTAAAAATAAAAATACTGCCAATACTACTCAGTTTGTCGATCGTGGCGGTGCTTATTTCTTTAATACAGGCAATTGTGCTGTTCGTTATCGTCGCCACAATGATGCAGGCAATAGGGACAACTTCATTGGGTTTCGTTGTGTTTTAGTTTTTTAGTTATAAAGAGTTCATCTGACTTATTTTGAGCCAAGTCAAGTTACCAAGCTACGACTTTTTAGTGGTATTGGCAGTAGTGCGAGTGGAACGATGCCTACAAGCCAATACCACTAAAAAGTCTACCATATAGCCCTCGCCGTTTTTTCGCCGTTTTTTGTGTCCCCAAACGTACCAACGGACTTCAGTCTGTTGTTAAAACGTACCAACGGACTTCAGTCTGTTGTTTTGTCGTTATTTTTTGCAACAACAGACTAAAGTCTAATGTACCAACGGACTTCAGTCTGTTGTTTTGTCGTTATTTTTTGCAACAACAGACTAAAGTCCGTTGGTACGTGAATGTACCAACGGACTTTAGTCTGTTGTGTTCAACAGGCTAAAGCCCGTTGATACGTTTTTATTTCTTCAAAGCCTCCCATAAAATCTGTGCGGGGTGCAACGCTTTTCTTTGCGTGCCATCAAAAATTTGATGACGACAACTTGTGCCTGCGGCGGCAATCATTGTTTTTTCGTCTGTTTTTCGAATCGTAGGAAATAAAACTAACTCGCCAATTTGCATCGATACTTCATAATGTTCTTTTTCATAACCAAAAGAACCCGCCATACCACAACAACCCGAAGGAATCATCTGAACGCTGTAATTTTTAGGCAAAGAAAGTATTTTTTTGCTTGGCACTAACGATGAAATCGCTTTTTGATGGCAATGTCCGTGCAATTTTAATTCTTTTTTATCTTCTGTAAATTGATTTTCATTGATATTGCCTTTGTCTAATTCTTTGGCTAAAAATTCCTCAAAAGTAAATGTATTTTGGGCTAATTTTTTTGCTTTTTGTTGCATTTCTCCACGCAATAATTCAGGATATTCGTCTCTAAAACTCAAAATCGCAGAAGGTTCTAAACCCATTAAAATACAATTTTCATCAATCAAATCACTAAAAATAGTTACATTTTCTGTAGCAATTTTTTTGGCTGTATCCAATAATCCTTTTGAAAGATAGGTGCGTCCACTTTCTCTGTGTTTGATAATTTTGACTTCATAACCCAACGAAAATAATAGTTTTAAAGTAGCAATGCCCATTGCTGTATCGTTATAATTGGTAAATTCATCTACAAATAAATATAATTTTCCTATATTTTTTGTATTCATTTTTTGTAAAATACCTTTATTTTTTTGGTAATATTGATACAAATTGATAGGCGATAATTTTGGTAAACTTCTTTGCGTAGCAAATCCCGTTATTTTTTTGATGATATTTCCTGTAAAAGAATTACCTACCAAAAAATTATAAAAACTCGGTAAAATACTTGCTAATTGATTGGTTTTGTTGATATTAGCAATCAAACGAGTACGAAACGGAATGCCTTTTTCTTTGTAATATTGATGTAAAAATTCGGCTTTCATTTTTGTAATATCCACATTTGAGGGACATTCTGATTTACAACCTTTGCAACCAATACACAAATCCATTACTTCTTTGATGCTTTCATTCGCAAAAGGATTTTCTGCCGTTGAGTTACTCAAAACTTCTCTCAAAATATTGGCTCTTGCACGTGTGGTGTCTTTTTCGTTTCGAGTTGCCATATAGCTCGGACACATTGTTCCGCCTGTCAGATGTGATTTACGACAATCTCCCGAACCATTGCACAATTCAGAAGCGGTAACAATACCATTTTTATCAGAAAAATCTAATAAAGTTTCGATTTTATCATTGATTTTTTTTTCAGGCATATATCGCAAAGCCGTATTCATAGGTGGCGTGTCAATGATTTTATTAGGATTAAAAATATTATGCTCATCAAAAACATTTTTTACTTTTCTTAATAATTCATAATTTTTTTCACCCAACATTTGCGGTATAAATTCTCCTCTCAAACGCCCATCACCATGTTCGCCACTCAAAGAACCTTTGTATTTTTTGACTAAAACCGCAATTTCTTGGGCAATTGTCCTAAACATTTCATTTCCTTCTTTTGTTTTGAGGTTAAGAATAGGTCTTAAATGCAGTTCTCCTGAGCCTGCGTGTGCGTAATGCACAGAAGAAAGATTATATTTTGTAAGAATTTCGTTAAATTCTCTGATATATTGCGGTAATTCTTGCACATCTACAGCGGTATCTTCGATAACAGGTACAGGTCTATCATCACTGATAATATTCCCCAAAAGTCCTAAACCTGCTTTTCTTAAATTCCAAACTTTCGGCATATCTTCACCTTTCAAAATTGGAAAATGATAACCTAATTGATTGTTTTTCAAATCATTGATTAAATTTTCTATTGTTGTATTAAGTTCTTCTTCTGAATTTTTTATCAATTCAACCACTAAAATTGCATTTGGGTCGCCTTGCACAAAAAAACGATTTTTTGATTGTTCGATGCTATCTTTGGTACAATTTAAAATATAATCATCAATCAATTCGCAGGCGGTTGGTTGGTATTTTAATGCCACAAGATTTGCTCTCAAACTTTCATCAATGGAATGATAATGTCCACAAATCAAGGCACGATGCGGTGAAGGAATTTCTACCAAATTTAATTTTGCTTCCGTCAAAAACATCAAAGTACCTTCTGAACCTGCAATCAATTTGCACATATCAAAATCAGGTTTATTTTCGGTAAAAGGCGAAGTTTCGAGCAATAAATCTAAGGCATAGCCTGTATTTCTTCTTGGAATATTTGGCTTTGGAAATTCTTCTCTGATATTAGATTGGTTTTCATTATCGTTCAAAATATTTTGTATTTTTTGATAAATTTTTCCTTCTAAATTATTGTTTTTTACTTTATTTTCAAAATTTTCTTTGGAAATAGCACAAAAATCTACTTTTTCGCCATTACTCAAAAAGCCTTTCAATTCCAATAAATGTTCTCTTGTGCTACCGTACACGATTGAGTTAGAGCCGCAAGAATTATTGCCAATCATTCCACCAATCATAGCACGATTAGCGGTAGAAGTTTCGGGGGCAAACATCAAATTATAAGGTTTTAAAGCACGATTGAGTTCATCACGCACTACGCCCATTTGCACGCGCACCCATTTTTCTTTTTCGTTGATTTCTAAAATTTGATTAAAATATTTAGAAACATCGACCACAATTCCATTGCCAACCACTTGTCCTGCTAACGAAGTGCCTGCGGTGCGTGGAATCAGTCCGATTTTATTTTCGGAAGCAAATTGAATAAGTGTTTGAATATCTTTTTCAGTTTTTGGCAAACAAACTGCCGTCGGCATTTCTTGGTAAGCAGAGGCATCAGTGGAGTACAAAATACGATAGGTTTCGCTGTCGTAAAATTCTCCTTGTATGTTTTTTTTGAGGGTTGTGAGGTTCATTGAAAAGTAATTATTTATTTTATGAATGAATAGTTAAGTCTAATCTTAATTGACATTATTATTAAACACCTTTAACTTATCTATTGGTATTCCCTTTTTAATCAAGTTTTCCCATTGATTCAATTTATAGTAAATATTTGTATTTTGATTTTTACACTTATTTTTTTGAAGTATATAAAATTGTACTCCCATTGGTTTGGATTGAACTAATGAGTCCAAAAATAACTCTTCTTTTTTGTTTATAATATCCAAATCAGAATCAACCAATGTTTCTATATAATGTTGGTATAAATACGGTAATTTTTTATCTGTAAATTTTTCAATTAAATCTTTACTAAAATTAAAAATATTTTGATTGTACCTTTCAATATTAAATATTTTTCTTAAAAGAACGCTAAATTTAATATAAGAAACTTTTATTGTTTCATCAGGTAATTTATCTTTATTTTTTTCAAAAAGAGTAAAAGTTTTTTTTATAATTATATTCAAGTCATTTTCATCAAATTCTGAAATTCCAAAATTTTTTTCCCAATTATTAATGTTATCAAACATTAGCCAAATTAACATTAAGTTTCTTGGGTAGGTATGGCATTTTTCCTCAATAATATTTTGTAATTTTTCATACGCATACATTAAAGTTTTTTTATTAGGGTGGCAAAAACATTTATCAATTTCTTTTTTTAATTCCTTATTAAAGGTGCTAAACAATGTCTTATATTTTTGATGGTTAGTTTTGAACAATAAACTATCTGGCAGTAAAACTTCATCTATTTGAACATTTATTAGGGATGAATATGACATAGTAGCTTGTGTCTTTGTGCTTTTTAATTGTAATTTAATTTCATTTAATTTTTTATCAAATGAAATTAAATAAGTAGAATCACTAAATGATAAACCATTACTTTTTAGGTTTTTTAACAATATCTTATAACATTTTATCTTTGTCAAAGAATCTTGTGAATTAAAAAATGATATCGAGTTATTTTTTAACTCACAAGAACCATCTTCAGTTTTATATTTATATTGACAAGGTACAAATGAAGTTTCTATCGAGTTATTAATAAAAGAATAAACAATAGAAGAAAAATTTGTATTTAATTTAGCTATTTCAATTGGTTTTTCAATATCCATTATATTTTTTTCTTCTATATTACTATAAATTAAAAATACATCATCTTTATGAAAAGAATATATTTTTTTAGTATCTAATTTTTTATATTTGTTTTCAAATTTAATATATGGAGTAAATTCCTTATTTTTAATTACTATATTTATTGGTAAAAAATAGGAATAAATAAGAAACAATGATAGTAGATTAAGAGAGATCAGGATAAATGTACTTGTATAATTATTCAAAATAAATTTTAAATCTTCATTGATTAAAATACCAGGATTCGACATAACTTTTTTTATATTTCCACTACCAAATTTTAGCATTGAAAATGTTGTAGTTGAATCTATTCCTAAAAATAATACTACTGCCGCTAAAATCCAATTTATAAGCTCTTGAGAAATCAAAGAATTGTAAACATTATCATTAAAAGAGTTCCAAGAAAACCAAGTAAAATATAATAACAGGAAAAGACCATAATTGAATGCTAATTTTCTGTTATATCTTTTAAAACTTTCTATAGGTTCTATTATCTTATTATTTTCTTTTTTTAAAGTTAATCTATAAACATTATCTAAAACCTTATTATCTTTTGTTACAAAAGTATATTTTATATCAAAAGAAACAGATATGTCAGATTTATTAAATATTTCTTTAAGACAATTATCACCTGAAAAATCAAGTATCATATTTACTTCTTCTTCTTTTTTTTGTATTTCAATAACATTATTATTGTGAAGGTTTTTATTTTTTTTCTTATGTTTACTAAGTTCAAATAATAATTCATCTTTTTTAATAATCTTACTTTTTATTGGTCTTATATTACAAATTGTTACCTTATCTATTTTTTGAATATCATCATTTGAATATAATCTTAAAAACAAGGTAAGTTTATCACTTTCAATTTTACAATTTTGGGTTATAATTTTAAATTCCATTTGTAAAGGTAATAATTTTTTTCTGCAAAAATAAACATTTTGAACAAATAATAAAAATAATTTCTTTCTAAATTGAACAAATCCTATCAAATTAGCATTATAAAAGTAGAAAGTTTTTTTATTAAAAATACAAATTAAAATGGACAAAGGACAAATTCAAGATACATTTATTAATTTTACAACTGAAAATGGTCATTTTCCTACTTCTGTTGATGATTTTTCAAATACACTTCATATTTCATCTACCGAATTTTATCAATATTATTCATCATTAGAAGCAATTGATAGTGATATTTGGTTGATGACTTTGTTAGAAACAAAGCAAAAATTATTTGAAACCGAAATATATCCACAATATTCAGGACGCGAAAAAGTATTGGCTTTTTATTATACTTGGCTCGAATCACTCAAAGAAAAAAGAGATTTTATATTGATTTCTGCACGAAGAAAAGCATTTTTAGATTTAAGACCTTATTTTTTAGAAGATTTGAAAACTAATTTTTATCTTTGGTTAGATGATGTTTTATTAGAAGGAAAAGAAACACAAGAAATTTATGCACGTATGTTTTCTGAAAAAATTTATCCAAAAGCATTTTGGGGGCTTACTTTGAGCGTGTTGAAAATTTGGGTCAATGATAATTCTGATAATTTTGAAAAAACAGATATTTTTATTGAAAAATCTGTTAATTTTGCCTTTGATGCAATTGGAAAAACGTTTATCGATTCAGGTGTTGAATTAGGTAAATTTTTTGTTCAAAATTTATTCAAATAAAAATACATAATTTACCTCAAAATCTATTTTAAAATATAAATTTTGAGGTAAATTATTTTATTTTCCTGCAATACAAGAAATTTCAATATTAACATCTTTTGGTAATCTACTTACTTCTACGGTTTCTCGTGCAGGTGGATTTTCTTTGAAATAACTGCCATAAATAGCATTTACTGCTTGAAAATCATTGAAGTTTTTTAAAAAAATAGTACACTTTAATACATCACCAAAAGAAAAATTGGCTTGTTCTAAAATTAGTCCTAAATTTTTCATCACTTGATGTGTTTCAGTTTCAATGTCTTTTTGATGTAAATTTCCTTGTTCGTCTAAGGCAATTTGCCCTGAAACAAACAATAAATTACCCAATAAAGTAGCTTGACTATACGGACCGATAGGAGCGGGGGCTTTTGGATTTAATACAATTTTTTTCATTTTATATACTATTTTTTTGTAACCATACTGCTAATTGCATTCCTTTATTTGTCTTCTTCATATACCATTTCAGAGGGCTATCCAAGAATTTAGGCATAAAAGTACTACAAGGATAATACTCATATTTTATTATTTTGTATCCATTTATTTCACCATTATACTGAAATGACTTTAGACCAAATTCGTATAAATGGAATGGAGAGTGCATTGGGCTTATGTTGGTTACATAATCAGTGCCTATTATTCGATAATATAAATTTAGTATTTTAGAAATTAACCAATCAGACGAAGGAACTTCTATATGAATAATTCCATTGGGTTTTAACCATCGAAGTACCTTTTTTAGACAACTATCAGGATCATATAAATGTTCGAGTACAGCACCAAAAGTAATAAAATCAAAATAATCATCAGGATAATTTATGTCTTCAATTGAAGATAGTTGTAATTTATCTTTACTAATTCCCATTTTGTTAATTGCTCTTGTATAAAAAGGTTCAGAGGGTTCGAAGCCGTACACGTCATAATTATTCTTTTCCAATGCTATCATACACTTACCCAAACCAGCACCTATATCTAATACTTTTTGATTATTAGAAAATGGTTTTAAATTTTGGAGTGTTTTTATTTCTTGTTGAAAATAGTCATCACTAATGGTAAAATAATTGTCTGTCCAATAATTTTCTGGAGGCACACCATAATGGTCTTGAATACTATTTGGAATAGGTTGTGGATTAGAATAAATCAAACCACATTTTTTACATTTCACAACAGAAGTGGTTATCCCAGTTTTCTTCTTTGGGTTTCTTCCTTGTGATTGGTTTAGCCTTTTTCCTAAAATTTTACTATTGTCAGATGTATTTGTACACATATTACAATGTGTTATATGATTGAAGTTATACTTCATATTATTTTTTTTATTAATAAAATATCATTTGAATAATTTATAGAGTAATATTTGGATAATAGTTACTCAACCGTTACAGATTTTGCTAAATTTCTTGGTTTATCTACATCACAACCACGCATAATAGCAATATGATAAGACAATAATTGTAACGGAATTACTGCTAACAAAGGTGTAAGCATCGCATGCGTTGCAGGAATTTCAATCGTATAATCTGCAATTTCTTTGATATGTTTTTCGCCTTCTGTAACAATAGCAATTACTTTTCCCGCTCTTGCTTTTACCTCTTGAATATTAGAAATTATTTTTTCATAAATACTATCTTGTGGAGCAATGAATACAACAGGCATTTCCTTATCAATCAAAGCAATAGGTCCGTGTTTCATTTCTGCAGCAGGATAACCTTCTGCGTGAATGTAAGAAATTTCTTTCAGTTTTAATGCACCTTCGAGAGCAACAGGGAAATTATTACCACGTCCCAAATACAAAAAATTAGAAGCGTCTTTAAATTTACTTGCAATGGTTTCAATTTTACTATTTAATTCCAAACATTTTTGTACTTTTTGAGGAATTAATGCTAACTCTGTTAATATTTCTCTAAATTCGTTTTCAGCAATAATTCCTTTTCTGTGAGCAATCATCAAAGCCATCATTGTCAAAACAGATAGTTGTCCTGTAAAGGCTTTTGTGCTTGCGACACCTATTTCGGGACCTGCGTGAATATACACGCCTGCATCAGTCATACGAGGAATAGAAGCACCTACGGTATTACAAACGCCAAATATTTTTGCTCCTTTTGATTTTGCTAACTCGAGGGCTGCTAATGTATCTGCTGTTTCTCCTGATTGAGAGATAGCAATAATAACATCATTTTCTCTAATAATTGGATTTCTGTATCTAAATTCTGAAGCATATTCTACTTCTACGGGAATACGTGCGTATTCTTCGAACAAATATTCAGCCACCAAACCTGCGTGCCAAGAAGTGCCACAACCCAAAATAACAATTCTATCTGCGGTTAAAAAACGATTGATGTATTCAGATAATCCACCTAAAGTCAATGTTCCTTCATCTGCATTCACTCTGCCTCTCAAGCTATCCGCCAATGATTTAGGTTGTTCAAATATTTCTTTGAGCATAAAATAAGGATAGCCTCCTTTTTCTATTGCTTCCAAACTCATTTCTAAGGTATGAATATAAGGAGTTTTAACAGTAGAATCTAAGTTTTTAATAGTTAAATTACCATCACGAATGACTGCAATTTCTAAATCATCAAGATAAATAACTTCGTTTGTGTATTCAATAATTGGCGTTGCATCAGAGGCAATAAAATATTCACCTGTTTCTTTGCCCACACCAATTACTAATGGACTACCTTTACGAGCAGCAATCAAAGTTTTTGGTGCATTTTTAGATATTACAACAATTGCATACGCTCCAATTACCTTTTGTAACGCCAATCTTACTGATTCTTCTAATGAAGTTTGTGTATTTTTTTGAATGTCCTCTATAAAAGTAATTAAAACTTCGGTATCTGTTTGACTTTCAAATTGATAACCTTTGTTTATCAGGTCTTGTTTAATAACATTATAATTTTCTATAATTCCGTTATGAACAATTACCAAATCTTTACTATATGAAAAGTGAGGGTGTGCATTGAGGTCGTTTGGTTCACCATGTGTTGCCCATCTTGTATGCCCAATACCTGTATGCCCATCTAATTTTGAATGAACAAGTGCATTTTTTAAATCTGCTACTTTCCCTTTTTTCTTATATACATTCAGAGTGCCATTCAAAAGAGCAATACCTGAGCTATCATAGCCTCTATATTCTAATCTTTCTAAACCACCTATTATTATAGGGTAGGCATCTCTATGTCCTGTATAACCAACAATTCCGCACATAATTTATAAATTTTATTTTAATCAAATTTTGTATAAAAGATTCTTAATTTAGTAGAATAAGGAAACTTATCTGCTGCATTATCATTAAAAATAACCATTCTTGATACTTCCCAAGCTGTAACAGCAGGTCTAATCATCAATGCATTATTGGGGTTAGAACCTGAATAAATACTTTGTATGTAAGAAGTAAGTGGTACTCTATATTCTAAATCACGAGAATTGAAACCAATAAGGGGTGATTGTGAATTTTGTGGAAAAGCATACAATGGAATTACCGTTCCTATTTGATTGGTAGTAGTGAGTAATTCATTAGTACTATTACTTTGTATCAAAACAATGGTTTGGGGTGTAGGATAAACTTCTACTGTATTAGGCACCATTTTGATTACTAATTCGGCTCTATTGATAGCTATATTTCCTTGACCACGGAGGCTTTGTAAAGTTGGAAAAGTTAATTTTGCTAAATAATTAACTCCTGCTTGCACAAAAACTCTGTTATTACTTGCTGTTGCTAATTTGGCTTGAAAAGCGGTATTCATATCGTCTAAAAAAGTACCACTTCTTACGCTACCAATTTGATTAAACCTTGCATTTACAAAAAAAGTTTGTATAAAATTATTCAATTTATCAGGTGCGCCTGTTTGTGTTTGTGGAGCAGTATAAAAAACCATTAATCTACTGAAATTAACAGCAATTTGTGGATTATTAGAAGCCTCAAAACCCATCATTGCTGCATTGTCTGTTGCATTAGGTATTAAAACTAATCCTTTGAGTGCTGTCAAGAAATCTGCCTTAGAAGCACTGTTTTTACACAAATTAAAAATATCAGTTCTAAAAACAGAAGCAGGAATTGTCATTCTCATATAACCATCAGCCAAAATTCTTCCTCCTTTTGTGGTAAGAGAAACAATAGGTGTAGGTTCATAATTAAGGTTAGATTTATTTGTATATTCTACGGTTTCATCTAATACTTCAGTCAGACGATGTAAATTAAATGTCTGTGTTTTGGTGGTATCAGCATAATAATTATAGACAGGAAACTCAATGGCTAATGAATCAAAAACCAAATCTTTGTCATATTTTGTCAAAGAAATACCACTTGGAGCAGGTGAAACTTGAAAAAAAGCTTTAGAAGTTACTTTACCAAATAAATTATCATTGTACTGCCCACACAAAAGCGTAATAGAAGTATTAGTAACTAAATCTTTACCAACAACCGTCGATGCCTCAACAGGTAGTTCGGTGTAAATAGTATTGACTGCTTGTTGATCTACCAAATCAATCCCTATATTAGTTGACTTTTCACAACTTAATAATAAGAATGCAGAAAAAATAAAAAATAGTTTGTTTTTATAAGATGCTAACCAATTCATTGCTTAAAGTTTGATATATTCCAAAGTAATCATCATAAGAAAACTCATCAAATACATTTTCGTTTTTTAGTTTATATTCATTAAATAATTTTTCTGTTTGTAGGTCTAATTCTGTTTCTCCTCTAATAATTACATCAGCATTTTCCATTCCCAATCTAATATATCCTTCATAGTCGCAAGTTTGTAAAGGAGTGAGCATTTCATCAGTTACATCAATAATTCTAACTTTTTCAGGCATATCTGTTGGAAATACGTGAGAAAATGAACTATTGAATACACTAAATATTGTTTTTGTATTTCTGAATACGGGGTCTTTTCTATAGCCTGTTTTTAAGTATAAGGGAATTAAACTCGAAATCCAATCATTACAATGAATTACATCAGGCGACCAACCTAACTTTTTAATCGTTTCTAATGTACTTTTACAAAAAAATATTGCTCTTTCATCGTTGTCTTCAAAAAATTTTTCTTTATTAGTATCGCTATAAAATATTGCTTTTCTTTGAAAAAAATCTTCATTATCAATAAAATAAACTTGTAATTTTGCATTCGGAATAGAAGCCACTTTAATTACCAAAGGTTTTTCATCATCACCTACACTAATATTAATGCCTGAGAGTCTAACAACTTCGTGTAATCTATTTTTTCTTTCATTGATAAGTCCATATCTTGGGACTATAATTCTAATTTCTGCCCCACGTTCTTGCATATTTTGAGAAAGGTGACGTATAAATTCACTAATTTGAGTAGCTTGTAAAAAAGGACTAACCTCATTTGCTACATATAAAATACGGAGTTTTTCCATAAACGCTTGCGCCTAATTATTTTTTTGGAAGATAAACTATCTCTAAAATTAAGTTGCAAAGTTAGTTATTTTATTCTAATTTTTTTCATTTTTAGTAATATTTATGATAAAAAAACAATAAAAAGTTATTTATTTTTTACATTAGACTAAAAACCACTTAAAAGGTTGCTTTTTTTATCCTATAATTGTAGAACAAGTTTTTTTATTTGCATATTTCTTTGGAATAAAAGTAACTTATTATAATATTTGACGTTTATAATAATATATCACACAAATTTGTATTTACAAGTTTATTACCCCTCAATCATTATAAAAGATTATGAAATATTTTACTTTCAAAAAAAATAAATTTAAATTTTTTTTTACAACATTATTGTTGTTTTTTCTTTGTTTTTCTCAACTTTTTGCTGTTACGCGCACAAGTACAGGCACAGGAAACTGGAACACTCCTGCTCTTTGGACGGGTGGATTTGTGCCTGTTGCAGGTGATGATGTTATTATTGCTTCGGGGCATACAGTTACGCTTAATTTAAATAGTCCTAATTTACTCACACTTACTGTGAATGGTACTTTACGTTTAGATGGGTATAACATAGATATATCAGGGGCTACAATAGTAAGTGGAGTTTTAGACGATAATGTTGCAGGTGGAATTAGTACTTTCAATGGCACTTTTACAGTCAATGCAGCAGGGACAGCACAATCTACAGGCATCAATCAATGGAATTTTGGAGGTAATATTACTAATAATGGTACATTTAACTTGTCTGGTAACTTAACTTATACATTCACTAATACCTTGACCATACAAGGCTCGTCAAATTTGAATTTTGGACAATCTACGGCTTTAAGTACAGGTACTATCAACTCTCCTTATACTGTAACAGTATTAAATTCGACTGCTTGGGTGAGTTTTAATGGTACGAACAATTTTACTATTAGTGGCACTTTAATCAATCAAAACACAAATTTTACTATTATACAAGGCAATATGGTAGGTGCAGGTACATTTACCAATGATGCCAATGCCACCTTGTTGTATGAAGGTGGGCCTTCACCTACCGTTACCAATTTTAATGTATCTGCCTCTGGAAACAGGTTCAGGTATAATGGAGGCACGCAAAGTATAAGAAGTGCTACCTATCATCACGTTGAAACTTCTAACAGCGGCACAAAATCGCTTGCAGGAGCAGTTACTTTGAATGGAGACCTTTCAGTAGTGGCAAGTTCTACGCTTAATGCCTCAACTTTTAATATGGATATAAAGGGTGGAATGTATTTAGCAGGTGGGGGAGTATTCGCTCACAATGGACAAACTGTAACCTTTTCAGGTAGTGGTTCTCTTTCTGTTCCTAATCAATCCCCTATTATTTTTGGTAACTTGATTGTTAATAAAACGTCTGATACAGATATTGTCTATGCCAATGGTAATATAACTGTTAATAATAATCTTACCCTTACCAGAGGACTTGTCTATTTGGGAAGTAGTAACCTTACTTTCAGTGGTCTTGTTGCAAATTTAACACGTACTAATGGTTGGGTAGTTACCAATGGCACAGGGGCTTTGATAAGAACCGACGGAGGCTCTAACCTTTCCTTTCCTGTGGGAAGTGCCACTCAATTAGGACGTATTGCTATAAACACTTGTGCCAGTAACGCTTCTGTGCGTTTTGGTACTTCTACAGCGACATTACCTAATAATGGGGCTGGCTCTTGGTTTATAAATAATGGTTCTACGAACTCTGGTGTATACTTTAGTAGCCCTGTAGGTGTAGGTGTTTTGTATGGTATGAGTTCAATAGGCAGGTACACTGGAACTTGGGGTGCATTATCAACTAATTATCCTAGTACAAGAGATTTTGAAACAAGTGTGGGGTTTGCTTTTTCTGGTGGTACAGTTGAATTTGGTATTTATACGGCTAACCCTGCTATTTATTTTCGCACTACTTGGCAAGTAGGAGGGAACAATATCATCATACTCACAACAACGGGAACTTACAATTATACGATTTCTTGGAAAAACCTTACTTCACCCGGTACAAACGAAAATAGTACCGCCAACCAAACAGCTAACCATGCCATCGTAGGCTTGACCGACGGAGATATGTATGAAGTATATATCACAGGTACTTTTCCGCGTATATTTTTTAATAATGGAGGAGATAAGACCAAAATTAAAACCATCGAACAATGGGGCAATGTCGCTTGGATGAGTATGGAAAATGCTTTCAATGGTTGTTCGAGCTTGCAACTTAATGCTACTGATAGTCCAAATCTAAGCGCAGTTACAAGCATGAATAGTATGTTTAGTAATTGTACCGCTTTTACAGGAAACAATAGTATGAACAGTTGGAATACAAGCAATGTTACAGATATGCAGCACGTATTCAATGGTGCGAGTAGTTTTAATCAACCTATAGGCTCTTGGAACGTGGGTGCAGTATCAAACATGGGTAATATGTTTCAGAATGCTACTTTGTTTAATCAACCTTTAGGTACTTGGAACACAAGCAATGTAACAAATATGTGGTATATGTTTGTTAATGCCACTTCATTCAATCAGTCTTTAGCAGGTTGGAATGTAAGCAATGTTAATAATATGGGGGGGATTTTAGAAAATACCAATCTTAATGTGGCAAATTATGATGCTACGTTGATAGGTTGGGCGAGTCAAACTGTAAAACCGAATGTAACATTAGTTTTTACAGGATTGCGATATTGTTCAGGCTTTGTGGCACGTAATATTCTTACTTCTACGCCTAATAACTGGGTTATTTCGGGCGATATCAATGATTGTCCTACTTTCATTGCTATCACAGCTACGAATGTTACGACTACAAGCTTTACGGCAAATTGGACAGGGATTATTGGTGCAACAAGTTATGATATAGAAATTTCTACTTCAGGTTCGTTCACAGGAACGCCCACCCAAACAGGCATTACAGGCGTAAGTTCTGTGAGAACCGGTTTATCGCCCAATATGACTTATTATTACAGAGTGAGGCAAGGAACTCCTTCTGCGGGTACTTGGTCGAATACCAAAATGATTTCTACTATCTTGCCTGCGGGAAGTGGGAATACGCTTACTTTTGATGGCACAGCAAGAAAAGTAGATATACCTAATAACGCTTCTGTTGATTTTACAAATGCTAATACTTTTACCTTAGAGGCATGGATAAAATTCACGCACACAGGTAACTATCAGGAAATCATTTCTAAAAGAATACCGGGTGCAGGATATGCCTTACAAGTAAGCGATGGTAATCTGTTAGCAGTCGTACAAAATAATGTTACCAACCATACTTCGGTTGAACTGCCTGAGAATACATGGATACACGTTGCAGCATCATTTAGTGTTAGTGGTATTTATACATTATATATCAATGGTATAACAGAAGGGGGTGGAACGCCGTTTCCTATTACCTCAAATACACAAAATCTTACCATTGGCTCAAGACCAGATAACGGTTTGCCATTCAATGGACAAATAGACGAAGTGCGTGTTTGGAACACTATGCGTACTCAAGCGCAAATACGCGCCAGTATGTGTTCAAAATTGATAGGCAATGAAAGTGGTTTAGTGGCTTATTTTCGCTTAGATGAAAACACAGGCACAATGACAGAAAACAAAGCCTACGGAGCAAATTTTGATGCGAATTTAATTGGGTCACCAAGTTGGGCAACATCTTCTGCACCATTAGGCGATATATCTGTCAATACCTATGGAGGCTCAACCCTAACTTTGACAGATGTTGATGCAATGACTATTAATGATTTTTCAGGCACTCCCGCAGGTATTCATCTTTATAAAATAAAACAAGCACCTAATAATCTTACTCTTCCTACCAATTACACAACACTTTATAATTCGCGTTATTTTGGGGTATTTTTTGTGGGTGGCACTAATCCAAAAGGAGATTTGACTTATCAATATGCTACCAATACACAAGTCATAAAACCAAATGCCTTGCGTTTTGCACATAGAGATGACCCAACAGCTGCATGGACGCAATACGGAGCCGTTATTAATCGCTTGCAAGCAAAAGCCGTTAGACAATCTTCTATCGCAGGTGAATACATATTAGGAGAAAGAAACAGTATCACTTCTAATGCCAGAAATGGTGGACAAATGATTTTATTCAATGGTAGTTCACAATATGCACAAACAGGAAATACTATTGTAGGTAATGATTTTACTATAGAATTTTGGACAAAGATGCCTTCTAATAGCACTATTTCTGGGACGAATTGGCATCAAGGCAGACCTTTTATAACAATGGAAGCCGCTGGTGGTACCAATGATTATGGTATTACCTTATTAAACAATAATTTTGCTTTTGGTACAAGAAATTCATCAGGCATAGCCTCTACCATTCAAAGTACTAATACCGTAGTAGCAAATGCTTGGAATCATATTGCCATAACACGCAATAGCACAACAGGTGCTATCCAGTTGTATGTCAATGGAAAATTAGACGTAACAGGTACAGGTGCAACAGGTACATTGTCAGGAGGAACTTTGATGAACATTGCCAAAAATTTTGCAAGTAATATTTATTGGGATGGGTACATAGATGAAATTCGTATTTGGAATACACCATTGTCTGCTAATACTATCAAAGATATGATGAACTTGCGTGCCAATGATACGCATCCTAATTTTCAAAATTTAGTGAGTTACTATCGTTTTGATGAAGGCACAGGTATTTATACAGAAGATTTACAATTAGGTAGTGATATGCAGTTTTTTAATGCACCTACTTGGGCAAGTGCAGACCAGCCCGTAGGCGATGGTTCTGTGCAACGTATTACGGTTAATACAGGCGATGGCGCATCTTATACTAATTTCGCCACGCCCGGTGTATCTATGATTTTTCCTAATTCAGGTCCTTATCCTAATGGTGATTTAGTGGTTACGAGATTAGAAACTGCTCCAGAGAGTTATCCAAATGTATCTGCCCCTAACAATAGCAACAATTTTATATCTTGTTATTGGGTGATTCGTAATTATGGTAGTAATTTAACATTTAATAGATTATTAGAATTAAGATTAGAACAACCTGTCAATGATAATTTAGGTGGACAACCATTTTCCGCTTTCAAACTTTACAAACGCCCTGATAATGCGACAGGTGCAAGTAGTTGGAATTTTGTACAGAATGCGACAGGTTTTGGTAGTTTGCGTTTCGCAGGTGGTCCAACAGATATTGACCAATTCAGTCAGTTTATCATTGGCTCTACTACAGCACCTTTATCAGTGGGTTGGGTCAATTTTGATGGGCAAAGAATCAACACCAATCAAGTAGAATTACGTTGGACTACTGCCACAGAAACACGCAATATGGGCTTTGAGATTCAAAGAAGTACAGATGGTAAAGAGTTTACAACCATTGGTTTCAAAGATGGTGGAGGCAATAGTTCACAAACACGCCGTTATAGTTTTGTAGATGACAATGCTTCGTCTTCTTACTATTATCGTTTGAAACAGTTGGATATTGATGCAGTGTATGAGTACAGCAAATTAATTTATATTAGATTAGAAAGTAAAACAGAAACTTTATTGGTTTATCCTAATCCTACTACTGAAAGCATACAATTACAAACCAAAACAGAGTGGGTAAACAATCCTAATTTGCGTGCTGAATTATTCAATAGTGTAGGGCAATCTGTGTGGCAAGGAAAAGGTAATTTGTTGGATATTCAAGAGAGTATTAATATTTGGTTGAAACAAGTAAAATCAGGTCTTTATGTACTGAGATTATTTACGCCTGATAAGGTTTTAGAAAGTAAATTTATAAAAGAAAACAAATAATTATTTTTGTTTAGAAAGTAATTATTTGATTTTACCTACCAAAAAATCTATTCAGAAATAAATTTGAATAGGTTTTTTGGTAGGTATTTTGTTATTGATAAAAAAATACTATCTTTGCATTGTTTTTATTATAAATCTTAATAAATTTTTTGTTTTTCAGAAATATGAAAAAAATACTCGTGTTTTTATTGTTTTGTTGCTCTTTTAATTTATTGTTGGCACAAAACCAAACTAAACTATTGGACAGCCTCAAAAAAATATTGCCTGATATCAAAGATACTGTTCGCATTAATGTTTTGAACGAAATAGCAAAAGTATCTTCAAGTACTAATCCCAAAGAAGCAGAACAATATGCCAAACAAGCCTTAGAAGAAGCAAAAATGATGGGCTTCAAAAAAGGTGAAGCAAGGTCTTTGACTGCCTTAGGGATATTTAGTAAAAGGAATAAAAAATTTGAACTATCTTATGAATATCATTCAAAAGCATTAGAAATAAGAGAAAATATAAAAGATAATGATGGTATAGCTATTTCTTATAATAATTTAGGAACTCTATCTTCAGACCAAAGTAATTACACTTCTGCGATGGAGTATTATTTGAAAGCACTAAAAATAAGAGAGAAAATTAAAGATGAAAAAGGGCAACTTATAACACTCAATAATTTAGCCGCCGTTTTTATGAATCAAGCTGATGAAAAACAATCAGATATACTAGTCTATAAACAAGCCATTGCTTATTTTGAAAAGGCATTGCAATTAGCACAAAAATTAAAAGATAGAAAAAATGAAGCGGTTTTATTGAATAATTTAGGGGAAATATACAAAAGAATCAAAAATAATAACAAAGCAATAGAATATTATTTAAAATCAGTAATAATCAGAGAAGAAATCAAAGATAATTTTCAATTACCTGCTTCTTATAATAGTCTGGGAGATGTTTATTATAATTTAGGAGATTATGACAAGGCTTTGGATTACCAAGAAAAAGCAAAAAATTTGGCTGAAAAAATAGATAACAAACAAATGATAGTTGAAAGTAAATATGGTATTGCCCGAATTGCTTTAAAGAATCAACAAACAGAAAAAAGCCTCAATGAAGCAAAAGAAGCATTAGAAATAAGTCGAAAAATAAACTTTAAAAAAGGAGTTATCGAGGGTAGAGAGTTATTGTCAGAAATCTATGAAATAAAAGGTGATTTTAAAAATGCACTTAAATTCAAAACCGAAGGATATAACCTAAAAGATAGTCTATTCAACGAAAATAATAGTAAAATTCTTTCAGGACTCGAAAACTCTCATCAATTAGAGCAAAGAGACAACCAAATCAAACTACAAAACGCTAATATTGCCCGTAATCGATTGTTTAACATTGCTTTGACTGCAGGACTTTCATTGGTTTTTGTATTGGCAATCGTACTTTTTCGTGGACAACAAAGGCAGAAAAAAGCAAACAAAGAAATTTCCTACCAAAAAATACAATCTGATAAATTATTACGTAATATTTTACCTGATGAGGTAGCAGATGAACTTAAAAAGGAAGGAAAAGCAAAAGCACGAAAATACGAAAAAACAACAGTTTTGTTCACCGATTTTCAAGGTTTTACAAAACGCACTGCCAAAATGACTCCCGAACAAGTAATTGATGAATTGAATAAATGTTTTTCAAAATTTGATGAAATTATCGAAAAATATAATCTCGAAAAAATAAAAACCATTGGCGATGCCTATATGTGTGCGGGTGGTTTGCCTATTGCTAATGAAACTAACCCGATTGATGCCATCAAAGCAGGCATAGAAATTCAAAAGTATATGCAGGCATATAAAGAAGAATGTATTGCCAAAGGAGAAGATTATTTTGAGTGTCGTTTAGGTATCAATACAGGTGCGGTTGTAGCAGGTGTGGTAGGAACAAGTAAATTTGCGTATGATATTTGGGGTGATGCAGTGAATACCGCAAGCAGAGCAGAAAGCAATGGCGAAGTAGGAAAAGTAAATATAACAGAAGCAACTTATAATTTAGTCAAAGATATTTACGAATGTGAATACAGAGGAGAAATAGAGGCGAAAGGAAAAGGATTGATTAAGATGTATTTTGTTGTAGGAGAAAAAAATGCTTAAAATATTTGTAGCAAAAATATATGTCAAAAAATAAAAATGCAGTCTTGGTCATTTATACAGGTGGAACATTAGGAATGGTCTATGATAAACGAAAAGCAGGTTTAGTACCTTTTAAATTTTCACAAATATTAGCCAAAGTACCCGAACTTCAACATTTATCGTGTGCTTTGACCATTACCTCTCTTTCGGATTTGATAGATTCTTCGAATATGAAGCCATCTATTTGGATTCAAATTGCACAAAAAATCATCGATAATTATGCTCATTATGACGGTTTTGTAGTTTTACATGGGACAGATACAATGGCTTATACCGCCTCAGCCATTAGTTTTTTGTTACAAGGCTTAACAAAACCTGTTATTTTTACAGGTGCGCAACTGCCCGTAGGTGCAATCAGAAATGATGCCCGTAGAAATTTAGTAACCTCTATCGAAATAGCTTCTGCCAAAGAAAACAACTTGCCTATTGTGCCTGAAGTCTGTATTTTTTTTAATGATGTATTGTTGAGAGGCAATCGTGCAAGGAAAGTAGAAAGTAGTCAATTTGATGCTTTTCAATCTTTTAATTATCCACCTTTGGCAAAAGTAGGCATCAACGTCAATTATGATACACAAAATATTTTGGCTGCACCGCCCATTTTTAGACCTACATTGCCTTTACAACTCAATGAAAATGTAGGCGTTCTAAAACTATATCCTGGTATTAGTCAAAAAATTATCGAAAGTATTTTGGATACTGATAATTTACAAGGTATAATTATAGAAACTTATGGTTCTGGTAATGCACCAACAGACAAATGGTTTTTGGAAATATTAGAAAAAGCATTGAAAAAAAATATCATTATTTATAATGTTTCACAATGTTTGGGCGGAAAAGTACAACAAGGAAGATACGCCACAGGTATCAAACTCAAAGAAATGGGCTTAATTGGTGCATCAGATATGACCACCGAAGCAGCAATAACTAAAATGATGTATTTATTAGCCCAAAATTTACCCGAAATTGAACTTAAAAAACAACTTTCTTTGTCTTTGTGTGGAGAAATGACGGAATAAAATAATAAATTTTTATAAAAATAAAATCAATTATCAAAAAATAAGATTTTATTTATTAACTTTGCAAAAAAAATAAATTAAAATATGAATATCACATCAATATTGTTATTTTTGCCTAATTTGGGTGGGCCAGAAATATTGTTAATTTTCTTTGTAATCCTTTTATTTTTTGGAGCAAAAAAATTACCTGATTTGGCAAGAGGTTTAGGAAAAGGCATTCGTGAGTTTAAAGATGCTACTAACGGCGTAAAAAAATCCATTGAAGAAGGTGTAAATACAGAAGACGAAAAAAAGAAATAATTTTTTTAAATTACTTTTTTTTAACGTACTTCTAAAAATGAATAAAAAATGTTATTGATTTAAAACAATCAATGGCATTTTTTTTTGATTTTGTGTATATTTTGTTTATTTTTGCAAATCGAATACAAATTTTCATAACAAAAAAATGAGCAGAAAAAAAAAACCATTGCCTATCCTCGAAAAATTGACCGTTTTAAGATTAGGAGCAGAAGGAAAAGCCATCACAAAATACAACGATAAAGTTGTTTTTTTGGAGGGAAACACTGTCGCAGTCGATGATATAGTTGATGTACAAATTATCAGACAAAAAACAGGTTATAGTTATGGAAAAATAATTCATTATCATCAATTATCTGAAAATAGAACCAATCCAATTTGTGAGCATTTTGGCGTTTGTGGCGGTTGCAAATGGCAACATCTTCCTTATTCTACTCAATTAGAAGCAAAACAACAACAAGTTATCGATAATTTGGTGCGATTGGCAAAAGTTGATGTTCCTTTTATTAGACCAATTGTTGGTTCTGAAAAACAATTTCAATACAGAAATAAATTAGAATTTACTTTTTCTAATTTTAAATGGTTAGATACTGAAACTTTTCAAAAACAAAAAGAAGAAGGCACAGAAAGAGAAGGTGGATTGGGTTTTCATTTGCCCGGTCATTTTGATAAAGTATTAGAAATCAATCATTGTCATTTGCAGGCTGAGCCTTCTAATTCGATTAGAGAGGCAATAAAAGCATTTACAAAACAAAAAAAATGGGCTTATTTTAATCTTAAACACAAAAACGGATTTTTAAGAAATTTACTCATCAGAAATTCAAATACAGGTGATTTGATGGTCGCTATTATTTTCTTTGAAGATAAAAAAGAAGAAATCAATGAAATATTATCATTTTTAAAACAAAAATTTCCTGAAATTACTTCACTACAATATTTTATTAATCCAAAAAATAATGATAGTTATGCTGATTTAACGCCTATTTTATTTGCAGGAAAACCTTATATAGAGGAAAAAATGGATAATCTTGTTTTTAGAGTAGGAGCAAAATCTTTTTATCAAACCAATCCTGAACAAGCGTATATTTTATATCAAATTGCTATTAAAATGGCAAATTTACAAGGCAATGAAATTGTTTATGACCTTTATACAGGTACAGGAACGATTGCACAATTTGTAGCCACAAAAGCAAAAAAAGTAATTGGAATTGAGTACATAGAAGAAGCCATCGAAGATGCAAAACTGAATGCAAAACATAATAATATTGATAATATAACATTTTTTGCGGGTGATATGAAAGATATTTTGAATGAAGATTTTATCAATCAAAACGGAAAACCTGATGTAATTATTACTGACCCACCACGCGCAGGCATGCACGAAGACGTGATTGAGGTTATCAAAAAAGCAGCACCACAAAAAATTGTTTATGTGAGTTGTAATCCTGCTACACAAGCAAGAGATATTGCTCTTTTGAGTGATGTATATGTCTTAGCAGATTCACAAGCGGTAGATATGTTTCCACAAACCTACCATGTAGAAAATGTAGTAGTATTACTAAAAAAATAATAAAAAATGATAAACAAATTACTTCTCATTTTTTTGTTGATTTTTTTTAAATTTTTTGATGCAATAGGACAAAATCCTTATCTACGTCCGATTGCTTACCCTTATCAGTTGCCCACCAATACGATTTATGATTTATATACAGATAAAATAGGTCGACTTTGGTTGGGGACGGACAAAGGTTTGTTGAGATTTAATGGTAAAAATTCTAATCAAATACCATTTATCACTACAAAACAAATGGAGGTTACACATCTACAAGAGGATAAAAATGGAGAAATATGGGGAATGAATTTTGCTTCACAGATTTTTTATACTCAAAATGATACTTTAAGATTACTCGAAATCCCCTCTTATATTAGCAGTGTGTCTTCAGTAATTAATTACTTAATTTATGATGATTTTATTTGGATTATTACGACTAATAGATTGATAAAAATGCACATACACTCTAAAAAAGTCTATTTTAGTTATAATTTGAGTGAGAAAAATAATTATATTTCTGATTTGGTTTTGTTTGAGAACAAAGAAATTCATATCGTAAATTTTCCACAAAAAGAATATATTATTATTCCTATTGATGCTGATTCTACTACAAAAAATTGTAGAAAAATAAAATTAGTATTAGAAAAAGATGCACGTTTGTTAGTCGTCAAAAATAAAATATATTCAATTCAAAAAGCACATTCAGAAAGGAAAATGGCTGTTTTTGAAAACTATGAATGGAAAAAATTACCTGATATTGATAATATTAATACAAGTTTTCCAGTTTATCATCTTTCAAAAACTGATGAAAAAGATATATGGATTTGCACCAAAGAGGGTGGTTTTAAATGGAATATAGAAGAAAAAAAAGCAGAATTGTATTTTCCTAATAAAAATATAACTGATGTCGTAAGAGATTATCAAGGTAATTATTGGATAAGTACACTCGATACAGGGCTTTGGTTTTGTCCTTCGTTGGCTACAAAAGTATATAATCCTTTGCCTTTTTTGAGTCAAAAGGGTGAAGTTATCACACAAATTCAAAAAGATGACAAAGAAAATAGTTTTTGGTTGGGTGCTTCGAAAGGAAAATTATACAATACAAATTTGGAAGGAAAGAATGTAAAAACATATCAAAATGATTTTTTAAGAGAAATCACAAGAATATTTCCAAGAGATAGTAAAGTGTGGACAAATAGCGGGATTTTTGATAAAAATATAACAAAAAATAGTATATCTTTAAAAAAAATATCTCCAAAAGATTTAAGGGTTTATCAAGATAAATACCTATTGACTGCTACTTCTCATCATGGTTGTTTTATAATGCCTTTTGAAGATAAGATAAAATATAATGGAAAAATATTGGGTTTTATGCCTGAAGACATTAATAAAACTTTTATTGATTTCCCTCTGCATAATCTCAAACAAAGGCGTGCTTATGCTGTAGAATTAGATACAATTCGTAAAAAATTTTGGGTAGGATATGATGATAATTTATATCAATATGATTTTGAAGGCAATCAAAAAGTTATCAAAATAAATGATAATGAAAGTATTGTAGCACGTAGAATGGCATTAGATAAAAATGGAAAATTATATGTAGGAACTTTTAGTCAAGGTGTTTTAATCATTGATAATCAAAAAGTTATTCACCAAATTCATCAAAAAAATGGACTAAAAACAGATATTATAAGAGCCGTAAAAAATGTAAGAGATACAATTTGGATTGCCACAGATGAAGAAGTAGGCTATTTACAAAGTCCTAATTATGCCTTAGTTGATATATTAAATGACAATGCAATGGGTAAAATTTACTTCCAAGATTTTTATCCTGATTTCAATGATTTGCTACTTGTGGTCAATACTGATATTATTAGTTTACCTATCCATCGTACTGTGGTAAGAGAGCAATTAAATTGTTTGCCTATCAAAAAAGGAGGCGATATTTTTTCACCTTATTTTGTCATTGAAGCATTAAGTTATAAAAATCCCTCACAAACTAAAATCTATTATCGCCTGAAAGGAATAGACAAAGATTGGCAAACTATACAAGATATAACAGTTACTATTAAATATAGTAATTTAAGTTATGGTCATTATACTTTTGAATTTTATGCTACCGATGAAGTATCGAATCTAAAAAGTGAAATTTATAAAGTCAATTTTGAAGTACCCAAAAAATGGTATCAAACTTATCTTTTTTACTTTTTTATTTCGTTTGTAATTGTTCTTTTTTTTTATTGGATTGCTCATATTTATTTACAAAAATACAAACAAAGGCACACACAAAAAGAAAAATTATTGTCCTCACAACTTACTGCATTGCGTTCTCAAATGAATCCACATTTTTTGTATAATATTTTAAATACTGTGCAAGGTTTAGTTTATAGCAATTTGAAAAAAGAAGCGGGACAATTATTGGGTTATTTTAGTGATTTGATGCGTAAAAGTTTGCAGGCTTCGGAAGACGCTTATATTAGTTTGAAAGATGAAATTGAAATTTTACAACTTTATATATTATTAGAAAAATCGCGATTTGATAATAATTTTAGTTATATATTTGATGTAGAAAATGTCCAAGAATATTCATCAAAAAAAATCCCTTCGATGTTGATTCAGCCTTTTGTGGAAAATGCTTTTAAACACGGACTTTTGCACCAAAAAGGACATAAAAAATTGTTTATTCAAATGAGTGTTATCAATCAAAAAATACTAAAAATCGTCATTGATGATAATGGAGTAGGACGAAAAATATCAACAGAAATCAATCAAAAAAATAAAAATAAATCAACAGGATTTGCAACAAAAGCAAGTGAAAAACGAATGGAATTGTTGAATTATGAACAAAAAGAAAAAATAAAGTTACATATTATTGATAAAATTCAAGGAACAAAAATTGAAATTTTGATTCCATTTGTATAAAAAAAACAACACCTTTTGCAAGCGTCCACGCTTGCAACAAAAGTACTTAAATAGTTACAAAAAAAGTGTTTCATTTCTTTTCAGAGATGAAACACTTTTTTTATTGAAAATATACGAATTGTGGTTCTCTTTGGTCTTTACCCAAAAAATTAAAACGTATCCCTACAATATTGCCTTCTTGCTCTATTGGACCTACATTGACATAAAAATCAGAATCATTCGAATCGCTGTAGGTATTGTTTTGACCTGATTTTGAGATATTAACCAAGTTCCCATATTGCCATTTCACACTACGTTCTTTTTGATTAAAATCTATAATTTTGAATTGAGGCGGTTTATTTTTATACCAAATATACGCTGCTGCTCCTGCGATACCTAATCCAAGAAAAAAAGCAAACTTTTGTTTTTTAGTCATGATTTCTATTGCGATAAAATAATTTATAATGTATTGATTATCAATGTTTTTAATAAATATGCTATTAAATTGTTGATATTTTTTACAAAAGTAGTCTAAAAAATTAAAATTACAACCATTTTTTTTATTTTTTTTAGATAATTTTATCTATTTTTGTAAAAAAATACTAAAAAAGAAGCGTATGGAGTTTGCCATTATTGATATTGAAACCACAGGAGGTCGTTCGACAGAAGATAAAATCACTGAAATTGCTATTGTGGTTCATAATGGAAAAGAAATAATTGACCAATATCAAACACTTATTAATCCTGATAAATATATTCCTGAATATGTTTCGAGGCTGACAAATATCTCTAATAAAATGGTAGAAGATGCACCAAGATTTTTTGAAGTTGCAAAAAAAATAATCGAAATGACACAAGATAGAATTTTTGTTGCGCATAATGCACACTTTGATTATACTTTTGTGAGGCAAGAATTTTTGAGTTTAGGGTATGATTTTAGAAGGAAAACGCTTTGTACTGTGCGATTGTCTCGAAAAATATTCCCCAATTTAGAAACATATAGTTTGGGTGCTTTGACAAAATACTTTCAAATTGAACACAAAAAAGCACACAGAGCAATGAGTGATGCAATGGCAACAACTATTTTGTTCCAAAAACTATTTGACAAAGATGCTGAAAAAGAACATTTTTCTATTTTTGAAGATGAAATCAATGCCAAAAATTTACCACCAAAAGTAAAGAGAGAAAAATTTAATACTTTGCCTGAAGAAGCAGGAATTTATTATTTTTATGATGAAAATGGCGATATTATTTATATCGGAAAAAGTAATAACATAAAACAAAGAATTGCATCACATTTTTCTACTAATATCAAAGATGCAAAAACAATAGAATTTAAAAATCGTGTCGCAGATATAAGTTTTGAAATTACGGGAAGCGAATTGATTGCTTTGTTATACGAATCTGATGAAATCAAAAAACATACGCCAATGTTTAATAAAGCACAAAGAAGAAGTAGGTATTATTTTGGAATTTTTAATTTTGAAGATAAAAATGGATACAGACAATTTTATGTTGATAAAATCATTAAGCAACCTTTTCCACCTTTGATAGTGGCTGAAAGTGCCGAAACAGCACGCCGAATTTTATATAGTTTGGTACAAAAATATGAACTTTGTATGAAATTATGTCAATTATACAGAACAAAAGGTGCTTGTTTTGATTATCAAATCAAAAAATGCAAAGGTGCTTGTATCAAAGAAGAAAGCCCTGAAATTTATAATGAAAAAGTGAATCAAGCAATGAAAAGCCTACACGTGTACGCAGGAAAGAGTTTTGTAATTGTTACCAATGGAAAAAATAACCAAGAAAATGGAGTAGTTGTTGTCGAAAATGGACGTTATTTAGGTTTTGGTTATATAGAAAAATCAACTGCGATTAGTACAATAAATGAAGCAAAAATTTATATTAAAAAAATGGTTGATAACAGAGATACTCAAAAAATAATTGGAAAATGGATAGAAAATTATCCAACTTGTATGAAATATTTTTAACAATTATTTTGTAATATTTTGTAATATTTTAATGACAAATGAAGTAATGATTTTAATGCTATTCACTCCTAAACTTTTTATAATGATGAAAAATATATTTATAATTTTATTGATTACTTTTTTCAATATTTCAGTAGTTACTGCACAATTTAGCGCCTCAGTTGGTTATGACCTCAATTTACCTACTAATCAAATGGCATTGAATATTGGTGCAATTCATAATTTTAAAGTAGAAGGTTTTATCAAAATGCCTGAAAATCGATGGTCTTTTGGTATGGATTTATCAGTAGGAGGTTATGGTTCGAAGCGCGACCCAATTGCTTTTACACAAGGAAATACAGTTACTAATACGTTTGTAAGTGTTTCAAATATGGTTTATGGTTTTAAAGGTTTAGCACAAGCAGATTTATTTTCGCGTGATGATAGAGCATTGATGCCTTATTTTCATAGTGGATTTGGTATGACTTTTTTTGAAACCTCTTTGACTGTTGAAGATCCACAAGACATAGATAATTGCCGCCCTTTACAATCGGAAAGTTTGAAATCAGACCAAACTTGGATAGCAAGTGTCGGTTTGGGATTGCGTTGGCACCCTAAATCATCAGAAGGTTTTTATCTCGATTTGAGAGCAACTCAAAATTTAGGTGGTAAATTAAATTATATGAGCTTAAATCCACCTACAACTTCACATCTTAATCATAATAATGGTGCTGATGGAACGCCTGTTAATGTAGATTTTTATAATCAACAAACCAATATAATTCATCAACATAGAATTGGTACGGTTTATAATAGTGCGGTGAGTTTTTGGGGAGTGCAATTGCAGTTTGCTTATCAATTTTAATAAAAAAGGTTGCTGTTTTTTTATAATTATTATGATGCAAATACTCCAAAAGTTTTAAATTTTTGGAGTATTTGATTTTTATTTTGTAATTTATTTTCTCTATTTATCAATCAATTTTTAATATTTCTAAAAAATGTCCACATTTCACGCACTTGCTACAGAATTTGAAGTAAAAAACGCCATTTTTTTGGCTAAACTTTCTGAACTTGCTTATTTAGATGAATTACAAATCAAAACTAAATTACAGTTAGACCAAGACGATACTACAAAAACGGCTTTTATTCATGCAAATCTCAACGGATTTGATACAGAAGTAGTGATAATGGCTGAAGAATCTGCCATTATAGTTGTTTTTAGAGGTACTGAAATTAATAGTATCGAAGATTGGATAAGCAATATTGACAATAGAATGTTTCCGATTTTTATGGGTAATGTTCATCAAGGTTTTTGGGAGGCATTGGGGCAAGTTTGGGAAAAAGTGAATGAAAAATTGGCTGAGTTTAGGGATAAAAATCAACCAATATGGCTTACAGGACATAGTCAAGGCGGTGCATTGGCAATGTTGGCGGCAAGAGTTTTTAAAGAGCAAAATATTGATATTCAGGGAGTTTATACATTTGGACAGCCACGTACAGGTGATATGCTTTTTGCAAGCAATTATGATGCTTTTTTACAAGATAAAACTTTTAGAATTTATAATGACGGGGATAGTATTGTTGAAAATCCACAACAGTTATATCATGCAGGCATAGGTGTAAAAATTTCGGAAAATGGTGAAATCAATATTCATTCAGGGATAGACTTAACGGAATCATCGGGAAGTAGTCTTGCTTCTGTTTTAGATGCTTTGTTAGATTTTGTGAGTGATGGCATCAATCCACATACTATTAGTGAGTATATCAAAAGATTAGAAAAATAGTTTTTTTATTTGGATAAAAAAATAACCCAAAATAATTGAAAAATTATGTTTGGGTATTTTTATGTGTTTTATATAAAAATTAAGTTCGTCCTAATCGTTACTTATTTGAGTATTGCATCAAACAATCTTTCAATTCTTTTCTTGCAATATGAATTCTATTTTTAACAGTACCAATAGGAATACTCAATCTATCTGCAATTTCGTGGTATTTAAAGCCTCTATAGTGCATTATAAATGGGTCTCTGTAACAATCTTCTAATCTGTCAATGGCAAAATTGATGTCTTCCATCACAAAAGTTGAATTGACCAAATTTTCTGTTTGATGATTACTATTGTTTAAAAAGTGCATATTTTCAGTAGTATCTATAAAAGTGTTTCTACGTTGATCACGTTGATAATTAGTGATAAAAGTATTTTTCATAATTGTATAAAGCCACGCTTTTAAGTTTGTACCATCTGCGAATTTTTCGTGATTAGTAAAGGCTTTTAACATTGTTTCTTGTAATAAATCGTCTGCGTCATCGGCATCTTTTGTCAATCTTAGCGCAAAAGGACGTAAAGATTTCGCAATTTTATCAAGAGTATTCAAATTCAAAGTTGCCATAACAGTATATAGTTTAAAAAGTTGATAACTTATTTCTTTTTTTGTTGAAGCAAAGTTAGATAACATTAAACAAACTTCCAAATATTTGTTTGATTATTTTCGAAAATAATTAAACAAATTTAATCTTAAAATAATAATAATAAAATATTTAAGAACATAAAAATTAAAATAGTCTGTCAAATGATGAAAATAAAGCCTTTTTTATAAAATAGTATAAAAAAAGGTCTTTTTAGGTTGTACTTGTTTTTGATTGTTTTTGTTTACTCTTTTGATAAATTAGTTAAACAAAATAAATTTTTATTATTCTTTTTGTTCACTTTTGCTATCGATTGCATTGTATTTTTTCATTTGTTTGTTGATGATAAAGATAAATTTGTGATGATAAAACAATAGATTTTAATTTTTGCATTTTGCGATAGTGATAGAAGCAGACTTGCAGAGACAAAAAGAGAGAAAAACGAGGCTTTGCGAGTTTTTTCTCTCTTTTTTGGCTCTGTGCTTTGCAC
>RDZP01000102.1 GCA_004294005.1 Cytophagia bacterium
AATTTTACAAATTTGAAATTAAGATTTTTTTTGGTGGTAATGAAAAGTAAAACGGAGGTCTGACAATTTTACAAATTTGAAATTAAGATTTTTTTTGGTAGTAATAAAAAGTAAAACGGAGGTCTGACAATTCAAAAAATAAACTGCATAACATCAGTTGATAATTAAGCATTTGGGCGATTACGTGCTATCGTGCAAAGCACAGAGCCAAAAAAGAGAGAAAAAACTTCGGAAGCCTCGTTTTTTTCTCTCTTTTTGTCTCTGCAAGTCTGCTTCTATCACTATCGCAAAATACAAAAAAAAAAAAAAAAGTTAAAAAAACATAATTTTCTTTTGAGTATATTTTTTATTTGTGTTAAATTTACTAATTTTGCACAATTTCTAAATGAAAAAAAATATTGTAATGACACAAAGCGAAATTAATCTTGAAAATTTACCCGAACATATTGCCATTATTATGGACGGAAATGGTCGTTGGGCAAAGAAAAAAGGAGCAATGCGCGTCTTTGGTCATCAAAACGCTATCAAATCTGTAAGAGAAACGACAGAGTTTTGTGCAGAATTAGGTGTAAAATATGTTACTTTATATGCTTTCTCTACTGAAAATTGGCAAAGACCAAAAGAAGAAGTAGAAGCATTGATGAATTTGTTAGTCAATACAATTCATAAAGAAACACCTACTTTGCTGAAAAACAATGTAAAATTATTGAGTATTGGAGATAATACACAACTCCCACAAAAATGTCAAAAAAATCTCACAGATGCCATCAAAAAAACCGCACATTGTACAGGTTTGAACTTAGTATTGGCTTTGAGTTATAGCGGAAGATGGGAAATAACACAAGCAATGAAAAAAATTGCTCAAAAAATTGAGAGCAAAGAACTTAATAGTGATGAAATTACTGAAAATTTAATTGAAAAATATTTAGAAACTGCTAATATGCCTGACCCTGAACTTTTGATTAGAACAAGTGGAGAAATGAGAATTAGCAATTTCTTGTTGTGGCAATTGGCTTATACTGAAATTTTTGTTACATCTACTTTATGGCCCGATTTTAGAAAAAAAGACTTAGAAGAAGCCATCTTGGATTATCAAAAAAGAGAAAGAAGATTTGGAAAAATAAGCGAACAAATACGTTAAAATACTTATTTTTTTAATTATAACTTCACAAAAATAACAAAATAAATTGACTTTAGAACTTACTTAAAATAAAGACAAAGACTTATGAAAAAAATTGTAATATTGTGCGTATTTTTATGTTATGTGATGATGCAATATGCACAAGCACAACGTCTTTTTCCCAATAAAAAACAAAATCCTACTAAAACAGAAGAAAAACCTGAGGAAGAAAATAAACTCAATCCTAATCAACCTAAAGACTATAATATTGCTAATATTAAAGTTTCGGGGACTAAGTTTTTGGACGCAGGTGCGTTGGTTTCCTTATCAGGACTTCGTTTGGGAATGAAAATTAAAATACCAGGTGAGGCATTACCTAATGCTATCAAAAAACTTTGGAAACAAGGTATTTTGGGTGATGTCCAAATTTTTATCGAGAAAATAGAAGGTGATAATGTTTATCTACATTATATATTAACAGAAAGACCAAAATTGAGTCGATTGCTTATTACAGGTGTTAGAAAAGGAGAGGTTTCAACATTGACAGAAAAATTAGGTGTAATTAAAGGTAAAATTGTAACGCCTACAATGCTTAAAAATACACAAAATATTGTTCAAAAACATTACTTTGAAAAAGGATTTCTAAGTGCAAAAATTAATGTAATGCAAAAAGTAGATACACTTTTGTCTAATAGTGTGGCTTTGAATATTCAAGTAGATAAAGGGCCAAGAGTAAAAATAAAAACTTTAGAATTTGAAGATGCAACTGCTTTTACGACCAAAAGATTATCTCGAAAATTAAAAGGAACTAAACAAAAGCAAAGAGGAAATATTTTTAGAAATTCTAAATTTATAAAATCAAAATTTGAAGAAGACAAAGAAAATTTAATCAAATTTTACAACGGAGAAGGCTATCGTGATGCACGTGTAGTGAGTGATAGTTTGTATAAAATTAATAAAAAATATGTAGGTTTGAAAATCAAAATGGACGAAGGTCGTAAATATTACTATAGAAACATTACTTGGAAGGGTAATTATATCCATGATGACAAAACTTTGAGCAGTATATTACGTATCCAAAAAGGTGATGTATATGATGTACAGACCTTAGAAAAAAGATTGAATTTTAGTCAATCTGATTTAGATATTACTTCTTTGTATATGGATGATGGTTATTTGTTTTTTAGTATTAATCCTGTTGAAGTAGCCATTAGTGGTGATTCGATTGATGTTGAAATGCAAGTTTATGAAGGAGCACAAGCAAATGTAAATGATATTATACTGAATGGAAATACAAAAACAAGTGACCATGTTGTAAGGAGGGAATTAAGAACATTACCGGGTGAAAAATTCAGACGTTCTGATATTATTCGCTCTCAACGTGAAATATCTACTTTAAATTATTTTGACCAAGAAAAAATAGGCATCAATCCTATTCCAAATATGCAAGATGGAACAGTAGATATTGATTATTCAGTAGTTGAAAAACCAAGTGACCAAGTAGAACTCTCTGGTGGTTGGGGTGGTGTTTTTGGATTTGTAGGAACATTGGGAGTTGTATTTAATAATTTTTCTGCCAAAAAAATATTCAAACCAAAACAATGGGGCGGAATATTGCCTTCAGGTGACGGACAACGCTTAGCAGTACGTTTTCAAGCCAATGGACGTAGATTTCAAACTTATTCCTTGACTTTTACAGAGCCTTGGATGGGTGGAAAAAGACCCAATAATTTATCCTTGAATGTTAGTCACTCTGTTCAAAGAACAATAGATTTTACAGGTAGAGTATTAGGTGGTTTGCAAGTAACAAGTGCTACTTTGAGTTTAGGTCGTCGTTTGAGATGGCCTGATAATTATTTCACCATTACCAATTCACTTATCTATCAACGTTATAACTTAGATAATTATGGTGGGTTTTTGTTTAACAATGGTACAGGTGTTGCAAATAGTGTTGCTTTTAATACTACTATTTCACGCAATAGTGTTGATAATCCAATGTTTCCAAAAAGTGGTTCTAATATTAATTTTAGTGTGAGTTTTACGCCTCCTTATTCGTCATTTAATAGAGGTGTAAACTATGAAACAATGAATACTGCTGATAAATTTCGTTGGATTGAGTACCATAAATGGATGTTAGACAATACTTGGTTTACACCTATGCCAGGTAAATTTGTATTGAGTACAAGAGCGCATTTTGGTTATATTGGTGCTTATAATGACCAACTTGGAGTAGGTCCTTTTGAGCGTTTTGTATTAGGTGGTGATGGTTTGACTGGTCAAAACTTTTTATTAGGGTTGGATATTATTGGTTTGAGAGGATATGAAAATAATTCTGTTACGCCACAAGGGCTTTCAGGCGGAGTTTTATACAATAAATTTGTGTTAGATATTCGTTATCCAATTTCTAATAATCCTGCTGCAACTATTTTTGCTTTGACATTTATAGAGGCAGGAAATAACTTTGCAACCTATTCTGATTACAGTCCTTTTGATTTGAAACGAAGTGCAGGGGTAGGGGCAAGGGTATTTATGCCTGCTTTTGGTATGTTAGGTTTAGATTGGGGTTATGGATTTGATGAAATTCCAGGTAGAGGTAGAGGCGGAAGCCGTTTCCACTTTACAATAGGACAGCAAATTAGATAAAATAATTATTCTAACTTTCTAAAAGTGTATGTATTAGTACGTAAAATTTATAATACTATTTAGACTACTATCTATCAAACACTCCAAAAGTTTAAACTTTTGGAGTGTTAAAAAGATGATAGAACTATCTTTTTTAGAAATTGTATAGTAGTTTGAATATAATTAGCTTTCAAAACTTTTATAGCAAAAATCAAAAAAACAATTAAAAATATTCATCATTTATAATGAAAACATACTTTTTTCTATTCTTCATTGCTTTTACTTTTTTTTCATGTAATGAATCTACCAAAAATAATAAAGATACAAAAGATTCGGCTGCTAAAAAAGAATTAAAACCAGAAGACTATCAAACGTCAATAGAAAATGCACTTTCAGTTCCTGAAAAAGTAGATATTTTGAGATTAGGACAAAAAAGTCTTAAATCCATTCCTACTGAACTAGCAAAATGTAAAAATTTAAAATCTTTGTATTTGGGTTATAATCCTGATATTGATTATGAAAAAGCATTCGAAACAATTATACAGTTTGAAAAATTAGAAGAGTTACAACTCACAGGTAATCATCTCAAAAAATTACCAAAAAAAATTACAGCACTTAAAAAATTAAAGGCACTTTGGCTTGATGCCAATAACAAACTTAATTGGGAAGAAACTTTTCAACTATTGAAACAATTACCTAATTTACAAGAGATTTTTATTGGTGATAATGACATTAAAAAATTACCTGAAAACATTGCTGACTTGCCCGTTTTAGAAATTCTTAATTTGGAAAGAAATGAATTGACTGAATTACCAAAAAGTTTAGAAAATGTTACTCGATTACAATCTATCAATATTACAGGTAATCTCAATATCAAACTCATTAATTTATTCCAATCATTATCAAAATACAAAAATTTACAAGTGTTACAAATTTCTGAAAATGCGATGACAATTCTCCCTGAAGAAATAGCAATGTTACAAAATTTAGAAGTGCTTTGGGTAAATAATAATCGTTTGAAAGATTTACCAAAAGGATTGTTACAACTCAAAAAACTTAAAAATTTGTATCTTTTTAATAATGATTTGGACTCGATGTATTTAGAAAATCTGAAAAAACAAATGCCAACCACTGAAATTGTAACCAAAGGTGGTATGAAATAAAAACTATCAAATATCAAAAATACAAGCAAAAACATTGTTCAAATATGATATTTTGCATAGAAATTGTATATTTTACCTGAAAATTTGTTAAAAAAATTTGAAAAATAAAAAAAAAATCGTTCCTTTGAACAAATTATCGTTTTTTTATAACTTTTTAATCTAATTTTTGTTTTTCTAAGAAATATTAAACAAAACATTATAATATGTTTATATATAAATTTATTTTTGCTATTTCGTTGGTGCTCGGCATCACAACACATACATTCCTAAAAGCACAAGGAGAAACGAAAGTAATTATGCTTTCAGGTATTGTGGTAGATGGTTCTACAAATGACCCAGTTCCAGGTGTAAGCATCTATATTCCAAAAGCTGGGAGAGGAGTTGGAACAAGTGAACAAGGTATTTTTACTTTGGGTGTAATTCCTGGTGATAGTGTTATTATTAGTTCTGTTGGTTTTAAAAGACGTTTTTATCGTGTTCCAAAAGACAAATCTCAAAGTTATTCTGTTGTAGTCGAATTGAATGAAGCAGTCGTTAATCTACCCATTGTAGAAGTTTTTCCTTATCCAACTGAGGAGGCTTTTAAAGAAGCAATTGTAGCGTTACAACTTCCTGATGCTGATAAAATCAGACGAATGGAAGAAAATATGAATCCAGAATCATTAGCAAAAATCGCAATGAGTATGCCTATGGATGCACGTATGAATACGAAGTATTTTATGATGCAAGATGCTATCAATACAGGGAATCAAAGCTTTATACCTACTTTACAAATCTTTAATCCTTTTGCTTGGGGAAACCTGATAAAATCTATCAAAAGAGGTGATTTCAAAAAAGGAAGATGGAAAGATAAGAGGAAATAGTTATTAAAGTAATTTAGAAATAATTTTTTCATAAAATATTTTACTTCAAACATTAGTAACAAAAGATGTATAAATATTTAGTAGGCATTGCTTTTGTTATCTTTTTGGTGCTATTATATTTTCATTTTGCAAGCCCTGCTTGGATAAAATGCTATTGGATTAGTCAAAGTAATTTTATTGAAGCAGGCAAAAATGTGTATGTAAGTCCACTCATTCCAAAAAAACTAATTCCAGTTATTCAAAAGAAACTTAAAGAAGCAACAATAAGAGTAAAAAGTTTTTGGGGAAATAAAGAAGCAGAGCCAATCATTGTTTTTTGTGCTAATCAAAATGAATTTACTTATTATGGAAGCCAAAAAAATGATGTTCCTGCTCTCACACACATGACTGCGATGGGTGCTTTTATTGTGGTGCAGTTAGATGGTATTAGTGTAGATATTTTGGCACACGAACTCACACACGCCGAACTTTTGGCAAGACTCGGTTGGTTTGTTAAAAGTAATGAAATTCCAACTTGGTTTGATGAAGGACTTGCATTACAATTAGATTTTCGCTATCCATTTAATATTTCTGAACGCCCTTCACTCCAAGATTATGAAGATGAATGTAGGAAATATACTGTCAATCTTCCTATCACTGAATATAAAACAGCTCAAAAATTTTATGGACAAGGTGTTTCTACACACATTAATTATTTGTTTGCAGGCAAAGAAATAAGAAAATGGATGCATTATCATCAAGAGCAAAAAGGTTTATTATGGCTGATTAGTCAATTAAAAAAAGGTAAAAAATTTGAAATTGTTTATTATGCTAATGATAAAAAAACTAAAAATTAGTTTTATTTTGCACTCAGAAAAATCAAAATCCCCCAACCAATCAAAAACAATAATCCACCAATAGGCGTAATGGCCCCTAACCATTTTATATTTGTCAATGCTAAGATATACAAAGAGCCTGAAAAAATAAATATGCCTCCAATAATCGAATACCCTGCATAATAAAGCCATTTTTCAGGTAAATATACACCTAAAATTCCAATAATAATCAATAATAAAGCATGATAAAATTGGTATTTGACTGCTAACTCATAAGTGTCCAAACGTGCATTTGCCACTAAAACATCTTTGAGTGCATGCGCACCAAACGCACCTAAAGCAACAGCAAGTCCACCTAAAAGGCTTCCTAAAAATATAAAAATTTTGATAATCATAAAAATTAGTTTTGTTTATTAAGTTTTAAAAATTCAGTTTGTCCCCATCGCATTTTAAAATATTTTATTCTTCCGTTTAATTTTTCATATCCTTCCATCAAAGTTAAATTGGGATTTTTGGCAAAAAACTGTATAACTTCCTTTAATTCATCTTCTGAAATGTATAAATTTCTATCAATTTTATATCCTCTTTCATACAAAACAATTAAATGAGACTCTATTGTACTGCTCGAAAGTTCTTTTGGTTCTTGTTCTGAGCGTTTTTTAGCAATCATATCAGGTGCTGTAATTCCTTGTTGATAAAAATCTAAAGTTGCTAAATAAGTGGCACCTTTTAGCGTTGAAAATCCATTTCTATAATGTTCTAAACAGATTCTAATAATTTCTTTCACAAAACCACGTGCATATTTTTCTACTTTAATATCACTTACGCCTGAAACATCTTTGAAGTCGTTAGGGTGTAATGGTCTTTTTTTAGTCATATCAACTAAAGTAGCATCACCAAAAATAAGATGTGGTGCAATATTTTCTTTTTCTGCTAATTCTTTTCTATATTTTTTGAGTGCATCTAACAAATCATCTTCTAATAATTCTGTTTTAGATTTTGGTTTGCTAATCGCTTCTTTTCTTTTTTCAACATTGACATAATTTACTTTTGCTAATGTAATATTTTTTTTATTTTGGAGAATAGCATTGTGAATAAAACCTGGTCTTAAAGCATAATTTTGATTATAAGCGATTTCAAAAACCCCTAAATTAAGCATTTGAATAATATAATCTCTCCAATCTGTGCCTGAAATATCTTTTCCAGCGCCAAATGTTTTGATTTCATTGAGTTTTTTAGCGGTGATGTATTGATTATGAGACCCACGTAATACATCAACCAAAACATTCATTGAAGCCAATTCATTTTTTTCATTTTTCATTCTGATATGTGCTGAAAGTGCTTTTTGTGCTAATAATGTACCATCAAAAGTTTGTCTTGGTGATAAACAAACATCACAATTTCCACAATCTTTGCCCAAATCTTCATTAAAATAACTCAATAAAATTCTTCTTCTGCAAATTTGTGCTTCTGTAAATTGTTGTAATCGTTCTAATTTTTTTAGTTTTAATTCAATTTGCTCATTATTAGGACTATTATCAGGATTTTTAATCATCTCTGTCCAAGTTATTACATCACCAAAAGAATAAAAAAGTAGTGCATCACTTTCCAGTCCATCTCTGCCTGCACGCCCAATTTCTTGGTAATAACTTTCAATATTACGTGGTAGATTATAATGAATGACAAATCTTACGTTGGGTTTATCAATGCCCATTCCAAAAGCAATCGTAGCACAAATAATTTGTGTTTCATCTTTCAAAAACCGTTCTTGCACTCCGCTTCTGACTTTAGAATCTAATTTGGCGTGATAAGCCTCCGCCCTAAAACCTAAATCGCATAATTTTTGGGCAATACTTTCAGTAGAAGCCCGACTTAAACAATAAATAATGCCTGATTGTCCTTGTTTTAGTTTTAAATATTGTGTAATTTTTTTAATTCTATCAATGCCTTGATTGATGATAAGTTTGATATTAGGTCTATCAAATGAACTCACAAAAATAGGAGGATTTTCTAATAAAAGTTGTTGAGAAATATCTTGTCTTGTTAAAATATCGGCTGTAGCGGTGAGTGCTACTATACTTTTATCAGGATAAAATCGTTTTAAAAGGCTAAGTTGTGTATATTCAGGTCTAAAATCGTGTCCCCAGCCTGAAATACAATGGGCTTCATCTATAGCAAAAAAACTAATATTGCAATTTTGAATCATTCTTTGAAAATCTTGTGTAACCAATTTTTCAGGTGAAACATACAATAATTTTAGTTGTCCGTTGATAAGGCGTGATTCTATGGTAGAAATTTCTGCACTTGTTTGTGAACTATTGATAAAATCAGCAGGTACTTGATTTCTTTTCAAGGCTTCTACTTGGTCTTTCATCAATGCAATCAAAGGAGAGACTACAATACAAGTTCCTTCAGAGATAATGGCAGGTATTTGGTAGCAAATTGATTTTCCACCGCCTGTGGGCATCAAAACAATACAATCTTTTTTTTGTAAAATATGCTCGATAATATCTTTTTGCATTGGTCTGAAATGATCATAACCAAAATACTTTTTTAGTGCTTGTTCTGAAGTCATTTGAATTAAAAAATTTACTTTTATTTTGCAAAATTACTAAAAAAATAAAAATATTACAATTTTTTGAGAGGAAATATTTTTTTTATCAAATTGTTTTTGTAATTATTTAGGTATTATTAACAAAAATTATTATTCAATCTTGTGCAAGTGTCCACGCTCGCACCAAAAGTACCTAAATAGTTACTTGTGTTTATTCTTTTATATCAGTTTTTCTAATATTTACAAATTATTTAAAAAAGCTATTAAAATCCTCTGTTTCTATCAAGGCAATTATTTTTTGTCCATCAGGTGAATAGTTTGGATTTTTAGAAGCAAATAATTGGTCTATTAAATTATGCATTTCTTCTTTATTGAGGTGTGTTTTTTTCTTACTTGCTAATTTTTTTGAAAATAAACTTACCACTTTTTTTCGTCTTTCTTCGTTATCTGGTCTATCCGAATTTTTATATTTTTCTATGATTTCTTCTAAAATATCTTTTTCATTTTGGTCAATTAAATCAGTAGGAGCGGAGATAAGTGATAGTTTTGTATGTTGTTTTTCGAACACAAAACCTAAATTTTTAATTTCACTTTCGATTTCTTGAAATATGATAAAATCAGCAGGATTGAGTTGAATTTCTACAGGAAAAAGTAATCTTTGTGAATGAGTATTATTTTTTTCTGCGATATTCAAGAATTTATCATACAAAAGTCTTTCTTGTGCATATTTTTGATGAATAAGCAATAGTCCAGATTTTGCAGGAGTAGCAATGTATTGATTTAAAATTTGAAAAACAGGTCTGTCATTATTTTTCCAATCTTCATTTTCAAATAAATTGGATTGTTTTGTTATCATTTGATTGATTTTACTTCCAATTCTCATTTCCCCTGTGGTTGGATTGACATGCCATTGCGACTCTTCACC